>NZ_JAAHTB010000014.1 GCF_010692745.1 Methylobacterium sp. BTF04
TGCCACGGCAGCAGGCGCTTGAACTCGTCCACCAGCCCGTCCGCGACGATCCTAATTCCGCTCACGATCCCGACCACCTCTCGCATCAGTGAGAGGCCCTGAATCACAGGCGGAGTCAGGCCGTCAACGACAAGGGTTCAAACTGATAGATGCTCAGCATGCTATCCAACGATGTAAATCTAAATTACGATTCTGCTCAATTTTTACCCTGTCTCATTGTTAGAAGTAATCTACTATAATCTTGTATTATTTTTCTCAGTCGATTAGATAAAATTAAATCGGAAAATAAGAATAAAAAGTCAACGGTGGGTGTAAGATTTCACGGCGCGTCCAATCCAACGTAAAAAATAGGTCGACCGCCACGATAATGATTTGCGCATTAACTCGCGTGACGCAATTGTAGCGGCGAGATGCAGGCGCGCATCTGCCAGAAAAGCCTCGGCTTCTTGAATTTTATTTGAAAAATTATGAGACTCTTTCGCTCGAAACTGAATTTCTTTCGTCAAAGCATATTCTTTTTTCGTGACTTTTTTTGAAAGCCTATAGAATTCTATCTTACTGCGTTTCAATTTTTGAGAAACACATTTTAATTTCTCGCTTTTATCCAATATCTGATTTTGCAATTCCGCGGTCAAGTGCCTGTGTTCTATCTCGCTCGCCACCATGTCGTGGCTAATTTTTGCGACGGTAAAATTCTGAACTGCAGCGGCTTCTGCTTGCTGGGCGAGATCACGATCGCGCAGCCGGATTTCAACATTTAGGCGATCGACCGAGCGAATATTGGAGATATCGAGGGAGCCGCTCCAGTCCCGCAAGCGCTCTATCTCTGACGGCTTTTCAGCGAATTCATAGAGACAATTCAGCGCAAAATTTTGCTGGTGAAGCTGGCCGCTGCGTTGTGCGAGTTCGGCGATCCGTAGCGCAATCGGCAGATCAGACGATACGAGGTCTTCCGAAAACACTTCGCGATATAAAGGCTCGTCGATCACAGCGAAATGCTCAAGGACTTTAGATGCCTCGAAATTCGAGCGTAGTCTGTTCTCCTCGCTTGGTGCGCTTGCATTGGCATTATCGGCGCGGATACGAAAGGCACTCAGCGGCTCGGACAACATGCTGATGTTATGCCCCGCAATCAGCATCCGTATCCACATGTCGAGATCTTGAAGATTCGTCAGGCGCGGGTCGTACGTTCCGGCGTCGTCGTAGGCTTCGCGGCGGATCATCGCCGTCGGTGCGCACAGACAATTTCCGTGAAAGAAGAACTGCCTCAGCCACGTGCGGCGGCTGAAGTCTGGGAAACGAAGCGGCAGCGTGAAATCGTTAAAGGGGGGCGTCGGTAGCCCGCCCTCACCGACGGTGCGTGGCTGGCCGAACACCAGTGAGACCTGCGGATTCGCCTCGAGAAATTCAACTTGGCGGCGGAGGCGCCCCGGCAATGCCCAGTCATCAGAGTTCAAGATCGCGAGGTACCGGCCGCTGGCTCGCGCGATCGTCGTATTCATTGCCGTCGAGATACCGAGGTTGCGCGGATGCGCTTCCAGCTTGATGCGCGGATCGACAAAAGTCTTAAGAATTGACAGAGTGCCGTCGGTCGAGCCGTCGTCGGTTACTACGATTTCGAAGTCTTGGAACGATTGATCGAGTACGCTTTCAATCGTTTGGCGAACGTAAGCGGCGTGGTTGTAAGTTTTGACGAGAACCGACACCATTGGATTAATGCGTGTTGTCGCCGGCAACGATGCAAGTGGGCGGAGGGGCGCCGCCTCGACACGGGTCATCTCGCTGCGCTCCTCCCACCAGAGTGGCCGGACGCACGCATCGTTGGCTTCAAAACCGTCCGCTGCGAGATCAGTGGAGCAAGACTCCATCTCATTCCAGAACTCACGCAGTTTCTGCTTCGTCCAGAGGTAATGCTGGCCATAGCCTTCTGCGACATCGATGGTCCCAAGCCGTAATGCCTGCGCGGCCTCGCGACTCGCATTCCGTTCGAAGCCGAGATGCTTGTAATGCCAGAGCATTAGTGTGTCGCGCGAGGGGAACCGCAACTCACCGTCTGGCTCGGCTAAATGTCGTCCGGGACCGAAGCCTGTCTCACGCAGGGCGTTCGGGTCGAATATGCTGAGCTTGTTGAACGCGATCCGCGCCCTGCCGTTTGTCACCCGCCGGACAAGGAGACCATCGTCGGAGGGCATCTTCGGCGCATTCATGTCGAAGCCGAGGGCGGGGATCAGAGTGACCCCACATTCCCTCTGCTCGGCGAGATACTCCACCATTGAGCGATCGCGCAGATGCAGGTGTTCGTCGATGGCCGTGACGATCACCCAGTCCGCATGGCCGCGACTCGCCTTCCATGCTTCGTCTTGCATGACTTTGTGTGACAGCACGAAGGATTGTGCCTCCACGCGCTGGAAGCTCCTCACTTCGACGTTCGGATGGCGTGTCAGGATCTCGCGAGATCCATCCGTGGAGCCGTCGTCGTAGATGATGTAGCGGTCCACGAAGGGATCGTAGTGGCGAAAAAAGAAACCGAGCATGTCGGCCTCGTCCCAGCACACCGTGTAGAGGTGAACGACGGGCTTCCTCACGTGACGGGCGATCCCTTGTAGCCGCCGATCTCCCGCCGAACGATACGGGCCGGATTGCCGAGAACGAGCGTTGCTTGAGGAACATCGCGGGTTACGACAGAGCCAGCTCCTACGACAGCATTATCGCCAATCGTGATGTTCGGGAGGATCGTCGCGCCTGTGCACACCACTGCGCCCCGGCCGATCGTCACGTGGCCGGCCATGACAACGCCGGGCCCAATCGACACGAAGGCACCGAAACGGGCGTGATGTCCAACGCTGGCGCCGCGATTGACGAAGACGAACTCCTCGAATTCAGAGCCGCCGCCGAGGCTGCAGCCGGCATTGACGTAGCCGCCTGGTCCGATCTCGATCCGTCGCGGTTTCGGCACGCTCGGATCGACCAGAGTAAAGGGCCGCGCGAGACCAGCCTGCGCCGCCTCCCGCGCAGCGACCTGGCGGTGCGCCGGGGTGAACAGGGGCACGAGGAAGGGCAGCGTGCGCAGGACCTCGTCGAGATCGCCGATCGCGAGGGCGGGTAGATCGTCGGGCAGATGGCAGTCGCCGCTCCGATTGCGAATACCGGCCCGGATGGGCAGCGTTGCGCGATACAGACTCTCGACGACATCGATGAGGATCGGTGAGCCGGTGCCGAAGAGAAGGACGCCAGTCATCGGCTGTCGGCTTCGACGAAAGCCAGCACGGCATCGGCGATCCGATCCACTGCCCCTTTGGCGATTTCGGGCTGGATCGGCAGGCTCAGGAGGGTTTCGCTCAGAGCGTCCGTAGCGTGAAGGGACGAGGCTTCGCAGCCCAGGAAAGCGGGATGCCGATGCAGGCCTGGATTGTAGTGAATCGCGCTGCCGATCCCGGAGGCCGCAAGGTGAGCCATCAGCCCGTCACGATCTCGATATGTCAGAGCGAACTGGTGGTAGACGCAGCCTTCTAAGTCTGGCGGAAGGCCGAGGGCTGGGCAGTGTTCGAGACGTGCGCGATAGTGCGATGCAATCGTCCGACGTTCCGTATTGCTAGCCTCAAGATGTGGCAGAAGTGTCAGTAGGATCGCAGCTTGAAGCTCGTCCAGGCGTGCATTGAAACCGAGGGTACGGCTAATCCGTTCGCCCGGTGCGAAACCGTAATTCCGGAGCGATCTCAGGCGGTCCGCAAGGCCCGGATCACTCGTCACGATAGCGCCGCCATCGCCGATGCAGCCGAGATTTTTGGTCGGATAGAACGAATACGCTGCCGCATGACCGAACGTGCCGAGGCTCCGTCCATCCAAAGTGGCGCCATGCGACTGGGCGCAGTCCTCAACCACAACCAGCTGATGCCGATCCGCGAGCGCCATCAACGCTGGCATATCGCAAGGGTGGCCAAACAGGTGCACCGGCACAATGGCAGCCGAGCGGCCGTTGATGGCATCCGCCACCGCCGCTGGATCGATGCACCGGGTCCGTGGGTCGACCTCGACGAACTTTGGCTGGGCACCGCAGTGGAGGATGGCCTGAGCGCTACCGGCGAAGGTGAGCGCCGGTAGGATTACCTCGTCTCCCGGTCCGATCCCGAGCGCGCGCAAAGCGAGCGCAAGCGCATCCGTGCCTGAAGCGACACCGATGCAGTGGCTGCTGCCGTTGTACCGCGCGAAGGCTGTCTCGAATGACGCTACGGCCGATCCTAGGATGTAGCTGGTTCCACTGAGCACCGAGGCGACGGCAGCATCAATTTCGCGCCTGAAACGAGCGATGCGCTGAGGCGGCGCAGCCTGCGGAATCATGCGTAACAATCGGTCCTCATCAGATGCGGCTGGGCGCGGCTATAGTGGCGTGTGTCCTCGTAACGCGCCGACGCACAGACGAGAATGAGGGTTCCCGGTACGAACTCGCGAAGATGAATGATTACCCCAGCTCTAACCCAGAGGGCTTGATCGTGGGTGCACAAGCGGATGTGGGATTGCTCACGACCATTATCGACCTCAACGAGAACCGATCCAGAGAGAGCCACAATCAACTCGTCGCAGGAATTTGCGTGTCCTCCGCGAACAACCTCAGGTGCGTCGACCTTTATGAAGAAAACACGCTCAAGCGGGAAAGGAAGGTTTTTAAACTCTTCGAAAGCGACCAAGTCTCCGCGCGCATCAGTGTGAAGACAGTGCGCGAGCAATTGTGCACCTTCAATCAAGCGCATGATGCCTCCAATTTATGATTTTTCTGGGAGTATCATTAGCAGTTAGACCAACCATTTCAAGGTCAGGATAAATTAGTATCAAAAATTGCCGGAATATCCTGGTTGTAGATGCCTAGTAATCCTGCCCTGTTCCGGCAGGGTCTGCTCAGCGAACGGTTTTAGACCGGGCCTCGTTGAGCGGGGCTCACGCTGGGTGGCGGTCGAGAAAGGCCCATGGTTGTGTCTTCGGGTTCGGACGTTGACGCGGATGGGATGGCTGCTCCCGTGCCGATGCGGCCAGACTTCGATGCCGAGGCCCTGGGTGCCCGTTTCGAGAATGTGCGCGCGCCCCGGATCAGATCCGTCGCCCGCTGGCGCTGTCTGTGATCTAAGCGGGTAGCCCGCGCACCGCGTTCACCGACCACTTCGATGCGATCTGCCCGACCCGCGACACGGGAGCCAGGCTCGTCATGCCCCGCTGCACCACCCAAGCGATGAACCGGCACGCGGTCGAGATCGCAAACGCTGTCGGGCCCGGAGCGCACGCTGTGCTCCTGCTCGATCCGGCCCGGTGGCACAGGCCCGAATACGCTCATCGTGACCGGCACCCTCACTTTGCTGCCCCTGCCGTGGCGCGCCACTGAACTGAACCCGGTGGAAAGCCTCTGGCAGGGCCCGCGCGAGAATTCGCTCGGCAATCAGATCTTTGCTTCCTGCGAAGCCATCCTCGACCCTTCCTGTGACGCCTGGAACAGGCTCATCGAGTAGCCCTGGCGCATCAGGCCAATCGATCTGCGCGCCTGGGCCAACGGCTTCTGATCATTCAGGGTTCGTATGAATTTCGTGCGCTCATAACGTGCGTGCGAGCAAGTCGGGGCTGTCGATATAGTTCGGGTCACCGAATTCGGCGATGAAGCGCGCCCGCCAAGCGTGGCTCGCGTCGTCCCGCTGGATGCGGAGATCGACCTGTCCAAGCACGATGCGAGGACGAGGCGCAACGCCGAGCGCGTCGGAGACCCGATCGACCGCTTGCTGAGGATCGTGTGTCAGCTCCTCGTAAGACACTGTGACGGGGACGATGCCGGTGCGCGCGAAGAACATGTCCCAGCGGGCGTTGCGCTGGCAGACTTGCCCGATATAGGTACGGATCGCCTCCCCGTCGTAGCTGATCTCGCCTTGCACGTCCTCTGTGGAGCGAAACTGCCGAGACTGCATCGACCGCACCCAGGAGATCGCTTGTCCTGTCACATCGTCCCGGCGCAGCCGCACGAAGGTGATGTTGGGCAAAACCTCAGTCAGCTTCAAATGCGGCGTAACGCTGTCAAAGAGACCTGGGAAGAGTTTTAGGGCGTAGATCCCATTGGGTGTCGCGCCCATCGTCAAGATACGTTCGATCTGCTGCATGGGATCGTCCGGGTAGGTCGGATCGTCACGCTGCCGTCGCACGGGACCGTTGAAATACTCGCGCGGATGACCGAGAGCGCCGGTGCTGGTCAGGAGTTCGCAAAAGTAATTGCTGCCTGAGCGCGGGGCCCCACAGACCGCGTAGCCGCGTGTCGCGGCCTGGGGAGGCCCCACGATGGGCGTGACGCGCGCAGCGTTCCGCTGGGACAACAGGCGAGCGACAAATTTCATCAAAATAGGCTCAAGCGGGATCCTGGAACACATCGACATAGTTCGGGTCACCGCGCTCAGCCCGAAATCGGTCACGCCACGCAACGCTGGACGAGTCACTCTGTTGCCGGAACGTTGACGAGGTAAGATCGACGCTCGGACATTTTGGGAGGCCAAGGAAGGCCGTGACCCGCCCGATCTCACGATCAGGGTTTGCCAAAAAATCCTCATAGGTGACGTCGAGGGACGGCAAGCCGGTGCGGGCGAAAAACATGTCCCACCGGGCATTGCGCTGACAGATTTGGCGCAATCTTTGTGCGATCGCATCTCCGTCGTAAGCAACTTCGCCATGACTCGCGTCGGTGCTGCGGAATTGCTGGGTCTGGTTCGCCCGGACCCAGGAGATCGCCTGACCCAGGACGTCCCCACGCTTGAAGCGGAGGAAGCTCAAGTTCGGTAAAACCTCGGTCCAGCGCAGGTGCGGCGCGACGAGGTCGTGCAGGCCAGGGAAGGTCTTAAGGGCATAGATCCCATTGGGCGTCGCTCCCATCGTCAAGATACGATCGATCTGCTCGTGCGGATCGTCTGGATAGGTGGGATCATCGTAGGTGCGCCGCGCGGTACCGTTGAAGTATTCGCGTGGGCGTCCGAGTACGCCCGTGCTGCTGAGAACGTCGCAGAAGAAGTTACTGCCGGAACGTGGCAGCGTGCAGACCGCATAGCCTCGTAGCGGACTGGAAGCCGAAAGAGCGACCGTGTGGGGTGCTCGTACAAGAAAGAGACGGCGTAACAGCTTCATTTTGCCGTCGTTACACGCCCTCTCGGCTTCGCGCCAGATCCGAAGCGAGCAGAGAACCGCTGTCACGACATGAATGCGCGCCTATCAAATCAGGATATAGGCTAAGAATTACGGCAGATTACGAGATGTAATGTTATAATACATTCATCAGCCGATTGAAAATCTTCAGTCGCCGTCTCGGCACGAGCTCATTGAACACAGACGTTCCTGCCGCAACTGGAGCGCCATCCGACCGGGATGAACCGCTGGGACCTACCCCTCGCGGTTTAGATGTGATTCCTCGCGCGGCTTTCGCAGGAGTGGCGCATGCCATCGGCCCTATCCGTCGCTCTGCGCGACCGTGGGGTCGCCACCGTCGAGAGAGGCGCGTCTCGCCGTCAGGGCGCAGCGGCCCTCGCGTCGGCCCGGTACGCGACGCAGATCGACCGACTCCGGCGGCGGTCCAACGCGTTCAGCGCCAGCTCGACCAGCGGAGTGGCTCGGAAATGCGCCGATCATGACTGCCTTTGAAGAGGCGTCGGTGGTGGACGTGTTGATCAGCGTAAGCCGCGCGCGGCCATCTCCTCTGGCGCGTGCTCCGCTGCGGTTTGGCGCGCGATGACATCGGCTAAATTGATCGGCCTGTAATCGCACGCATCAGCGCCGACATCACAGGAACGGCTGGTATCGGCCAGGCATGCATGGGTGTGCCCGTACAGGTGTCTTGTCTCTCGCCAGAAACCCGGCCAACTCCGATGCGGATAGTGAGACAGAAACAGGCGCCGCGGCTGTCCCTCCGCGTCCGTCACCGTAATGCGCGCGCTCTCCATCGGCGGCTCGTACCACGGCAACTCCAGCACCCGGTTCGTATCGTGGTTTCCGCGCACAAGCCGCTTCATGCCGTTCAAGCGAGCGAACACGGCCGCGCAGTGCGACCTGCTCGCATCGGCCGCGAAATCGCCGAGATGCCAGATCTCGTCTTCGGGCTTAACGACCGCGTTCCAACGCGCGATCAAAGCCTCGTCATGTCCCTCGACAGAACCGAAGAGACCGCGCCGCCGCTGCACGAGAGCCGCGTCCCCAAAATGCGTGTCCGCCGTGAAGAATGTCGCCATGCGTCCTGCAGAAAAACCACGTCCGAAGGGTCGAGCGTCGAATCGATAATTCTCCCGACGTGGCGCCGACCACGGCGCTCTCAAGTGGGCGCGGCATTGCACCACTCTATCGCGATTTGGTCAGAAAGGGCTCCGTCGGCGACAAGCTCCAGGCCGAGAGCCATGGCAGTGTCGTTGGCGGAAAAGCGGCGAGGCCTGGTGGGGAGTGCTTGTGATTCACAGAGCCGGATCACGTCTTCCTGGAGCAATCCCGCTGCAGCAGTCCGGTCCAGGTGCGACCGGGTAAGAAATCGGTTGCGGCATGAAGCTTGACCGCGACCTCATGCGTTGCCGGGGCAGATTGATCCGCCGCTCCATCAGCGAGAAACCGATGCCTGCCTCTGAAAAGTCCATGGACCATCCCTTGTCGAAGGGGCGCCGGGCGGCTCGATGCGCGACCACCGCCCTCGGCGCCGCTTTGCTGGGAGGGACGCTGCTCGCCGGGATGACCTCGGCGCTCCAGGCGGCGGAAGCCTCTCCCTCGGGCGCATCGCGTGGTCCAGCGCTCTCCAAGGTGGCGGGCTTCGATCATCAGGTCACCGGCGTGACCGTGTCGAAGGATGGTCGGATCTTCGTGAACTTCCCGCGCTGGACAGAGGATTCCGAAGTCTCGGTCGCCGAGTTGAAGGACGGGAAACTGACGCCGTTCCCCGACGCAGGCTGGAACGCCTGGCGCAATGCCAAAAAGGATGAGATTTCGGCCAAGGACCATTGGGTCTGCGTCCAGAGTGTCGTCGCCGGCCCCAACGGGAACCTCTGGGTGCTCGATCCGGCCGCCCCTGCCATGGGCGCCACCGTCAAGAACGGCCCCAAGCTCGTTGAGATCGATCTTCGGACCAACATGGCGGCCCGGACCATCGCCTTCGACGAGGTCGCGGCGCCGCAGGGGTCCTACCTCAACGACGTACGGTTCTCGCCCGACGGGAAGACCGCCTATCTCACCGATTCTGGGGCGAAGGGCGCCCTTTTGGTGGTGGACCTCGACAGCGGCAAGGCACGCCGCGTCCTCGACGGCGATCCGACCACGCAGCCCGATGCGAGCGTGACCGTGACCTATGACGGCAAGCCCCTGCGGCGACCCGACGGACGCGGTGTCGAGTTCGCCGCGGACGGGATCGCCCTCTCACCGGACGGCAAGACGCTGTATTGGCAGGCGATCAAGGGCAAGACGCTCTACAGCCTACCCACCGAAGCGCTCGCTGGCGGCCTGACGACGGCGCTGATGCCGTCCGCCCTCGCCGACCAGAGTTTGGCTGGGCGCGTCGAGATCGTCGGTGAGAACGGACCTGCCGACGGCCTCATTATTTCTCGCCGGGATGGCCGGATGTACGTCACCGCGCCGCAGGAGGATGCGATCAAGGTGCGCGACCTGTCGGCGAAGGGCGCCCCACTGACCACCTTGATCCAGGACCAGCGCCTGCGCTGGCCCGACACCTTCGCTGAGGGACCGGACGGAACCCTCTATTTCACGACATCGCACATCCAGGATTCGGCGTTTTACAAGCCTGACGCGCCGATCGCCCTGCCGACCGAGTTGTGGAGCATCAAACCGGTAGCGCCCGATGCCACCGGCTCCACCAAGCCGGCGCGCTGAGAGACTCGGACGGAAATCGGGCGAGTCCACCATGGTAGACTCGCCCGACCAGAAGCACATTATCGCGTCCGGCAACGACCTCGTCACGGAATCGGTTGCCGCTCTGCTATGTGAGATATTCGACGTCCCGCATCGCGCCGCCCTATCCCTCGCCTGAAAGAATCCATCGTGAACGCGTTAAAAATGATTTTGGCCAAAATCGAAAACTGGATTGACCAGACCATCGCAAGCGTCACGAAAAGGGATGCGGATATCGCCCGCCGCAGAGCCGAATACGTCGAAGAGGTGCGCCAATTCAGAGCGCAGAGGAGCGCGGCCGGGGAAATAGTCCAGCACCCAAGCAGGCAGGATCACAACGCCACGTGATGCGAGCAAGACGGTCGGGCATGATCCGACCGCTCTCCAGGACCACGCAGACCAAGCGAATCCGCTGCGCGAGGCATTTCTATTTCAGCCTCCCTGCAGACTCTCGGCACAGCCCTCCGGGATCTCGCCGAACCGACCGAGGATCGTGACGCCCGCCAGAACGCGGCAGTGCCCGGCACCTGTTATGCTGGGCTCTTCCGGGCGCCTCTCGCTACGATCCCCACCATCGCTTCCGGTAACCCAACGAACCTCGCTGCCCTTGAGCAAAACGTCATCGAGGACAACACCCTGCTTCCAGGTGAGTGGGTTGGCGGCCAGCTTCATATCGAGCCCCCCAAAGCCAAGCGACTGGTGCTCCGAAGGCGTACGTGATCACGCTCCGAGTGGGCGATGAGATCCATGAAATCACGGTCTCGCAAGGCGACGCCGGGTAAAAGTGCTTCCGTCCCGGCGCAGTTCCCGGCCCCGGCCGCAGGTCACACGGAGACCCGGCCTACCGGACCTGCCCCGGTGCGCTGGCGCGGCTTCGCAGCGCTGCTGTGCCTGGCACACACCGATTGTGGGGGACGGTCATGCGGTCGCCGGAGCGCATACTCGCGCCCCGGCGGGTACCCGCCGCTGTGCTATGCCGGCGACATCACGCCCGAGATGGTGGCCGAACAGGGCGTGTCGCTTAAGGATCAGCCCTTCAGGGCCTTGTTGCAATTCGAGTAATAGCCGCCGCCCTTCTCGATCCACTTCATGCCCCCGTTGCCGGCACCGTTCGCAGCCACCTTGTTCGCATTGTACTGATCCAAGCACGTCTGCATCCGGCCCTTACCGGCAGCTTGGCTGGAATATTTCGGGTCCACGGCGCGCGGAAAGACGGCCGGGCCAGCCATCGGTGCTGGTGCGGGCTTCGCGGCCATGGGCGCTGGGGCCGGCGCAACCGGTTTCGCGACTGGGGCTGGTGCCGGAGCCGCAGTCTTAGTGGGAGCTGGCGCCATCGGGTTTGGAGCGGTCGCAGCAGCCGGTGCTGGCGCAGCTTCAGGCCCGCATTGGGCTTTGCGGAAGTCGTTCCACTTCACCGAACCAAGCGTGCCAGCCTGCTTGGCGGCCGCGTACTTCGTCGAGCATTCTTTCGATGAGAGGGCAGCGGCCGGCACGGCGGTAGCAACAGCGTAAGGCAGGAAGGATAGTGCAATGAGCGTGCGGCGCATGAGCGTTCTCCGGCGAACGCTCAAAGAAAAATGAACTTCGCTTCAGGGATTATATGGATGAACTTAATTTTTGAAAGCGAGAATGCCTGGGTTACCGAACACCTAACGGTCGCGTACGCGGCGCGCCGCTTGGTCTCTCCCGCGTCAGCCTGGACCATGCGCATTCATCTGTCTCTCAAGAGTTCGCTTTCTGCGACCTTCGGATTTCTCGCGCTCATATGCGCAGGCCAAGGCGCGCTTTCCGTGGTGAAGCTCGCGAGCATCCGCCAGTCGGTCACAGAGGTCGCTAGCAATTGGCTTCCCTCCGTCGTCACCATCAACGAGATCAAGAGCACCGTCGACGAGGTTCGAATTAAGGAGCTTCGCATGCTCGCCCTGTCGGACACCCCGGCGCGTGTCGAAGAAAACGAGGGGAAGCTCGCCGTAGCGCATGGGGAACTCGCCAAGGCTCGTAAGGTCTACGAACCACTGATTTCATCTCCGGAGGAGCGGGCGTTCTACGAGGCTTTCGCCACCGCTTGGAGTGAATACGAGCGAGTCGACACGCAAATGCGGCACTTGATGGCGACCGGCAATCACCCTGCTGCCACCGACCTGATGAGCGGGCGTGAAACCGTCGCTCTCTTTGACAGAATTCGAACCGCCCTCGTGCGCGATGTTGCGTTGAACGAGAGCGGAGCACAAAAAGACGCGGCCGCGGCAATGTCCGAGGCGAACTCCGCCGCGTTCGCTGCCTACGTGGCGGTAGCCCTGGCGCTCGCCGCCGCACTTGCGTCCGCAGCGTTTGCCTTGCTTCGGGTCTCCCGCCCAATCCAAGAAATGACCCGCTCCATGAACGTTCTGGTGAGTGGCGACACTCACGCTGAGATCCCGTTCCGGGCGCGTCGCGACGAGATCGGTGAAATGGCTTCGTCGGTTCAGCTTTTTAAGGACAATATGATCCGCACCCGTGCGCTTGAGGCCGAAACGGCTCAAGCCCGTCTGGCAGCCGAGGAGCAACGTAAAGTCGGGATGCGGCAGATGGCCGATAGCTTCGAGCAAGCAGTGGGAGGCATCGTCGGTATGGTGTCCTCCTCCGCCACCGAGCTACAGGCTACGGCGCAGGCAATGACCGCTACGGCTACTGAGACGGCGACCCAGGCCACGACGGTCGCTGCCGCCGCGGAGGAGGCCGCTGCCAACGTCAATACCGTGGCGGCTGCCGCTGAGGAACTTGGCTCATCGGTGCAGGAGATCGGGCGCCAAGTGTCCGGCTCCTCCGACCTGGCCCAGATGGCGGTCGGTGAGGCCGACCAAACCCTGCAGCTCGTTCAGGCGCTGAGCGAGGCATCCGCCCGGATCGGCGATATGGTCGGATTGATCTCCAGCATCGCGGGCCAGACCAATCTCCTGGCGCTCAACGCAACCATTGAGGCGGCTCGCGCAGGCGAGGCAGGACGCGGCTTCGCCGTGGTGGCTGCCGAGGTCAAAGAACTCGCCAACCAGACCGCCCGCGCCACCAGCGAGATCAGTAGCCAAATCACGACGATCCAAGGCGTGAGTGACAAGGCGGTTACGGCAATCGGCTCGATCGCCACACGCATCCGCGAGATCAATGGGGTGGCTACCTCAATAGCTGCGGCCGTCGAACAGCAGGGCGCCGCGACCCAGGAAATCGTACGCAACGTGGCCCAGGCCTCCACCGGCACGAGCGAGGTGACGGGCAACATCACGGGCGTGGCGCAGGCATCCGAGGAGACAGGGGCGGCGGCCAGCCAGGTTCTGTCGGCCGCCTCCGAATTGTCGCGTCAGTCCGAGCATCTTACGGCTGAGGTTGGGCGTTTTCTCTCGACCGTGCGCGCTGCCTGATCGATCCATGGCTCCCTTGCGCTGCTGTGCACCCCTGAGGGGCGTGCAGCAGCGCAAGGCTGATGCCTTCGACAAGCGCGAGGCCGCGAACTGAACCGATCCGAGGTTCTAGGGAAGGCGCGGCGGGCGTTGAGAGAACCGACACGTGGCCTAAGTCGCTAGGAGAACTCTGCCCCCCACTTGCACCCCAACAGCAAAAGGCCGGAATGCAGCGGACCCGGTGGTTCGGGTTGAGTAATTGATTTGAATGGTGCTGCTGGACAGGATTGAACTGTCGACCTCCTCATTACCAATGAGGTGCTCTACCACTGAGCTACAGCAGCTAACCGCCGGTTGGTGCGCGGGGCATCTCGACCGGACGGGAGGGGAATTAGCCGATCGAAGACGGCTTGGCAATCGCATGAAGGGGAGATGACGGCAGTTTCGTCATTCTCCGTGCGAGAACGTTTCCCCGCCAGTCGGATCAGGGGAGAAGTCCGGAATCACGCTTGGACGCCGCGCGGATGATCGCCGCCAGTCCGGCCTCCGCGACGGCCTCGGCCGCATCCGAGGGCGTGAACCAGTGATCCTCGCGCTCGTGCTGCTCGGGCCAGTGCTTGAGCTGCTTGCGCACCTCGAGGGGAAACACCTTGACCTGGCACAGCACCGCATCGCGGCTCTTCAGGCGCTTCTCATAGAGGTAGAAGCCGAGTGGACGCTTGCCGATGGACCCGATCAGGCCCGCTTCCTCATAAGCCTCGCGGGCCGCCGCCTCGAAGGGCTTGCGCCCCTTCATCGGCCAACCCTTCGGAATGACCCAGCGACGGCTCTCGCGCGAGGTGATCAGCATGATCATCACAGACCCGCCCGACGTGCGCCGATACGGCAATGCGCCGACCTGCCGCCTGGGCTCCTGTTCCGATTCTCCCAAGGCTGCGCTCATCGTCAGGCAACGTTCCGACGTATGGCGGGTTCGATGCGATCGTCTCGACAGGAGGCCACGTTCAACGAGTCTCACTCGGTATCATCGGCCTGGGCTCGCAATCGTCACGGAGGGGGCGTCGACACGCATAAGGGGAAATCCCCGTCGGGCTCAAGCCGAAACTTATCCGGCAAAACTTCAGCGGGCGGGCGCGTTGGGTCGTTAGCCTGAGTATGGCTTTCGTCCGGCACACGACAGGGCGGAAACCCGGCCGTCGGTCGCGAACCCGCGATCCGGAACGATCGTTCCGCCGCACCGGATGCCCGATCGTCGCGGATCGCCACTCACCCGGCGTTGCTGAGGTTCTCGATCAAGGCGTTGAGATCGGCGCGCATGGCCTGAACCTCGGGCTCCGACATGTTGAGCTGACACATCACGGATTCCCGCACCGCCGTGGCGTCGGCGCGCAGGGCCGCGCCCTGCGGGGTCAATGCGATCTCGACCTCACGCTCGTCACTGCGGCGACGGTTGCGCAGGAGAAGGCCCGCGGTCTCAAGACGCTTGAGCACCGGGGTCAACGTGCCCGAATCGAGGCGCAGGCGCCGGCCGATCTCCGAGACGGTGACGCCGTCGGTCTCCCACAGCACCAGCAACACCAGGTATTGCGGATAAGTCAGGCCCATTCGCTCCAGGAACGGGCGGTAGGACTTCGTCATCCGGTGTGCGGCCGCGTAGAGCGCGTAGCAGAGTTGGTTGTCGAGCAGCAGCGGATCGATGAGGGCCGCTGTCTTCTTCTCGCGGGGAGCGTCCACCATGCACACCATGCTACCTGATCCCCGGAACCAGCCAATGCGCCGGTCGAGTTACTGAATTCTGGACCGTCTCAGCTGAGTGAAGATAGCCGACACGTGAGGGGTCGGTATACGCCTGATTCGCCCCAATGCCTTGCAAAGGGAGAGATATCCCAGAGAGGCACGATCCGGACCAGCCAACCGTCGGTGTCGGTGTCAGGCGGGCGGCGCCCCGGCGAGCGCTTCCGGGATAACGGTTGCCGGCGGTCCCGCGGCGACGACGCGCCCCGCCTCGAGCACATGGACGATGTCCGCCTGGGCCAGGCTCGTCAGCCGATGAGCGATCAGGATGATCGTCCGCTTGCCGGACAGCGCCGCGATCGCCGCCATGATCGCGGCCTCGGTTTCGCCGTCGAGGGCGCTGGTGGCCTCGTCGAAGACGATCACGTCGGGATCATGGTAGAGGGCGCGCGCGATCCCGAGACGCTGGCGCTGGCCGCCGCTGAGGCGCACCCCGCGCTCACCGACTCCAGATTCGTAACCGTGCTCCAGCGCCGCCACCACGTCGTGGATGCCGGCGATCCGCGCGGCACGCTCCACCGCCGCCTGGTCCACGGCCTCGGAAGCCACGCCGAGGGCGATGTTCTGCGCCACGGTACCGTCGATCAGGAACACGTCCTGCGGCACGTAGCCGATGCGGTTCTGCCAGGCCGGCAGCGTGTCGGCGTCGAGCGGTGTACCGTCCACGGTGATCGTGCCCGCATTCGGCGTCAGGATGCCGAGGATCAGGCCGACGAGGGTCGACTTGCCCGAGCCGGTGCGCCCGACCAGCCCGACGGTGGTGTGGGCCGCGATGGTGAGGTCGATCCTGTGCAGGGTCGGCCGGCCCGGCGCGTAGTCGAAGCGGATGCCCGTCAGGCGGATCGCCTCGGCGAACGGCAGGCGCTCCGCATTGCGCGGGGTCGCTGCGCGCTCACCCGCCAACTCGTCCACCACCACCCGGACCGCGGGAAGATAGAAGCGTAGCTGCGCGAGTGAATTGAAGATGTTCTGGAAGGCCGGCAGCATGCGGTAGCCGGCAAAGGCGAACAGGCCGAGCAGAGGCAGCAGCCCGGCGGTGTCGAGTCCCTGCGCCAGCGCGAACAGCACCACGACGATGACGCCGCCGAAGGCGAGCGATTCGATGACGTAGCGCGGCAATTGCCCGGTGAGCAGGCTCGCGGCGGTGGCCCTGGCATAGGCGCGCGCCGGGGCGTCGAAGCCGCTGGCGAACTCATCCGCCCGGCCATAGAGCTTCAATTCGGTAAGCGCGCCGAAGGTCTCCTGCACTACCCGGTAGCGGCGCTCGTTGTCGGCCACCGCCCGTGCCCCGATCCGGGCGAGGCGGACCCGCATGACGAGATACAGCAGGACGTAGAGGCCGCCGAAGCCGCCGCCGAGGATCAGCGCGAGGCGGGGCGCATAGAAGATCAGGAAGGTGATCACCGCCAGCGCCGAGAAGCTGCGCGAGGCGATGACGGTGATGGGGGTGAGCACGCCGACCACGAGGCGGTCGGTCTCCGAGAGGACGTTTTTCGCGAGTTCGGCGCTGTTGGCGTGGGCGAAGAACAGCCGCTCGCGGGCAACGTAGCGGGCGAGCAGGCGCCGGGCGAGGCCGTAGCCGGTGAGATTGGTGAACAACAGCTGGGCGAAGGTCAGCCCGGCATTGACGACGCTCGTCGTCAGGATCGCGACGAGCGCGGCCACGCCCGTCGTCAGCAGAAAGGTCCGGTCATCGGTGAGATCGAGGGTGTTGCGAATCTGGGCGAGGTAGGGGATGCGCCCTGCAGCGCTGGGATCGCCGACCAGGGTCAGAAACGGCACCACCGAGGCGACGCCGACCACTTCGAGCAGGGCGGCGAGCGCCAGCCCCAGGGCGAGCAATCCCAGCCGACGCCTTTCGGGCGTCCGGAGGATGCGGACGAGATCGATCAGCGCGCGCATGGCACGAGGCCGTTGGCAGCGGGGCGGGAGGTGGCGGCTTGGGCGTTGGACATCAAGGCCAAGCGCAATAGAGGCCATGCTGCCCGGTGTCCACGAAGGCGGCACGGCGGGCGTGCCGCCTTCCCGGTCAGGGGCCAGAGCCCAGCGCGGCGCGGGTGACCGCGTCCGCACCGATGTCGCGGGTGCCATTCATCCCGAGGCTGTCGATGAGGCGCCCGCGCGCGCGGCTGACGCGGCTCTTCATGGTCCCCACGGCGACGCCGCAGATCTCCGCGGCCTCCTCATAAGTGAAGTTCTGGGCCCCCACGAGGACGAGGGCCTCGCGCTGGCTGAAGGGCAACAGGTTCAATGCGGTCTGAAATTCGCGCATCTCGACGCGAATCTCCTGCTCGGGCAGGCTCGTCAGGCGTTCGGCATGGACGCCGTCGGCGTCTTCCACCTCGCGCTTGCGCTTGCGCTGCTCGGAATAGAACAGGTTGCGCAGGATCGTGAACAGCCACGCGGTGAGGTTGGTGCCGCGCGTGAAGCTCTCCGCCTTGGTCCAGGCGCGCACGAGGGTGTCCTGAACCAGATCGTCGCTCCGGTCGAGGTCGTAGGTCAGCGAGAACGCGAAGGCCCGTAGCGCCGGGATCGCGCCGAGCAGGAGATTGCGCATCTCGTCGTCGGCCCCGTTCGGAGTGCCGATGGGCCGCATCGCCTGAGCCGTCATGAGGACACTTCCGATTCCGTACGGGTGGACAGGTCGGCGAGGAGGGCTTCGAACCGCGCCGGCATCGGCTGGTTCATCACGTCGCCGTAGAGGACGCGCAGATTCCGGCCGATCCGCCGCCGGGATTCCGCATCGATGCCGGCCCTGCCGCTCTCCACCTCGCGGGCCTTGGCCACAGACCGGCCGCTTGTCGTCCTGGCGGTGGGATGCGGATTGCTCTGGTCAATACTCATCGCTGCTCATCGCTTCGCGGCTGACGGCTGGTGCGTCTCGCCCACGCCTCCCGTCGGCGACGGGAGCATGCGGAGACGGACCGCCGGCATTTCGGGAGCGGTCCTAGCGATGCGCGATTTAACGCACTCTGACGAAAGCATTCAGCAGATCTTAATCTGCCGAGTGCAGCGCAAAGAAGTCCAGAAACATTGCAGAAAAGAAGCAATCTTTCGGCTCGACAAACCGATACTCGGCTGCAGTGCTTCAATGGCAAAGCTTCGCTGTCGATTGCCTGAACGAAACCGTTGATTCCGATGGTCTCGGCCGGTCTGTGCGCAAAGCGGCACGTGCGGAGCGGTGCGGCTATTCGGTGCGAAGGCGCGGCGGTTTATCGAACGTTTACCAAGCGCGCCCTAGGGTCGGGGGCGGGCACGAGCCTCGCGCCATGCCAGCCCTCTGAGTCGGAATGCGATGAGCCACTACACCGAGACGCTGGTGATCGGCGGCGGCCCGGCCGGGCTGACGGCGGCCTATCTCCTTGCCAAGGAGGGGCGGTCGGTGACGGTCCTGGAGCGCGATCCGGTGCAGGTCGGCGGCATCAGCCGCACGGTGTCCCATAACGGCTTCCTGTTCGATATCGGCGGGCACCGGTTCTTCTCGAAGTCCAAGGCCGTGGTCGACCTGTGGGACGAGTTGCTGCCGAACGATTTCATCGAGCGGCCGCGCCTGTCGCGGATCTTCTACAAGGGCAAGTACTACGCCTATCCGCTCAAGGCCTTCGAGGCCTTGCGCAACCTCGGCCTCATCGAGAGCATCGCCTGCGTCGGCTCGTACCTTCTTGCCCGCGCGCGGCCGATCCCGGAACCGAAGACCTTCCACCAATGGGTTCGCAACCGCTTCGGCGAGCGCCTGTTCTCGATCTTCTTCAAGACCTACACCGAGAAGGTGTGGGGTATGTCCTGCGACGCGATCTCGGCCGATTGGGCGGCCCAGCGCATCAACGGCCTCGACCTCGGTGCCGCGATCCGCGACGCCCTGGTGCGTTCGCTCGGTCTCACCAAGCGGCCGCGCGCCGGCGAACCGGTGATCAAGACCCTGATCCAGTCGTTCCGCTATCCCCGCCGGGGACCCGGGATGATGTGGGAGGCCGCGGCCGAGAAGGTGGTGGCCAAGGGTGGCCGCATCGTGCTCGACCGGGGCGTCGACGGCCTGCGCTACGATGCCCGCGCCAATCTCTGGACGGTGACGGCGCTCAGCGGCGCCGGCATCCGCGAGACCTACACCGCCCGCAACGTGATTTCCTCGGCGCCGCTCCGCGAACTCGTGGCTTCGATCACGCCGACCCCGATCAGCACCTTCAACGCCCGCGCGTTGCAGTACCGTGACTTCCTCACCGTGGCGCTCATCGCCCGCACCGACCGCGATTTTCCCGACAACTGGATCTACATCCACGATCCCTCGGTGCAGGTCGGCCGCGTGCAGAACTTCCGCTCGTGGTCGCCCGAGATGGTGCCGGATGCCGGCCATACCTGTCTCGGCCTCGAGTATTTCTGTTTCGAAGGCGATGGCCTCTGGACCGCGTCCGACGCGGATCTCGTCGCGCTCGCCAAGCGCGAGATCGGGCAGATCGGGCTGATCGATCCCGACGATGTCGTGGATGCCTGCGTGGTCCGGCAGCCCAAGGCCTATCCTGTCTACGACGAGGACTACAAGGCGCATGTCGACACGATCCGGCGCGACCTCGAACACGCCTATCCGACGCTTCACCTCGTCGGCCGCAACGGCATGCACAAGTACAACAACCAGGACCACGCGATGATGACCGCGATGCTCACGGTCCAGAACATCCTCGCCGGGACGCGCCGTTTCGATCCGTGGTGCGTGAACGAGGATGCCGAATACACCGAGGCCGGCGTGTCCGGCGCCCAGGACGCGCTTGGCAGCGAGCGCCTGGTGCCGTGCCGCGCCGCCTGACCGGGGGCTCGGCGAGGCGATGCAGGACGCGCGGTCCTCGACCATGTCGCCTAGCCTAGAGGATAGCAAACCCCGACCGCGGTGGCTCGCCGCCGTGCTCGCCGTCTGTGCGAGCGATGCGGTGATCGTCGCGGCTTTGTTCCTGCTGGCGCGGCCCTATACCGGCATCAGCCTCGATGCCCGGCTCTATATCGGCCGGGGGCTCGCCGACCTCGATCCCGGTGGGGTCGGGCGCGACGTGATGTTCTTGAACGATGGCCAGTCCGGCTTCAGCCTCTACACGATCGTGCTGCGCCACCTCGTCGGATGGCTTGGCGCCTCGACTGCGGCGATTGCCCTGAGCCTGGCCGGGGTTGCGGCCTGGTTCGCCGCTGCCGCGGTTCTGGCCGGCCGGCTCGCCCGCGGACGCGCCAAATGGGCGATCCTCGTCGCCCTCGCGGTGCTGCCGGCCTTTTACGGCTATACCGAGGTTCTGCGTGCGGCCGAGGCCAACGCCGTGCCCCGGCCCTTCGCCGAGGCCGGCGTGCTGTTGGGTCTGGCCGCCCTCGCGTCGGGGCGCCGCGTGCTCGCCTGCGCTGCGATCGGCCTCGCCTGCCTGTTCCATCCCATCATGGGCCTTGCCGGCGTTGCCGTGCTCGGGCTCTTCCTCGTCGTCGCGGACCGGCGCTGGCTCCTGGCCGCCCTGCTCGGCGCCGTCGGCGTGGCGATCGCTGCGGCACTCGGGCTGCCGCTGTTCGGGCGGTTGTTCACCGGCATCGATCCGGAGTGGCGCGCCGTCCTCGATGCCAAGTCGCCGATCCTGTTTCCGTCCCTGTGGCCTGGCGAGGCCTGGGGCCGCATCGCACTCCAAACAGCCACCCTCCTGATCGCCGCGACGCTGGTGGAGGGCCGGGCGCGCCTGCTCCTCGTCTGCGGCCTCCTCGTCGGTCTCGGCGGATTGGCCCTCACCCTGCTCGCCGGAGACCGCTGGGCATCGCTCCTCGCCGTGCAGGCGCAGCCGTGGCGGATGCTGTGGCTGACTGTCGTCCTCGCCACCGCCGCCCTGGCCGTCTGCGCCTTGGCGCTGTACCGGCGCGGGCCGGGCTTTCAGGTGGTGCTGGCACTGCTGACCCTCGGATGGATGTTCCTCGACGCCCCGGTCATCGCTTCCAGCGCCGCCGGTCTCGCCGTGCTGGCCTACGCGATGGCGTGGCGCGGGCTGATCGATCCCTCGCGGATCGTCGCCATCACCGCCTGGGTCGTCGTCGGCGTGCTGGTTGCGTTCAAGATCGGTCTCCAGGCCTGGGCGATCACCGCGATCCTCCAGGCCACGGTCGTCGGCAGCAATCGCGGCCTCGGCATGGTCCGAACCTGCGCCGTTCTGCTGCCCCTCGTCGCCCTCGGATGGGCGTTTCGCGCGCGCGTCGGTCCGCGCTCCCTGGCGGCAGCGGCCCTGGGCGTGGCCCTGAGCCTCGTCGCGCTCGGTGCGTTCGACGATCGCACCGGCTTCCAGAAGACGGTCGAGCGCGGCACTGCGCTGCCCGACCTCGCAGCCCGCGTCGCCACACGCCCTGGCGAGGTGCTCTGGATCGGCGGCGGCCCCGAAGCCTGGCTTCTGCTCGGGCGACCGAACTGGATCACCGCGATGCAGGGGGCCAGCGTGGTATTCTCGCGATCGCTCGCCATGATCTGGAGCGAGCGCATCCGCCGCTTGCTGGCCTTGGATCTCGCGACGCCGGACGACTACACCGCGTTCGTCTCCACCGTCACCGACCCGCTGCCGCGCCTCACGGCGGCCTCAATGGGCCGGCTCTGCGCCGCCCCCGATGCCCCGACCTGGATCGTGGCCCCGCTCGAAGTGCCGCTGGAGCCCGCGCTGGTGGATCGGGCGACGCTGTACCGGCTGCCGCAAACCGACGCGACGTTCGTCATCGCGGAGTCCGGCTTCTCGTGGCGCCGCATCGATACCTACGCCCTGCTGGCGTGTCGCTCCCAGAGCGTCATCGAGTAGCGGAAACGGCGCCCGGTGGTGCGGGCCCGACACGCCGTGCCCCCTGCGCCGGTCGACCGATAGGCGAGGCCGCTTGGCCCAGAGGGCGCAGGCGTCCTGCCGGGCTGTCCGCCTGACCGCACCGGCATCGGTCTGAACCGGCCGGGGTTGCGCTTCCGGGACGTGGCCCCGCGATCCTGATGCCATCCTTATAAGATCGTCCGTGCCTCCCTCTCGAACCCTAATGCGGTTCGCGGCCACATTGTGGAACCAGCGCGACCGGTCCCGTCATCGCCGCGCCGGACGGAAACGGACGCACCATGCTCGACATCGCCTTCATCGCCGCGGGGCTCGCCTTCTTCGGTCTCGCCGCCGCGTACGCCACCCTCTGCGAACGCCTCTAAGGGGGCCGCCATGACCCTCGATCTCACCCTCGGCGCCCTCGTGACATTGGGGCTGCTCGGATACTTGACCTACGCCCTCGTCCGCCCCGAGCGGTTCTGAAGGAACACGTCCCATGACCCTCAACGGTTGGATTCAGATCGCGCTGTTCTGCGCGGTCGTGCTGGCGCTCGTGAAGCCGCTCGGCGCCTACATGACCAAAGTCTTCACCGGCGAGCGGACCTTCCTCTCGCCCGTGCTCGCACCGCTGGAGCGCGGCCTTTATCGGGTCGCCGGCATCGATGCCCGCCAGGAGCAGCATTGGCTGGCCTACGCCCTCGCCATGCTCCTGTTCCACGTCCTGGGCTTCCTCGTCCTGTACGGGCTGCTCAGGTTCCAGGCGGCCCTGCCGTTCAACCCGGACGGCCAGTCCGCGGTCGGGCCGGACCTCGCCTTCAACACCTCTGCCAGCTTCATCACCAACACCAACTGGCAGTCTTACGGCGGCGAGACGACCATGTCGTATCTCACGCAGATGCTGGGCCTGACCCATCAGAACTTCCTGTCCGCCGCCACCGGCATCGCGCTGGCTGTTGCCCTGGTGCGCGGGTTCTCGCGAGCCTCGGCCAAGACGGTGGGGTCGTTCTGGGTCGATCTGACCCGCTGCACCCTCTACGTGCTGCTGCCGATCTGCGTCGTCTACACCCTGTTCCTGGTCTCGCAGGGCATCCCGCAGACGCTCGGTGGAGCCGTTGAGGTCACCACCCTGGAAGGCGCCAAGCAGACCCTCGCGGTCGGTCCGGTGGCGAGCCAGGTCGCGATCAAGATGCTCGGTACCAACGGCGGCGGGTTCTTCAACGTCAACGCCGCCCATCCGTTCGAAAACCCGACCGCGCTGTCGAACTTCGTCCAGATGGTCTCGATCTTCGCCCTCGGTGCCGCGCTGACCAACGTCTTCGGCCGCATGGTCGGCGACGAGCGGCAGGGCTGGGCCATCCTCGGGGCCATGGCGATCCTGTTCCTGGCCGGAACGGCGGTGGTCTACTGGGCCGAGAGCGCGGGCAGTCCGGTCCTCAATTCATTCGGGCTGACCGGCGGCAACATGGAGGGCAAGGAGGTCCGCTTCGGCATCGTCGCGTCCGCCCTGTTCGCGGCCATCACCACGGCCGCGTCCTGCGGCGCCGTCAATGCCATGCACGACAGCTTCACCGCCCTCGGCGGCATGATCCCGCTGATCAACATGGAGCTCGGCGAGATCATCGTCGGCGGCGTCGGCGCCGGCCTCTACGGGATCCTGATCTTCGTCATCGTGACGATCTTCGTGGCCGGCCTCATGGTCGGGCGCACGCCGGAATATCTCGGCAAGAAGATCGAGGGACGGGAGGTCAAGATGGCGATGCTCGCCATCCTGTGCCTGCCCCTGATGATGCTCGGCTTCACGGCACTCGCCACCGTTGTGGCCGCCGGCCTCGCCGGCCCCGCCAATGCCGGTCCGCACGGCTTCTCCGAGATCCTCTACGCCTTCACCTCGGCGGCGGCGAACAACGGCTCGGCCTTCGGCGGACTGACGGCGAACACGACCTTCTATAACACCACTCTCGGCATCGGCATGCTGTTCGGCCGGTTCTTCGTGATCATCCCGGCCCTCGCCATCGCCGGATCGCTCGCGGCCAAGAAGACCGTGCCGGCCTCCGCCGGAACCTTCCCGACTCATGGCGGCCTCTTCGTCGGGTTGCTGGTCGGCGTGATCCTCATCGTCGGCGGCCTGACCTTCTTCCCGGCGCTGGCCCTCGGGCCCATCGTCGAGCACCTCGCCGGCGGCCTCGGCCAGACCTTCCCGGCGGGAGGCTGAGATGCGTCACGTCCTCCTGCCGCGCCCTGCTCCCCGGCGCAGTCCCATGCGCCGTGCCCTGGCCCTCCACCGACCGCGATCGCCGTCCCGGAGCCGGATCGAACGGGACCGGGAGACCATCCGGCTCTCGGACGTCATCCTCGCCATGCTCGGTCTGACCCTGCTCGGTGCCCTCGGACTCATGGCCGGGGCCGGACTCCTCGGCCGCGTCCTGGCGCCCTGAATCGCTCTGCACGGCGCGCCATCGCGCCGCCTCTCAGACGCCTCTCACTCCGGACAACCGCAATGGCCCGCCCAAACGCAACCCGCCTGTTCAGCGCTGCCCTCGTCGGGCCGGCGCTCATCGGCGCCGTCACCAAGCTCGACCCCCGCACCATGATCAAGAACCCGGTCATGTTCGTGGTCGAAGTGGTGGCGGCCCTGACCACCGTCCTGTTCCTGCGCGACGTAGCGATCGGAGGTCCGAACCTCGCCTTCTCGGGCCAGATCATCCTCTGGCTGTGGTTCACCGTCCTGTTCGCCAATTTCGCCGAAGCCGTCGCGGAAGGCCGCGGCAAGGCCCAGGCGGACAGTCTGCGGCGGACGCGCACCGAGACCCTGGCCAAACGCCTCACCGGCGTCGGCCGTGCCTACGACACGGTGCCGGGCAACGACCTCAAGGTCGGCGACGTGGTGTTGGTCGAGGCCGGCGACATCATCCCGTCCGACGGCGAGGTGATCTGGGGCGTCGCCTCGGTGAACGAGGCGGCCATCACCGGCGAATCCGCCCCCGTCATCCGGGAATCGGGCGGCGACCGCTCGGCGGTGACCGGCGGCACCCAGGTGCTCTCCGACGAGATTCGCGTGCGCATCACGGCGGCGGCCGGATCGACCTTCGTCGACCGGATGATCGCCCTGGTCGAGGGGGCCTCGCGTCAGAAGACCCCGAACGAGATCGCGCTCAACATCCTGCTCGCCGGTCTGACCATCATCTTCATCTTCGCGGTGGCGAGCATCCCGAGCTTCGCCTCCTATGCCGGCGGCGCGATCCCGCTGATCGTGCTGGTGGCCCTGTTCGTGACGCTGATCCCCACCACTATCGGCGCGCTGCTCTCGGCCATCGGCATCGCCGGGATGGACCGGCTGGTGCGCTTCAACGTGCTCGCCATGTCGGGACGCGCCGTCGAGGCCGCCGGCGACGTCGACACCCTGCTTCTCGACAAGACCGGCACCATCACGCTGGGCAATCGCCAGGCCACCGAGTTCCGGCCCGTGCGCGGGGTGTCGGAGCGGGACCTCGCCGACGCGGCCCAGCTCGCCTCCCTCGCCGACGAGACTCCGGAGGGCCGCTCCATCGTCGTGCTCGCCAAGGAAAAGTACGGCATCCGGGCGCGCGATATGGCGAGCCTGAACACGACCTTCGTGCCCTTCACCGCGCAGACCCGGATGAGCGGCGTCGACATCGACGGGTCGTCCATCCGGAAGGGGGCGGTCGAGTCGATCATCGCCTCGGTGAGCCCGCAGCCGGCGATCACCCGTGGATCGGGCGCGGCTCTGGCCTACAGCCCCGGTGCGGCGAGCGAGACCGTGCGCGAAATTCAGACCATCGCCGAGGACGTCGCCAAGGCCGGCGGTACCCCGCTGGCGGTGACCCGCGACGGCCAGCTCCTCGGCGTGGTCTACCTCAAGGACATCGTGAAGGGCGGTATCCGCGAGCGCTTCGCCGAACTGCGCCGGATGGGCATCCGCACGGTGATGATCACCGGCGACAACCCGATGACCGCCGCCGCCATCGCCGCCGAGGCCGGCGTCGACGACTTCCTCGCCCAGGCGACCCCGGAGGACAAGCTGGCGCTGATCCGCAAGGAGCAGGCTCAGGGCAAGCTCGTCGCCATGTGCGGCGACGGCACCAACGACGCCCCGGCGCTCGCCCAGGCCGATGTCGGCGTCGCCATGAACACCGGTACGGTGGCCGCCCGCGAGGCCGGCAACATGGTCGATCTCGATTCCGATCCGACCAAGCTCATTGAGATCGTGGAGATCGGCAAGCAGCTCCTGATGACCCGCGGCGCGCTGACGACCTTCTCCATCGCCAACGACGTCGCCAAGTACTTCGCCATCATCCCGGCGATGTTCCTCGTGCTCTACCCGCAGCTCCAGGCTCTCAACGTCATGGGTCTCGCCTCTCCCGAAAGCGCGATCCTCTCGGCGATCATCTTCAACGCACTCATCATCGTCGCGCTGATCCCGCTGGCGCTGCGCGGCGTGACCTACCGGGCGGTCGGCGCCGGCGCCCTGCTGCGCCGCAACCTCCTGATCTATGGCCTCGGGGGCATCCTGGTGCCGTTCATCGGCATCAAGGCCATCGACCTCACCATCACCGCCCTGCACCTCGTCTGAGCCGCCGCGACCCGCCACATCCGAGATCCATCATGTTGAACCAGCTTCGCCCCGCCCTCGTCCTGATGATCGCCCTGACGGCGGTCACCGGGCTCGCCTATCCCCTCGCGATGACCGGTATCGCGGGGGCGATCTTCCCGGCCAAGGCCGCCGGCAGCCTCGTCGAGCGGGACGGAAAGCCCGTCGGCTCCAGCCTGATCGGGCAATCCTTCACCAGCGAGCGCTACTTCCAGGGGCGCCCCTCGGCGACGAGCGCCACGGACCCGGCCGATGCCACGAAGACCGTGCCGGCGCCCTACAATGCCGCGAACTCCTCGGGCTCCAATCTCGGACCGACCAGTGCTGCGCTCGCCGAGCGCGTGAAGGCCGATCTCGCCGCGCGTCAGGCCGAGAATCCCGGTCGCCCGGTTCCTGTCGATCTCGTGACCACCAGTGGATCGGGCCTCGATCCGGACCTCTCGCCCGACGCCGCCCTGTTCCAGGTGTCCCGGGTCGCCAAGGCGCGTAACCTGCCCGACGATCGGGTGCGCGGGCTCGTCGAGTCCCAGGTCCAGGGCCGCCTGCTCGGCATTCTCGGCGAGCCGCGCGTGAACGTGCTGGCTCTCAACCTCGCCCTGGATGATCTTGCGAAGGACAGTTCGGGCCGGAAGTAACGTCAGCGAATGAGCAGACACGCCACCTCGACCCACCACCGGGACCCGGATCGCCCCTCGCCCGACGCGCTGCTCGCAGCCGTACGTCGGGAGGAGGGACAGCGCGGCCGCCTCAAGATCTTCCTCGGCGCCGCGCCGGGAGTCGGCAAGACCTACGAGATGCTCACCGTCGGCCGCGCCCGGCTCAAGGCCGGAACCGACGTGGTCGTCGGGGTGGTGGAGACGCACGGGCGTGCCGAGACCCTGTCCCTCGTCGAGGGCTTCGAGGTGCTTCCCCGGCGCGCCGTCGCGTATCACGGCAAGACGCTGGAGGAGATGGACCTCGATGCGCTCCTCGCGCGCCGGCCTGCCCTGGCCCTGGTCGACGAACTCGCCCACACCAACGCCCCGGGCTCGCGGCATCCGAAGCGCTACCAGGATGTCGAGGAACTGCTCGATGCCGGCATCGACGTCCACACCACCCTCAACATCCAGCATGTGGAGAGCCTCAACGACGTCGTCGCGCAGATCACCCGCATCCGGGTCCGGGAGACCGTGCCCGACGGCATCCTCGACCGGGCCGACGACATCGAGGTGGTCGATCTCAACCCGGACGACCTCATCCAGCGCCTGAAGGACGGCAAGGTCTACGTGTCCGGCAACGCCGAGCGGGCCCTGAAGCACTATTTCTCGCGCGGCAACCTGACGGCCCTGCGGGAACTGGCGCTACGCCGCACCGCCGACCGGGTCGACGACGAACTTCTGAGCCACATGCGGGCCAACGCCATCGCGGGTCCATGGGGCGCGGGCGAGCGCGTGCTCGTCTGCGTCAGCGAGGACCCGCGTTCGGCCGGCCTGGTGCGTCATGCCAAGCGCCTCGCCGACCGGCTGCACGCGCCGTGGACCGCCGTCACCGTCGAGGGGCCGCGCAGCCTCACCATCGACGAGGCTGCGCGCGACCGCATCGCCGACACCCTGCGGCTCGCCGACCGTCTCGGCGGCGATGCCGTCACCCTGCCGGGCGGGCGCCGGGTCGCCGACGACATTCTCGCCTATGCGCGCTCGGCCAACGTCAACCACATCATCCTCGGCAAGGCCGATCGATCGCCGCTGTTCGAACTCCTCAACGGCTCGGTGGTGCACGACATCGTCCGCCGATCGGGCAACATCAGCATCCACGTCATCACCGGCGAGGCGACGAAGGCCGATCCGGTCCCGTCGAAGACCGTCGCCACGGCCCCCGTCACGCCGGCATTCGAGGCGTTCCCCTACGTGCTGGGGCTCCTCGCTACGGCGGCGGCCCTCGGGCTTGCCCTCCTGCTGGAGCCCACCCTCGGCGTCGAGAATGCCGACCTGATCCTGCTGACTGCCATCGTCGCGGTGGCGGTGCGCTCCGGCCTCGGCCCGTCGCTCCTCGCCGTGGTGGCGGCCTCGCTGTCCTACAATTTCTTCTTCTTGCCCCCGGTCTATACCCTCACCATCACCGACCCGACCAATATCGCCGCGTTCTTGCTGTTCACGGTGGTGGCGGTGGTGGTCTCGAACCTCGCCTCGCGGTCGCGACGGGTGGCGGTGGTCTCGCAGAACCGGGCCCGCGCCACGGAACGGCTCTACGGCTTCAGCCGCAAGCTCGCGGGCTGCGGCACCCTCGACGACGTGCTGTGGGCAACCTCTGCGCAGGTGGCGGCCATGCTCAAGGTCCGCGTGGTGCTCCTGCTTCCCGAGAACGGCGTCGTTGCGGTCGCCGCCGGATTCCCGCCCGAGGACATGCTCGACGCGGCGGATCTCGGCGCCGCCAAATGGGCCTTCGACAACGAGCGGCCGGCGGGCCGCGGTGCCGACACCCTGCCGGGGGCGAAGCGGCTGTTCCTGCCGATGCGGACGGGACGCGGCATCGTCGGGGTGATCGGCCTCGATGCGGACGGCACCGGCCCCATCCTCTCTCCCGAGGACCGACGCCTGTTCGACGCCCTCGCCGATATGGGCGCGCTCGCCATCGAGCGGGTCCGGCTTGTGGAGGACCTCGACCGGGCCGAGCGCGCCGCGGAGACCGACCGCCTTCGGCAGGCCCTGCTGACCTCGATTTCGCACGACCTGCGCACGCCGCTGTCATCGGTGCTCGGGGCGGCCACGACTCTGCGCGACCTCGACGACGCCCTGCCGCGTGACGCTAAAAGCGACCTCCTCGCGACCATCATCGCGGAATCGGAGCGGCTGAACCGCTTCATCGTCAACCTGCTCGACATGACCCGGCTGGAGGCAGGGGCGGTGGCCGCGAACCTCACCCTTCAGGATATCGGCGAGACCGTCGATACCGCCTTGCGGCGGATGGGTCCGATCCTCGGAGACCACCGCGTGGTGCTCGACGTCCGGCCGGCCCTGCCGGCCCTGCGTCTCGACCCGGTCCTGTTCGAGCAGGTGCTGGTCAACCTCCTCGACAACGCGGCCAAATACGCCCCCGAAGGATCGACGGTGACCATCGCGGGCGCGGTTCACCAGGGCCAGGTCTGCCTTCAGGTGCTGGACGAGGGTGGCGGTCTGCCCGAGGCCGATGTCGAGCGGGTGTTCGACAAGTTCTATCGCGTTCGCAAGGGTGACAGCGTCCGGGCGGGGACCGGTCTCGGCCTCGCCATCGCTCGCGGGTTCGTGGAGGCGATGGGGGGAACGTTGACGGCCGCCAATCGCCGGGACCGCACCGGCGCCGTCTTCACCATCGTCCTGCCGGTGCCTGCGGCCGGTGAGAGCCAACCGGACATCGCCGCATGAGTACGAGCATTCTGGTCATCGACGACGAGCCGCCGATCCGGAAGCTCCTGCGGATGGGTCTGGCGACGCAGGATTACGCGATTCACGAGGCGCCGAATGCGCGCACGGCCCTCGACATTCTCTCGCGGGAGACGGTCGACCTGATCATCCTCGACCTCGGGCTGCCCGACATGCGCGGGCACGATCTGCTGCGCCTCATACGCAAGGACCATCGCGACCTGCCCGTCGTCGTCCTGTCGAGCCGCGACGACGAGCCGGGCAAGGTCGAGGCCCTCGATCTCGGCGCCGACGACTACGTGACGAAGCCGTTCGGCATGGGCGAGTTGCTCGCCCGCATCCGCGCCGCCCTTCGCCACCAACTCGCCGTTCAGGGCGAGCGCCCCCTGTTCGAGGTCGATGGCCTCAGCGTCGACCTCGTCCGCCGATTGGTCCGGGTCCGTGGCGTCGAGGTGAAACTCACGCCGCGCGAATACGACTTCCTGCGTGTCCTGGTGCAGCATGCCGGCAAGGCGCTCACCCACGCCCAGCTCATGAAGGAGGTCTCGACCTCGTCCGACCCGCAATACCTGCGGGTGTATATGCGCCAGCTCCGGCTCAAGCTGGAGGCCGATCCCGAGCGGCCGCGCATCCTTCTCACCGAGACCGGCGTCGGGTACCGGATGCGGGCACCGGACGATGACATCCGTACCTGAAGAAACGCGCCCCATCGCCGAGGCAACCTCTCCGTACCCATCCCCCCGAACAGCGTCGGAGTGAACACCGTGAGCGATCCTGGCCCACCGAAACCGGGCTTTCCGGCATGACCATCGAGGAATTCCTGGCGCCGGAGCATGTGGCCGTCGGGGTCCGCGCGTCCAGCAAGCCTGTGCTCATGGCCGACCTTGCCCGCCGCGCCGCGCAGGCGCTCGCCGGCGATGCGACGCTCATCCGCACGGCCTTGGACAAGCGCGAGATTCTGGGCTCCACCGGCGTGGGGGATGGCATCGCGCTTCCGCATGCGCGGATCGACGGGGTGGTGCGGCCGTTCGGTCTGCTGATGCGTCTGCGGGAGGCGGTCGCCTTCGACGCCATCGACGAGCGCCCCGTCGATCTCGTCTTCCTGCTGCTCCTGCCGTCGGATCCGCAAGCCGTGCAACGGATGACGCTTGCCTGCGTCGCCCGGCGGTTGCGCGCACCCGACGTCGCTGCCGCGATGCGTGGCGCCCGGGACGCCGCCGCCCTCTACGCGATCATGCTTGGCGCCGAACCCATTCGCTGAGGCGAGGGACCCGGCCGCTCTCAGATCCGGAGTTCGACCCGGTCCGTCGCGATCACCACCGCGTCGGGGCGACGGTCGGTGGCATCGATCGCATAATGCATCGCGTCGTGACGGGTCCGGAACAGACCGCCGGCCAAGCCGTGGATCTCGACGGCGACCCACCGCCCTTGCGGGTCCTGACCGACGATGAATTGGGGCGCCTCGGCAATAAGAGCGGCGACTGGAAGAGCGGCGACTGGGACAGCGAGGGACATGGACCGGCTTGGGGTTTGCGCGATCCATCGTCGGGACCGCGTCTACAAACTGCGCCGGACCGCATAAGGGTTCGAGCCGGAGCCGGCGATGATGAAATAAGGGACCCATCAGGATTCGCCGCACAGGGCATCCGACGGCATACCGCACCCCCGTGTCGTCAGGCACTGCAGGTGCCGGGGCGTACGCACGAAAACGGCGCGCCGCGGCGCGCCGTCTCCGGGGTATCGATCGGTTTAGACTTAGACCGCGCGGGCCTGATGCAGCTTGGCGATCTGTTCGGTGCTGTAGCCGAGGTCGCCCAGGACCTCGTCGGTGTGCTCACCGAGCAGGGGGGAGGACTTGATGTCGACCGTCATGTCCGAGAATTTGATCGGGCTGCCGACCGTCAGGTACGAGCCGAGCTTGGGGTGCTGGACCTCGACCACCGTGCCGCTCTCACGCAGCGACGGATCGACGGAGAGTTCCTTCATCGACAGAACCGGAGCGCACGGGATGTCGAACTTGCGCAGGATGTCGACGGCCTCGAACTTGGTCTTGTCCGCGAGCCACTCCTCGATGGTCTTGAAGATGTCGAAGATCTTGTCCTGACGGGCGCGGGCGGTGTTGTAGGCCGGATCTTCGATCCACTCTTCCTTGCCGAGCGCTTTGCAGATCGGGGTCCAGGCGTGGCCCTGGATCGTGAAGTAGATGTAGGCGTTCGGGTCGGTCTCCCAGCCCTTGCACTTCAGCACCCAGCCCGGCTGGCCGCCGCCGCCGGCATTGCCGCCGCGCGGCACCACATCGGTGAATTCACCGTGCGGATATTGCGGATACTCTTCGAGGTAGCCGAGCGCATCGAGGCGCTGCTGGTCGCGCAGCTTCACGCGGCAGAGGTTGAGCACCGAATCCTGCATCGAGACGGCGACCTTCTGGCCCTTGCCGGTCTTGTTCTTCTGGTGGAGCGCCGTGAGGATGCCGATGGCCAGATGCATGCCGGTGTTGGAATCACCGAGCGCCGCGGCGCTGACGGTGGGCGGGCCGTCCCAGAATCCGGTGGTGGAGGCCGCACCGCCGGCACATTGCGCGACGTTCTCGTAGACCTTCAGGTCCTCGTAGTGATGCCCGTCGGAGAAGCCCTTCACCGAAGCGACGATCATGCCCGGGTTGAGTTCGTTGATGCGGGCCCAGGTGAAGCCCATGCGGTCGAGGGCGCCGGGGCCGAAATTCTCCACCAGCACGTCCGATTGCTTGATCAGCGTCTCGAGGACTTCCTTGCCTTCGGGGGTCTTGGTGTCCAGGGTCAGCGAACGCTTGTTCGAATTGAGCATGGTGAAGTACAGGGCGTCGGCACCCTCGACGTGGCGGAGCTGCGACCGTGTCACGTCGCCGGAACCCGGGCGCTCGACCTTGATCACGTCGGCGCCGAACCAGGCCAGCAACTGCGTGCAGGCCGGACCGGCCTGGACGTGGGTGAAATCGATGATCTTGATTCCCTCGAGCGGCTTACTCATCGCGACGTTCTCCCTATCAGATGATCTGATGACGCTTGTTGATCGGGTTGTCTGACGCTCGGTTCGATCCGAGATGTTTTCTTGGCCCGTCTTCACGTGTTGCGACGACTTTGGGCGTGTTGAGGTGATTGCGTTCGGGCGCTTTCAAGCAACGCGGGCTTCGAGTTCCGCGATGCGCTGGCGCATCTGGCGTTCGTCGCCCCACCGTTTGGTCTCGTCCCGGATGATGGCCGCGACCCCGACCACCGTATCGTCGGCCCCGTGGAGCAATCCGACCGTGAAGGCGATCGACAGGGACCGGCCGTCCTTGTGCAGGGCCGGTACCCGGAGGACGTCCGCGCCGTAACGGGTGATCCCGGTGCGCATGGTCTTGGCGTACCCGTCCCAATGCCGCTGGCGCTGACGTTCCGGCGTGATCAGGTCGAGGGATTGGCCGAGAGCCTCGGCCGGCGTGTAGCCGAAGATCCGCTCGGCAGCCGGATTCCAGACAACGATCGCTCCGTCGGCATCCGACACGACGACGGCATCGCCGGCTGCCGCAATCAATTGACCGAAATCGATTTGCTGTGACATGGGGCTGCCGACCGCTTCTCTGCTGTATTCATCCCTTTCGCCCGATGGGCGATAGCGCGTTCAGCACGTTTCAGCCTGTCGCGGTCGTTTCGTGCCGTACGAGGCTGAGGTCACGACAGCTTAGCCGCGTCGCGGTGGGGCCGGCCTGTGCTGCGGATGTTTGTGATCCGTCATGGCTATGATTTCCTCCACTGTTTCGGACAGCATCTCGGCTGTCCGGCGGCGTATCGTGGCGTCGCTTTTGTGCGCGCTCTCTGTTGGTATTTGGTATGCCAACGCGATATGGGTGTCAACAGAGCCGGTCGAGGGTGACCGATCAGACGCCACCGTGGTCTGGCTTCACGCGCCGAGCGGCGTATCCGTCACGACGAACAAGATCGATTCACCCGAAACGAAAACCCGCGTTCAGGAGGAGACCCGAGATGGACAACGGGCCGAGCATCACGATCACCCAGGTCGAAGGTTACAAGTTCGTCGTCGATTTCGGCCGGATGCTGCCGAGCCTCGCCGTCGACGAAGCCCCGCCGATCGGGGGCGGCGAAGGGCCGTACCCCGAGCAGCTCCTCGTTGCCGGCGTCACCAATTGCTTGTGTGCCAGCCTGATGTTCGCATTGGGGAAATACAAGCAGGATGGCGGCGGCATCACCGCGGACGCCAAGTTCCAACTCGAGCGCAACACGGAGGGCCGTCTGCGCATCAGCGGGATCGAAGTAGCGATCGCATTGGGCGCCGCGACGGAGGCGATGCCACGGATCGACAAGGTTCTGAATCAGTTCGAGCGGTTCTGTACTGTGTCCGAGAGCGTCAAGGCCGGTGTTCCCGTCACGGTGTCCGTGCGCGACAGGACCGGTATGCTGTTGACGTGATGTGGGGAACGCAGCCCAAGACTGCCTCCGACACCCGATTGGGACAGGAAATGCCATGACAACCACCGAGACCACCACCGAACGCGCGCACGACCCGGAGGATCTCGCACGTCTCTTCATCGCGCGGGCCAATGCCGGCGATACCGAGGGGCTCGTCGCCCTCTACGAACCGGATGCGGTACTGGCGGCAGGCGCCGTCGTGGCCACGGGGCACCAAGAGATTCGGCGCTTCTACACCGACCTGTTGGCGCGGCGGTCGGAATTTCCGAGCGTCGAGGCGTTGCCCGCCCTTCGGAACGGCCTCCTCGCCATGACCTTCGCCCGTCTGCCGAACGGTACCATTTCGGTGGAGACGGCCCGTCAGCAGGCCGATGGCGGCTGGCTGTGGGTCATCGATCAATTGAAGATCAAGCCGCTCAGCCCGGCGCAGCGCGATTGACCGGCTGAAACCAGTTCCGGGAGCCCGGATTCGGTGCGCCGGTTTCGATGTGGCTGCGGTTTCGTCTCGGTCGACCGGGCCACCGCAGTCGAGAACGCATCAAGGAGGGCGGCATGATCGATCCCCGGCTCGCCGGCCGGCTCGGCTTCGCACATCGGCTACCGACCAAGGCACCGTTGCCAGTGGGGCGGACCGCGCTCGGCCTCTTCGCCGAGCGTGATGCGGTGCTGGTCGTACCGCCCGGCATCGACCCGCGCCGGCCGGTACCGCTCGTAGTGCTGTTCCATGGCGGCGGCGGCAGTGCCGAAAAAATCCTGCCGATGCTGGAAGCCCATGCCGCTGAGCGGGGTTTCCTGCTCCTGGCTCCCCAATCGCTGTTTCCGACCTGGGACCTCGTGATCGGCGGCCACGGGCCGGATCGCGAACGGCTCGATCTCGCGCTGACGGAGGTCGCGTCGCGCTTCATGCTCGACCCGACGCACCTCGCTTTCGCCGGTCATTCCGACGGAGGGAGTTACGCGCTCTCCCTCGGGCTCGCCAACGGGGATCTCGTCACCCACGTCGTCGTCTCCTCGGCGGGCTTCATGGCGGCTCTCATGCAGACGGGGGCCCCGCGCATCTTCCTCTCTCACGGGACCGCCGACACGCAGATTCCCATCGACGGGAGTGCCCGCGTCCACGCAGCACGGCTCGCGGCGGCCGGCTATGACGTGACGTTCGTCACGTATGACGGGCCGCATGCCTATCGGCCGGAGGTGGTGGCGCAGGCTGTGGATTTCCTCTTCGCCGATGCCCAGCAATCCGTTCCCTCCGAGAGTAGTCGGACCCAATAGGCTGCGACGGTACCGAGGCCGCGTCCTGTCTTGGTCACAGACCGGCTGGGTTCTGCTGCCCAATGTCGCTGGCGCTCACAGGGAACGTCATCGCAGGCCGGGTCACAACACCGTGAGATGCTAAGCATTCTTAATAGGTTGAGCCCTAGCGAGGTGCTTTACGGGAACCGGATATGTTTCGTGCAAGCGTCTTGCCCCTTCTTACGCTTGCCAAATCCGTTACGATTGCCTTGCGGCCGCGGTCTCTCAGCCTGCTCGTCCTCTCCAGCGTTCTTCTGGCTGTGCTGATTGCTGTCTCCGCCGCAGCATTCATCGTCGATCTGCACGACCGCGCCATCGATGACAGCGAACGTAACCTGATCAGTCTGTCCACGGTGCTCGCCGACCAGGCCGATCGGGCGCTGCAGGCGATCGAACTCGTTCAGGAGGCCGTCATCGAGGAAATTCGCCTCGCCGAGATCGTCGATGAGGAGCACTTCATCGCGCAAATCTCGACGTTGGCGATGCATCAGGCGCTCAAGGCCCGGACGAGCGCTTTGCCGCAGGTGAATGCGATCACGCTGGTCGACCAGACCGGAAAACTGCGCAACTTCACCCGCTACTGGCCGATCCCCGATGTCAGCATCGCGGATCGCGACTACTTCAAAGCCATCGTGGCGGATCACGCCATGCAGCGGATCGTCAGCCAGCCCGTCGAAAATCGCGGCGATGGCACATGGACCATCTATATCGCCCGCAAGATTTCCGGCCCGGACGGTAAGTTTCTTGGTCTGGTACTCGGTGCCGTCGAGCTTCAATACTTCACGAAACTCTACCGGCAGATCGCGCCCGCACCGGACTACGTCATCTCGATGTTCCGCAACGATGGCGTGCTGCTGGTTCGGCATCCTCACCGGGACGGTACCATCGGGCGTGGCTTCCAGCGCGCTGGGGCCTCCCTCATCACCGCCAGGGGTGCATCCGGCGGCGTCTTGCGCAACGTCAGCCCCATCGACTCGCAGGATCGTCTGATTGCCGCGCGGTCACTCGCGAATTACCCGGCCATCCTGAGTGTGAGCCGCACCGCAGCGGCGAGCCTCGCGCAATGGTGGCGACAGGCAACGGTTCTCGGGGCGGCGGCTGTGTCGCTCGATCTCGGCCTCTTGGGTCTGGTCATCCTCGGCGTCCGCCAGGCCCGAAGCCAGGAGGATCTGCTGCGCGCCAACACGGCACAAGCCGCGGCGGAAGAGCGTGAGCGGGGCGAACGCGACCTGCGGACCCAGTATGCGCGATTCGGCATTGCCCTCAACAACATGACCCAAGGTCTGTGCCTGTTCGACGGTGACGACCGGCTCATCGTCATGAACGCCCGGTTCGTCGGGATGCATGCGATCCCCACCGCGTTGCATCGCAGGGGGACGGCGAGGGCGGACATCCGCGCGCATCTGGCGATCCAGGGCGGCGCCACCAGCGGCGCGTGGCCGTTCCATCTGCGCGAAGCCACCGACGCCGGCAGCCAATCCGAGGCGCTGGCCTCGTTCACCTGGGACCTGGCCGACGGCCGTGCCATCGGCGTCGTCTATGCGGAGATTCCGGGCGGGGGCTGGCTCTGCACCCACGAGGACGTCACCGACCGCGCCCGGAGCGAGGCACAGATCGTTCACATGGCGCGACACGACGCACTGACGGGCCTCCCGAACCGGGCCTACCTGCGCGAGCGCATGGAGGCGGTGTTGGCGAGCCGACCACGGGGGCAGGGCGGCGCGGTGCTGTATCTCGATCTCGACGGCTTCAAGATGGTCAACGATACGTTCGGCCATCCGGCCGGCGATGAACTGCTCCGGCACGTCGCACACCGCCTGCACGTCGCCAAGCACGATACCGATTTCGTGGCACGCCTCGGCGGCGACGAATTCGCCATCGTCCAATCCTGTCCGGATCAGCCGATGGCCGCGTCTGTCCTGGCTGCGCGGGTGGTCGAGATGCTCGAGGCTCCCTTCACCATTCAGGGCCAGGAAATCGTCATCGGCACCAGCATCGGCATCGCCACCGCCGAGCAGACCGGTGTCACGAGCGATACGCTGCTGCGCCGGGCCGACGTCGCGCTCTATGAAGCCAAGGCTGCGGGCCGGGGCACCTGGCGCTTCTTCGACCTTGCCATGGATGCGGCGATCCAGCGTCGGCATCATCTCGCGCTCGACATGCGGTTTGCCCTGGCGGAGGGGCAGTTCGAACTGCATTACCAGCCCGTGGTCGAGACGCGGACGCACGCCTTGCGGGGGTTCGAGGCCCTGCTGCGCTGGCACCACCCCGAACACGGGCTCGTCAGCCCCGCCGAATTCATCCCTCTCGCGGAGGAGACGGGACTGATCAAGGCGATGGGCGCCTGGGCCCTGGCGAAGGCCTGTGCGGATGCCACCTGCTGGCCCGACCCGATCAAAGTCGCGGTCAATCTTTCGTCCGTGCAATTCGTCCGCGGCAACCTCGTCGACGAGGTGCAGCAGGCGCTCGCGGCGTCCGGCCTCGCGGCGAGCCGCCTCGAACTCGAGATCACCGAGTCCGTGCTTCTCCGAGACAACGACGAGACCTTCGCGGTCCTGCATCAGCTGCGGGCCCTCGGCCTGCAGATCTCGATGGACGATTTCGGAACCGGCTATTCGAGCGTGAGCTACCTGCGCCGGTTTCCCTTCGACAAGCTCAAGATCGACCAATGCTTCATCCGCAACCTCGAGCGTGACGATGGAAGCATCGCCATCGTCCGGGCCATGATCGGGCTCGGCAAGGCGCTCGCCATGAACGTCATCGCGGAAGGCGTGGAGACGGTGGAGCAGGCCAGCATCCTGCAGGCGGAAGGCTGTGACGAGTTGCAGGGCTACCTGTTCAGCAAACCGCTGCCGCTGCTCGCCACCCCCGGCATCATCGAACGGCACGCCTTCGCCGCGGCGAAGGCGGACTGTGAAGGCGTGCCGGATCAGCCGCGGAGGCACGCCGTTCACAGGGCGGCGTGATCCGCCCGGCACAGGGGCAGCGCTCTATGCCGGCATGATCTGACAGACATCGCCAACGCAGACCACGGTGGGCGACGCTGCTGGGATCGCCTCCGCGGCGCCTTCGCACCGCACGATCAGATCGGCGATCCGCGCCAGCACAGCCGCCGCGTCGGCCTTCGTCGCCCAGTCCCGCGCCGATTGGGCGCGTGCGAGCGCTTCGCGCGTCCGACCCGAGGCGAGCAAGGCTTCCGCCAGGTTCTCCTTGATCTGGGCCATCGCGTAGGGCGGCGAGCTCTGTTGCGCCACGCTGTCCTCGGACTTCAGCAGGGCATCGACGGCGAGCCGCGCCAGGGTATCGTCGGAAAGGGGCGCATTCTCGCCAGCGCCGGCCCGGTAGGCCTTAAGCAGCGTCATGCCCACGACGAGATGCAGCCCGGGGGATTGGGGGGCGACGACCTCGATGAGGTGCCGCGCGTAGGCCTTGTGCCCCGCCTTGTCCACGGTGAACTGAAGCCCGAGCTTGTACAGCCCCCATGCGGCTTCGAGTTCGGGATGACACGCGAAGGTCTCATCGTAGGCGTCGATGGCGCCGGCCAAGTCGCCCGCGTTCCGGCAACGCTCGACGGCGGCATTCATCGCGGCGGCTTCCCGGACTTTTTGTGCGACGATCTCGTCACGATGGGCCTTCGCCCGGGCGGCGAGGTCCCAGGTGTCTTCGACGACGGCGTTGAGCGCGTCGTCGATCTCCATCGGATGCCCGATCCAGGCGATCCGGCCCGCCCGATCGACGATGAACGCCGTGGGAATTCCCATCTGATAGGCGGCGCGACACCACGCGCGATGCATCCAGCCCCGACCACCCAGCTCATCGGGTGGCAGGTCGGTGGCGACCGTGTAGCCCAAGGCGTCGCCCCTCTCCTCGACGAAAGCCCTGACCTTCTCCGGGTCCGGCTCCATCACGGCGACACCGAGAATCCGCACCTGCGGATAGGTGGCCTGCAGTGTCGTGAGGTGCGGAATACTGCGCAGGCAGGGGCCGCACCACGTGGCCCAGCACTCCACCACATAGACAGTGCCGGGTTCAAATGCCGGGATGGGGGCGCCCTTCAGGAATCCCGAAACCCGGAGCGCGGGAGCGGGATCGCCGATCAACAATTCCGTCTGTGACATGGGAAACAGGTACTCTTGAGTGGGTTTTCGCACCCGAAGATCAGCCCCTGATGCGGATGCGCAGGACAAAACATTGCGGGTAACCCGTCTCGCTCGACGGATTTTGTTGCGTGCCGAGCGAACCGTCTCGCTCGACGATGTTGTGTAGCGAAATCGGAAAAGGGTCAGCGCGCACCCGTACCTGCGCTATGTGTTGAGTTACCATCAGAATCAGCCAACACCCGAGCGTTGTGTGTAATCCATTGGCGTCACTGCACTTGTAGAAGGATGAGGAGCGCCGCAGCGACGCTGTTTTTTCGCGAGGGCCGCTGACGGTTTTTCGGCCTTGCCCCACAAACCGAGAAATAGAGTGCGAACGGGGTGTCGGTAATGAAGAACGGTTCCAGCCATGCACGCAGGCTGCGCGTCGCCATGCTGTCGACGGCGGCTCTTGGGCTCGTGTTGGCTGGCCGCGTAACACCCGTCTTCGCGCAGGCCGTCCATACCTTCGAAGTGCCGCGCGGCGATCTCGCCACCGTCGTCACCCGCATCGCACGGACGGCTGGCACGCCGATCGCCTTTCCGGCCGGGCTCGCTTCGGGCCGGATGGCGGGACCGATCCAAGGCAGCATCTCCGTACAGGGTGCCCTCGCGCAAGCATTGGCAGGGACGGGTCTGCAGGTTGCGCCCGGCCCGGCCGGCAGCCTCACCATCCGGGCCGCGACCGGGCCGTCCGCAGCGGCGGCCGGCGGCGATGTCGCGGCGATCGACGTGACCGACGAGGCCGCCGCAAACCGTTATGGCGATGTCGGCTTCCAGGCCGGCGATGTCGGCCTCGGTTCGCGTATCCCCAATGCGCCGGCCAAGGAAGTGCCGATCACCATCAACACGATCACCTCGAAAGTGCTCCAGTCGCAGGCCGTGACGACCGCGACCGATGCGGTCCAGAACGTCTCAGGCGTCTCCATCGGCTCATCCTCCGGCGGCGCGACCGCTTTCACGATCCGTGGCTTTACGGTCAGCGATGTGACGGTGAATGGGTTGGGCGCGACAGGGTTCGGCAATTCCGGATTCACGCAAATTCCGATCGACGAGGTCGAGCGCGTCGAAGTGCTGAAGGGGCCGACATCCATTCTCACGGGTGCGACCACGCGCGGCGGCGGCATCAACATCACGACGAAGCGGCCCACCGATCGCGTGATCCAGGATGTCAGCGTTCGGTACGGCTCCTATGGCTACAAGACGCTGGCGTTCGATTTCGGCGGTCCGCTCGCTGGAACCGAGGGGTTGACCTACCGGTTCAATTTGTCTGGCAACAAGGCGGACGAGAACTACGCCGGATATCGCGATGCTCGCGAGTATCTGATCGCGCCAAGCGTGCAATGGACAGACGGAAGCACCACGCTTCTGGCAGGCGTTCGCTACAGTGAGCAGAGTCGGAGTCCGATCCAGTATACATTCATTCCGCGGCTTGGGGCCGATCCGAACAATCCCATTATTCATATTCCGCGCGGCACGACACAGTTCAATCCGAATCTACACTATCTCGATCAGACGATGGCGGTCTTCTCCGAGCAATCGCACGACTTCGGGGACATCCTTGGGATGAACCTCGTGTTCAATAACAAGATACGGTATGAGACGTCAGCGAATGATATCAATTCGTTCGCTTGGCTGGGAAGTCGTGCTCCCAGAGATCCTGCGGGTAATTACAATGCTCGGCAAGTCAATTCAAAATACAGCTTCAACCGCCTTGTTGAACAATTTGATCTGACGGCAACGTATGACGCAGGTTTCGCGCGGCAAACGTCCAAGTTCAGCGTCGATTATAAAACTATTGATCTCAGTCAATCAACGAACAATGCTCCAATTACCAGTATCAATCCGGTGCTCGGACTGCCACAGCAGGCGCTGTTTAGACCCGAAAATTCGATCGGTACGGCCTATACCACGGTCAATGGAACGGGTTTGGGCTATCAATATCTTGAAAAATTCGACACTCTGGATAACCGGCTGCACATCCTCGGGCAGGTGCGCTACGACGATTATCGCTACCGTAACGGTTCTGGCATTACCGGCAATGATCGTGCCTCGGTTGCCAAGCCTACGGGCATATCCTGGACGGCCGGAGGGGCTTTCGACGTAACCCCCTACTTCACTGCCTACGGCAACCGTTCGGCTGGCTTTCTTCCAACCTATTCGGTCAATAACCTGACCGGTCTAACCGCGGAGCCGGAGCAGCAGGATCTGTATGAGTACGGAGGGCGGTTCTTCCTGCTGGACAAAAAATTAACTCTAACCTTGTCCTATTTCGATCTGCGGGCGACAAACGTTTCAATCTGTGACGCCATATTGGGGTGCAATTTTGTCCAAGTGGTGCCTGGTCAAAGTAGCAAAGGCGTCGAATTCGATATACAGGGCGAGATTTTCCCCGGCTTTAATATCATCGGCTCTTTCTCATCGACAAAAGTGAAATACGAAAGCCCGCTGTTTTCGCTTCCTTTCGCCGGCACTCCCCAATACACAGCTAGCCTCTGGGGCTCCTATACGATCCAGGATGGCCCGATGCATGGCCTGACCTTGGGATTTGGAGCACGCGGCAATTCGAACAGCCCCACTAACTATGGGGGCGACACGAGCGCCTTCAATGTCCCGGGCTACGTCACCGCCGATGCCATGATCGGATACGATTTCGATCGGTGGTCCTTGCAGTTCAAAATCAATAATATGATGAATAAATATTACTATCAGCCCAGTTATTCCGCAAATTATATCGGAATTGGCCAAGGTAGAAACTTTCTATTTTCAGCGAAATACTCGTTCCAATAAAATAATTGATGGTACATCTGCAAAATAGGCTCGTTTCGACGGTTATTATCTTATGCCGGCGGCAATCCGTATTCGGACGACCTGATATCCTCTTAGAAGTCAGGTCATAAGGTCTTCGTAATGAAAGTGCTGGGTGCTCTTCTTGCAAGCCTGGGATGTCTTCACGGTGCGCTGGGCTTAGCGGCCGGCTTCGGGCTTGAATTTGCCATCGCGTTGTTCTGTGTGCTGGCCGGCATAGCCACGATGCGAGCCACGGATTTCCGGTTCGCGAAGGTCATCATCGTCTACTTCACCACCGAGGCGCTGGCCGGTGATCTGCTGGCCGTCGCCCAGAATCTGGAACTGGTTCCGGTCCAGCTGGAGATCAGGAAGCTGGCGGCGTTCGTCATCACCGTCTGCGTGTTCTCGATCGCGACCTACGCCGTCACCTTCATTCCCATCATCCGCAAGATCTTCGCCATCGCCGACCGCTACTTCCTGAACAAGGCGCCGGTTCGGCTGCCCATCCTCGGTTCCGTGATCACGGAGGGCAGCATCGGCGCCGCTCTCCTTTGGCTCATCATCGCGATCCAGCAACTGGAGGTGCTCTGGCACGTCAACATCTCCTATGCCACGGCGGCCATCTCGGATGCGCTGCAGAGCTATGATCAGGACAAGTTCTGGCACGCGCTGCTCATCCAGTTTCCGCTCTACATGGGCCCCTACATCGCGGCCTTCGTCGTCTCCGGAGTTCTCGGCAGCGTCCTCGGCATTCGTTGGCGCCGGACCCTCACCACCGATTACGAGCAGCGCTGGCTCTCCGCGCACACCCACTACAAGATGATCGTCGCCGGTGTCGCGGTGGACAACCCGGATCAGCGGATTCAGGAGGACATCCCGCGCTTCATCGATGGAAGCCATGGCGGAAGGCTCGGGCTCTTCAAGTTCGTCACCGGCTTGATCCAGAACTTCAGCAGCCTGATCACCTTTGCGATCCTGCTCTGGATTCTGTCTGGAAACTTCAAGATCGGCGGCTACGAGATTCCCGGCCTCCTGCTCTGGGCGACCTTCCTCTATGCCGCGCTCACCACCGCTGCCACAGCACTGGTCGGGCGCTCGCTCGCGTCGCTCCTCTTCGCCAACCAGCATTACGAGGCGAACTTCCGCTTCGGTCTGGCGCGGCTTCGCGAATACAGCGAACAGGTCGCCCTCCTGGCGAGTGAGCCGGCGGAGCGGAAGACATTCAATGATCAGATGAACCTGATCGTCAAAAATCTCTACGCGATCATCATCAAGCAATCGATGTTGAGTGCCTTCACCCAGACCTTGTCGAACATCAACGCCTATCTACCCTATATCGTCCTCGGGGGCGCATACTTCACCCGGGAGGTGACACTCGGCACGATCATGCAGTCGATGGTGGCGTTCAGCGCCGTGAATGGCGCCCTGACCTACTTCACCTCGTACTACGTGGCGCTCGCGGATTTCGGGTCGTCGGTGAAGCGTCTCACGTCCTTCGATGAGGCCATCGCCATTGCCAGCAACGAGGCGATCTCAGGAAGCGTCCGCCAGTCCGCCGGCGGCACGATCGAGCTCAGGACAGCGTCTGTTCTGCTCCCGAACGGGGAGGCTTTGTCCGAGCCGCTCACCCTGACGCTGCGCCCCAACGAGGACCTCATCCTCACGGGGCCGTCGGGCTCCGGCAAGTCGACCCTGTTCCGGCTGATCGCGGGCGTGTGGCCCTACTGGTCCGGGACCCTCTGCAAGCCCGAGGCGTGCAATCTGCTGGTGCTTCCGCAAAAGCCCTACATTCCGACCGGATCGCTGCTGCAGGCGGTCTGCTATCCCGCATCCCCCGAGGTCTACGATCGCGCGGAGGTCGAGTCGGTGATGGCTGCCCTCGGCCTGGATGCGCTCATCCCAGACCTCGCTCTCGACGACAATTGGGCGCATCGCCTCTCCGGCGGCGAGCAGCAGCGGTTGGGTGTGGCGCGCGCGCTTCTGGCAAAACCGGCCTGGTTGTTCCTCGACGAGGCCACCTCGGCCCAGGACAAGGCCAACGAGGACCGCATCTACCAGCTCCTGAAAGTGCGGCTGCCGAAGACGACCATCGTGTCGATCGCACACAAGGAGCGCCTGGTCAGTCGTCACGATCGTCATCTGCAGATCGAGAAGAACACCGCCGGCCGCTTCACGCTGCACGAAGCGCCGCGGGTCGGACGAACCCCGGACTCAACACACCGAGCGGTCGAGACGCTCGCCTGACCAGTTTCCCGACGATGCGTCCGCGTCCTTCGGTCTGCATCGATCCCGATCCGCCGCCGGGCGCCGTCACGCGAACGCGCCGGCCCCCGAACCGCGCGCGCCGCGCAGAAGTGTCCGCCGTTCCATGTCTTCCCGAAAGCCCTCGTCCGCCCCGCAGCGCCCGGCCGTGGACCGCGATTGGCTGACCCATGCCCTCGCCCTCATGGAGGCGGAGGGCGCACGCAGCGCCGACACGCATCTCCTGCGGGTTCCCCTCGGGGGATGGCCGGGAATCGACCTTTATGTGAAGGACGAATCCGCCCATCCCACCGGAAGCCTCAAGCATCGGCTCGCCCGGTCGCTGTTCCTCTACGGCCTGTGCAACGGCTGGATCGGCCCCGGCACCACCATCGTCGAAGCCTCGAGCGGCTCCACCGCGGTGTCGGAGGCATATTTCGCGGCGTTGCTCGACCTGCCTTTCGTCGCCGTGATGCCGGCGAGCACTGCCGCCGAGAAGGTGACGCAGATCGCCCGCTACGGCGGCCAAAGCCACTTCGTCGTGGATCCCGGTGCCGTCTACGCCGAGGCCGCGCGGATCGCGGCCGAGCGCGGCGGCCACTTCATGGATCAGTTCACCCATGCCGAGCGGGCCACCGACTGGCGCGGCAACAACAACATCGCCCAGTCGATCTTCGACCAGATGGCACGGGAGCGCTTTCCAATCCCATCCTGGATCGTCGTCGGCGCCGGCACCGGCGGGACCTCGGCGACCATCGGCCGTTTCATCCGCTTTCGAGGCCATGCCACCCGCCTTTGCCTTGCCGATCCGGAGGCCTCCGTCTTCCACCGCCATTTGGCGGATGCGAACGTGACCGCGATCTGCGGGCCGGGCGCGCTGGTGGAGGGAATCGGTCGGCCCCGGCTCGAGCCCTCTTTCCTGCCGCAGCTCATCGACCATTGGGTCGCCGTACCCGACGCCGCGAGTCTCGGAGCCGCCCGCGCGCTCACAGCCGTGCTCGGCCGCTCCTGCGGCGGCTCGACCGGGGCGAACCTCGTCGCGGCCGCCCAGTTGATCGCCGAAATGGCGACACGCGGCGAGACCGGATCGGTGGTCACGCTCCTGTGCGATTCCGGCGAGCGGTATCGCAGCACGCATTTGAACGACGCCTGGACCAGCGCCCGCGGCCTCGACGTGCAGACCCCCATGCGGGCGATGGCGGCGTTCCTCGGGAGCGGAACGCCGCTCGACTCCGCGCCCCCGGTCGCCGGCCGGGTCCTCCCGTGACACCCTCCGACGCTCCCGCGATCAAGCCCGGCGGCGCGAGCCCGCACGCCCCCTACGAGGATGCCTTGGCGATCCTGATCGGAACGCTCCTCGTCTCCCTCGGCATCCTGATCTACGCAAAGGTCCTGCTGGTGACGGGGGGCGTCACCGGCATGGCCCTGTTGATCGCCTACGTGACGCCGGTGGGCTTCTGGATCAGCCTCTTCGTCCTGAACCTGCCCTGCTACTGGTTCGCGTGGCGGTGGCAGGGACGCAGCTTCCTGCTCAGGACCATGGCGGCGGTCGGCATCGAATGCTTCGTGGTCCACCAGGGCCCGGCCTGGATCGACATTGCCTGGATCGATCCACTCTGTGCGGCGGTCGTCGGTGGGGCCCTCATGGGCGTCGGCCTCATGGGCCTGTTCCGCCACAACACCAGCCTCGGGGGGATCGGCGCGCTCGCGTTCTACCTGCAGGAGCGCCACGGCATCCGCGCCGGATACGTCCAGATGGCGTTCGATGGCTCCATCATGCTGGCCGCCACCGCCGTCCTGCCCGCGCAGAACATGCTCCTCTCCATCATCGGCGCGCTGGTGATGAACGGCGTACTCGTCATCTACCACCGCTCGGACCGCTACGTCGGCGTCACCTGACCGAGCCCGACAGTCCGGATGCGCTGTTTCCTGAAAATCTCCTTCATGGAAGTGTCGCTTTTCGCGCCTTATCCGACAAACCCATCGGAACCCACAGTAAACACCGCGACAAAGGTCGAGACGCGATGCATGTACCGACGCACCCCTCAGTCAGGTTGCTGCAATCCCGCATGGCGAAGATCGTCGTTCGGGTCGCGGCCGTGGCGGTCCTCGCCGGAGCGCTCGGGGCGTTGCCGGCACTCGCACAGGACACGGCGCCGGTGGCTGTCACGGCCGCCGCGCAGCCTGCCGAAAGCGTAGTGCCGCCGGCCGACATGCCGGCTCCGGTCGCCGAAGAGGCGGCGGTGGCCACCAAGGCGGCGCTACCGGCTGCCGCCAAGGAACAGCACGACCTCACGCCGATGGGCATGTTCCTGGCGGCGGATCCGATCGTCAAGAGTGTGATGATCCTGCTGGCCGCCGCCTCGGTGGCCACCTGGACGATCCTGTTGATGAAGGGCCTCGGCCTGCTCCTGGCCAAGCGCCGCATGCGGGTGTCGATTGCGGTGATCCGCGAGGCGGGGACCCTGTCGGACGCCTTGGCCAAAGTCCGCCCTGGCGTCGCCAAACACCTCCTCAGTGAGACCGAGGATGAGATGGCGCTCTCACGCGGCCTGCCGAGCGACGGCGTCAAGGAGCGCGTGCAGATCGCGCTCCAGCGCGTCGAGACAGCCGCGGCACGCGGCATGGCCACCGGCACCGGCATGCTGGCCACGATCGGCTCGATCGGCCCCTTCGTCGGCTTGTTCGGCACCGTCTGGGGCATCATGCGCAGCTTCATCGGCATCGCGCAGTCGAACACCACCAACCTCGCGGTGGTCGCCCCCGGTATCGCCGAGGCCCTGCTCGCCACCGGTATCGGCCTCGTCGCGGCAATCCCGGCGGTGGTGATCTACAACTCGCTGACCCGCTCCATCGGCGCCTATCGGATGATGACCGGGGACGCGGTCGCCCTGATCCTGCGTCATCTCTCGCGCGAGCTCGATCGTCGCGAATCCGGCTCGTATGCCCAAAAGCACGCCGGCGTGCGCCTCGCAGCGGAGTGAGATCATGGCCGTACGAATGGGATCGGACCAGTCCGACGACCTCGCAGAGAACGCCGACATCAACATCACGCCCTTCATCGACGTGATCCTCGTCCTGCTGATCATCTTCATGGTGGCGGCCCCTTTGTCGACCGTCGACGTGGCGGTGGAGCTGCCGACTTCTTCCGCACCGATGCAGCCACGCCCGGACAAGCCCATCTTCGTCAGCGTCAAGGCGGATCTCGCCGTGGCCCTGGGCGAGACTGTCGTGGCGCGGCCGGCGCTCGGCGCTGCCCTCGACGAGGCGGCCAAGGGCAACAAGGACGAGCGCATCTTCTTGAGGGCCGACAAGGGTGTGCCCTATGGTGAGCTGATGCAGGTGATGAACCTGCTGCGCGCTGCGGGCTACCTCAAGGTCGGTCTGGTGGGTCTCGAGGAAGTGGCGAACGGGGGGCAACAGTGATCCGCCCGCCGCCGGAGAGCTTCCAAACGGCAAGGGATGTCATGCGTTCGCGTGAACGCTACGGCCCCTCGATAGGGGTGCGGGTCGTCACCTGGGGTGCCACGGCACTCATTGCTCTGGTGATGCACGTCGGCATCTACCTCCTGGTGATGCGCAAGGACGGCCAGCCCTCGGAAGCTCCGCCTCAGCCACCGGCGGCGGTGATGATCAACATGTCTCCGATCCCCATGGCGGCGAAGTCCGAGACCGACAACGCGGCCGAAGGCCCCGAAGCACCCGATTCCAAGCCGGCCGAAATGACCGAAGCCGAGGAGGCGCCGCCGCCGCCGGATCTCGTTCCCCTGGTCGCGGCGCCTCCGCCGCCGCCCGACGTGAAGCCTCAGGCGGCTCTCCCGACCACGCCTCCGAAGAAGGAGACGAAACCGCCGGAGAAGCCGATCAAGAAGGAGATCGAGAAGAAGGACAAGCCGAAGAAGCCCGTCGACAAGAAGGAGAAGCCGCAGGTCGCGTCCAAGAGCGGTGGCGGTCCGAAGTCGAACCGCAACGACGCCGTCACGGCGGCCTCGGCTGCCGGCTCCGCGGTGAGCGAGGTCTCCCGGGCGAGTTGGCTCGGAGAGTTGCGGAGCAAGATCGTGCGGGCCAAGCGCCGTCCGTCTGAAGCGCGCGGCAAGTTCGGTGTGGCGTTGGTGAGCGTGACCTTCAGTGCCAACGGCGTCGTTTCCAGTGCGCGGCTCGTCTCGTCCTCCGGCGTCCCGTCCCTCGATACCGAGGCCGTGGCGGTGATGTATCGCGCGTCGCCCTATCCCGCTCCGCCCGGTGGCAAGGTCACCACCATCAGCATCCCCCTCAACTTCAACTGACGCCGCGACCGGCGTCGGGACTGCTTGGACAGATTTTTCGGTCAAGCACCCGCAGCCGCACCGGCCAGCTTGGCTGCCGGGATCGTGACAGAAGGAACGGATCCATCATGGCCTCCTCCGCAACCCTGAGACGCGACCCTTCGGGCGAGGCGGTCGACGCTGCGCCTCGCGCCGCTCCCGTTGCCACCTACCGTCTTCAGAACGGCCTGCAGATTGTCGTCATCCCGGATCGGCGCAGCCCGGTCGTGACGCACATGGTCTGGTATCGCACCGGTTCGTCCGAGGATCCGATCGGAAAGTCCGGCATCGCGCACTTCCTCGAACACCTGATGTTCAAGGGCACCGCGATGCATCCGGCCGGCCATTTCGGCAAGATCCTGGCGGGGGTGGGCGGCCAGGAAAACGCCTTCACGTCCCACGACGTCACGGCCTACCACCAGCGCGTTCCCAAGCAGAATCTCGCCACCTGCATGGCCTACGAGGCCGACCGGATGAGGAACCTGGTGCTCGACGACGCCACGGTCGCCTCCGAGCGCGACGTGGTCCTGGCCGAGCGCGGCATGATCCTCGATTCGAAGCCCGCGAGCCTGCTTCAGGAGGCCCTGGAGGCCGCGGCCTTCCCGGCCCATCCCTCGGGGCGGCCCGTCATCGGTTGGCGCCACGAGATCGAAACCCTCGGCCGCGAGGATGCGCTCGCCTATTACCGACGCTACTACGCGCCGCAGAATGCCATCCTGGTGGTTGCGGGCGATGCCGAGCCGCAGGCGGTCCTGGAAATGGCGGAGGCCGCCTATGGCGCGATCCCGCCGTCGGATGCCCCGCCGGAGCGCAGGCGGGTTCAGGATCCGCCGGCCCGGATGCACCGGCAGATCACCCTCGCCGATACGCAGGTGCACCAACCGCAGCTCATGCGGCTCCACGCCGTCCCATCCTACATCTCGGGGGCTCCCGGCGAGGCCGAGGCCCTGGAAATGCTCGCCTTCCTGCTCGCCGGTGACCCCACCTCCGTCCTGCACACCCGCCTCGTCCAGGAGCGCAAATGCGCGACCTCCGTCGGCATCTCCTACTGGGACACCGCCATCGATCGCTCGCGCTTCCTGATCACCGCGACCCCGGCGCCCGACGTCTCCCCCGAGACGCTGGAACACACCCTGGAGGACGTTCTGCGCGATCTCCTGAAGACCGGCTTCGAGGCCGATGCGATTAAGCGGGCAAAGACCCAACTCGTGGCGAGCGCACTCTATGCCCTCGATAGCCAGGTCAGCCTCGCCAACTGGTACGGCATGGCCCTCGCCTGCGGCATGACGCTGGAGGATATTGCGGCCTGGCCGGTCCGCATCGAGGCGGTGACCGCCGAGCACCTGCATGACGCTCTCCTGAAGCTCGACCGGCGCAGCGCCGTGTCGGGCTACCTCCTCGAAGCCGCCGCGGCGGCCTGAGATACGGCGGCCCATCCTCATGACGATCCACATCACCCCGCCCATCGCGGCCGAATCCTTCGCCGAGCGGGTGCGGCCGGTCCGCAGTCCCGGCGGAATCGAGGCATGGCTCCTCGAGGACCACACCCTTCCCATCCTGTCGATGAGCTTCGGCTTCAAGGGGGGCGGCACCCTCGATCCTGAGGGCAAGACGGGGATCACCCGCCTGCTCGCCGCCCTGCTCATGGAGGGGGCCGGGCCCTTCGCGGGGGGGGGCCTTCCGGCGCGCGCTCGGGGACGAGGCGATCCGCCTGTCCTTCGGAGGGCAGATCGACAGCCTGCAGGGCCGGCTTCAGACGATGGGGCGGAACACCGACCGCGCCTTCGAGCTTCTGGGCATCGCCCTGCATGCGCCGCTCTTCGCCCCGGAAGCGCTGGCCCAGATTCGCGAAGCCGCCGAGGCTCGGGTCCGTAAAGACCTCGGCAATCCCAATCAGGTGGCCATGGGGGCGTTCTTCGCGCACGGCTTCCCGGGCCATCCCTATGGCCGTTCGGTGGATGGCGACCTCGTGACTCTCGCGGCCATCGACCACGCGGATATCGTCGCCCACCACCGGCGCACGATCACGCGGGGCAATCTCCGGGTCGCGGTCGTCGGCGCCATCGGGGCCGACGCGCTGGGTGACGCCCTCGATCGGGCCTTCCTCGACCTTCCGGTGGCGGAGAGCGCACCGCCGCCGCTCACGCGCATGGCCGGCCTCGGCGAGCGGATCGTCACCCGCCTCGATGCCCCGCAATCGACGATCTATTTCGGTCGCCCCGGCATCATGCGGCACGATCCCGACTTCGCCGCCGCCGCCGTCGCCAATCATTGTCTCGGCGGCAGTCAGGTCACGAGCCGCCTGTTCCGGGAACTCCGGGAACTCCGGGGTCTCTGCTACGCGGTCTGGACCGGCCTCTACGTGCCGGACGCGGCTTGCGGGATCGTGGGATCGACTTCGACCCCGAATGCCAAAGTTCCCGAGGCCCTCGACGTCATCGCGGCGGAGATCGCACGCCTTGCCCGGGATGGCGTCGATGCGGAGGAACTCGCGACGGCGAAGGGCTATCTCGTCGGGTCGCACAGTCTGAGATTCGACTCGTCGTCCTCGATCGCCAATCATCTGCTGACGCTGCAGCTGGAAGGGCGGGCGCGCTCCTGGCTCGACGCGCGCAACGCGGCGATCGCGGCGGTGACCCGCGAGGATGTGGCCCGCGCGGTCCACCGCCTCGTCGGCGACGGGTCGTTGCTCGTGACGATCGCGGGCGATCCACCCGCGGCGTGAGCATCGGGCCGGGAAGGACCGGGCCAGGCTTGCGGGCACAAGACCGAACCCGATCGGCACCCCGCCGGGCGGCATCAGGATCGCGCTTTGAGGCGAGGACCATCCATGAAGACGATCATTCCGGCGATGACCCTGGTGGCGGCACTCGCGCTTCCCGATCTCGCCGCCGCGCAACAGTCCACGTCTCCGCAGGGGGCTGGTGTCGCACCGGGGTTTACCGATCCCGCAACCCCACCGCGCTCCCAGAACCTGAGGCGCGGGGAAGTTATGTCCCGGACCGACGTGCCGCCCGAAGCCCAACCGCCCGGCGCCGGGCGGCCGCCCCGTTCGGAGGCGGCCATCGGGCCGGATCTGATGTATTACGTCTTCGCGCCGATCGGTGGGATGGTCGGGCCGATCACCGAGGGGATCCACCGCTTCGATGCCGCCATCGCTCCGATCAGCGAAGCGCTTCAGCCGATCGTCGGCCCCCTGGATTTGCCGCCGCCTGAGCCCGCGATCACTCCCGAGCCTGCCGTTACCCACGCACTCCGCCCGCGCAAATAGTCTGCGATCCGAGGGGCCCGGCTTCACCGTTGTGCCGGTTTTGTCGACACCGGTCCCGTCGTAGGCGGCTGGTCGATCGTGCGCGCCGCAACCGGGACATCGACCTCGATGCCCGTGCGTATCACGGTGATGGGCGTACCGGTGGTGAAACAGGCCGGGGCTTCGTTGAATCGGATGGTCTGGATATTGGTCAGCGTGTCCACAGGCCCGGTAGCCTTGTTGGTGACGACTGCGCTGGCGGCGCTCGATCCGGCGAAGATTGCCGTGTTTGTGCCTCCGCCGCCGTCGATCCTGTTGCAGTCGGCGTTGGCGTAGATGTTGCCGACGCCGACGATCACCGTGTCGATCCGGGTGCCATAAGCGATGCCGATATTGTCGATGAGGGTGCCGACGGAGCTGAATGTGCCGGGGTTGAGGTTGATGTTCGAAGCTGTGCCTTAATCCAAACAGTCGAGGACGTGGCCAGTGCCAACGTCCTAGATCGTGACAGTCGGAGCCGTACTGCAGCTAAAATCGCACTATTTCTTCGATGTTCCGGAAATATTGCAGTCGACGCCGTAGGTCTGGCCGCCGGCGGATGTCGACGTCCGCGACGCGCCACAGAGACGCTGCATCGCCGCGATATCCAGCCTCATCGGCGTCTGGGATTCTGTCCTCTTGGAGCCAGAGACGTTGTCCTGCAAAGCCTATGGCGTTGGGGTCGTTGCTCAACTTGAAGACGAAGCTTCGGCTCGCATTGCAATTGGCGGGATTGTTGCCCTCCAAGTCCTGAATGATTCAGCGGCAACGGCCCCGGCGGCGCCCATGCCCGAAATGTACATGATCTCGGCTTCCTGTTCCTTCGTCTGCACCATCATATCGATCTCTCGCCTTTTCATTGGCGGTCGAGACCACAACTCTGCACTCAATTTCCTTTTTTTGGAACGAGTTGCCAGAAACGAGACCGTAGAAGTCTAAAAAGGTAAGACTTCCACACGCGTGCGAAGGCGTGGATTCCCGGTGAGCCAAGCGAAGGTGACACCGCGATGCGGAAGAGAGGGCCTCCGAGATTTTCTTCGCGACCCGCTGTCGCTTTTTCACTCTTCTTCGACAGGGTTTACGAGTGCTCCAAAGGTGGGATCGCCGAAGGTGGCTGGCAGCGCCACTGGATTACCTGACCAGTCAATGGCTTTGGGCGGCGATTGATGTGGGCTGTAGGAATTTCAGTATCACAGCACAAGTTTGGAGTTTTTACTATGGCTACAAAAGTTTATACAACAGCGGTTGGCCTAAAACCAACGGGTACTCCGGGTCAATTCTCTGTATATAGTGTCGGCCCTGGAACATACACCATTACAGATAGCAGTGATTCGGCGTTAGACAACACTGCAATACTTGGTGATGTTTCGGGAGATAAATTTGTTGCTACAAATACCGCAAGTTTTAGAGCAAAGGATACGCAGGATCTTGTTTATTACGGTGAAACTTCAGGTAAACAAGGATTGATTGGAACATTCCAAAACAAAAATACGCAAACAAGCTATGCGATGTATACAAACAATAGTTACAGCTTTAATCAGATAGTTAATACTGACAATGGTCCCTTCGCTCTCTGTTTCTGTTCCGGCACACTGATCCGCACATCCGATGGTGAGGTGGCAGTCGAGGATCTGCGCGTAGGCGACTTTGCCGTCACCGTCTCCGGAGCACTGCGTCCAATTACCTGGATCGGACACCGCCATATCGAAGGTGAGGCACTCACCGCCGACCAGCATCCCGTTCGGGTGCGTGGTGGTGCCTTTGGAGGCGGCCTACCGGCGCGCGACCTCACCCTGTCGCCCGGCCATCCCGTTCTCGTCGGAGCCGAGGACGACAGGTCCGGCGGTGTGCTCGTACCGGTGATGTGCCTGATCAATGGCACCACCATCGACCGGGTCGCGAGCCAAGCCATCACCTATTGGCACGTCGAACTCGAGAGCCACGACATTCTGCTCGCCGAGGGCCTCCCGGCCGAGAGCTTCCTCGATTTCGGCTGCCGCGCCTTTTTCGACGAGGCCTCGGACCACGCTCTCCACAACCCCGACTTCATCGTGCCGGGCCTCTCGGCCCGCTGCCGCCCGGTCGCGGTGGATGGTCCCCTCGTCGAGACTGAGCGCGCGCGTCTCGACGCCGTGTTCGCAGCAGGACTCACGGAGCACAGTGCTTGGGACGATATCGCGGCGCTGACCTGGCTGGCGACCTGCCCGGACGAAATCTCGCTTACGAACCCAAAGTCTGAAGTGCCCGCTCCGAAATCACAGCGCTTCTTCGACAAACTGCGTTTTGGCCGGTGGTCTACCGTCCGAAATGCCGCTTGAACGATCGAGTATTTCAGCAAAAACAAACTACTGAAGGGCAGTCATCATGTCATCCGGACCTTCTCCCACCGTAACGTTCACCCGCCGAACCCTCCTCAACGCCCCGACTAGCGCGACCGGCACCTACACGGCGTCGAAGGATAGCTATGTCGGCACCTACACGTTGACCGATGTCCCCGATGCAGGGAAAGCCGATGCCCTGACACAATTGGGCGATGTGACGAGGGATGCATTCACCGGCAATAATGGCACTAGAGACTTTAGCCGGACCTACGTCGGCGAGACGTCGGACAAGCTAAACGTTGTTTTTGTTTCGAACAGCGCGCGGCCGACCTATTTCATTTATTCGAACAATAGTTATTTGGCCGGATCTACTGTAACGATCGATCGAAGCGCTTTCGCCCTCTGCTTCGGTTCCGGCACGCTGATCGCGACGGCGCGCGGCCAGGTGGCCGTGGAGGATCTGCGCATCGGCGACCTGGCCGTCACCGCTTCTGGCGCCCAACGCCCGATCACCTGGATCGGCCATCGCCACCTCGAAGGCAAAGCGCTTGACGCCGATAAATACCCGGTGCGCGTGCGCGCCAACGCTTTCGGACATGGCCTGCCTGCCCGCGACCTCACCCTCTCGCCCGGCCATCCCGTCCTCGTCGGGGCTGATGCGGACGCTGGCGGCGGCGTGCTTGTGCCGGTGATGTCCCTGATCAACGGCACCACCATCGATCGGGTCGCGCCTGAAGCCGTCACCTATTGGCATATCGAACTCGACAGCCACGACATCCTGCTCGCCGAGGGTCTCCCGGCCGAGAGCTTCCTCGACTTCGGCTGCCGCGCCTTCTTCGACGAGGCTTCCGACCACGCGCTCCATAACCCCGACTTTGTGGTGCCCGGTCTCTCTGCCCGCTGTCGCCCGGTCGCGGTGGATGGTCCCCTCGTCGAGGCCGAGCGCGCGCGCCTCGATGCCGTATTCTCGGCCGCTCTCGCTGCTCAGTGCGCCTGGATCGATACCGACACCCTGTCCAATCTCGCCGCCTGATACGAAGAGGATCCGGCATGGATATGGACGCTGAGAAGGCTGCCATGCATGCCGGATCCCTCTCTCTCGACGCCTTCTTGCGACGCCGGAGCGGCGACCGACGCCTCGCTCGACTCACCCATGACGTTGCCCTCCCAAAGGGCTACGGGCTGGAATTCGGGCCGGCAGCCAATCCGACTTCGCTGCCGGATGGGCTGAAGGTTTCGTATGTCGACCACGCCAGGGACGCCCATGCCGGACTGGCGGGCGCGGCGCCGATCGATCACGCCTGGGCGGGCTCCGGTTCCCTCGCGGCGGTGCTCGGGCAGACAGGTTACGATTTCGCCATCGCAGCCCAGGTTGCGCAATATGTGCCTAATCTGCTCGGCTGGTTCCGAGGTATCCACGCGGTGCTGCGTCCGGGCGGCGTGCTCAATATCGCCCTGCCGGACCAGCGCTTCATGTTCGACGTAGGCCGCGCCCACAGCACCATCGCCGAACTGGTCGAGGCAGATCTGCTTTCCTACACCCGGCCGAGTCCGCGGCAGCTCTTTGCGCATACCCACGAGGCGCGTGCGCTCGAGCCGGCCCAGATCTGGGCCGGCGAGGATCCGGCGCAAGCCCCGCGCTTTTGCGGCGAGGCGTCGCTTTCCCTCGCCTTTCTAAGAGCCAAGGAGGAGATCGAGACGGGGCATTACGTCGATTGTCATTGTTGGGTTTTTACACCCCTGTCGTTCCTCGACGCAGTTGAAGGAGCGACGTTACTCGGTTTGTTCCCGTTCGTTCTGAACCAGATCGGCGGGTCGGAACCGGGCGCATTCGAATTCTACGTCTCGATGCGCCGCGCTGTCGAGGAAGATCCGCAGACGCGGAGCGGGATGCAGAGCACCGCGATCTCCCATTTGCGCACCATCCTGGAGCGACAGCGCCGCATGGCGGCGCTGATGGGCAAGTGTTGATCCCGATCGCTGGCTTAGGAGACTGAAGCGAAGATCGATCCGGAGCCGTCGCCCATCATCCTCAGCTGAAGCAGCCGCGGTGAAAGCGAGGATCCAGATCCGTTGTGAGTTCCGCCGGACCGATCTCCGTGGACCTTCAGAGCGAGGCACGGTGCGGCGGTGCTGCCGCCGATTATCGAGCCGTTCGACCGCAATCTTTTCTCTCCCGGTGCCGAGCCCTTCGGCCCATCGCTGGCCGGGGGGGCTCAGCGCAAATTGGGCGATGCGTCGCTCCTAATCACGAGTCGCCCCAGGCGAAGCGGTTTGGCGGCGTTTTCGAGTGGTGGCTCCGATGGCCGTGCCCGGCGAGGAGCGAGTTCACGACCTTTGGGCGTGCGCGGCTCCCCAATGCTGCCCCTCACTTTTTCCGATCGGCCCGGTGTCACATTTGCCGGCTCGTTCGACACATCATACGGGCCCTCGAGCGTCGCGGTGACATTCGATGAGGGGTGGCTGGAGGGGGATGTGAGAACCGTTGACGGTACGCGCCAACGCCTTCGGCCCGGACTTGCCGGCGCGCGATCTCTCCTTCTCGCCCCGGTCACCCCATTCTGGTGGGCGCCGAGACAGATGCCGGCGGCTGCATGCCGGTCCCAGTGATGTGCCCGATCAACGGCAATACGATCTCCCGGGTCGAGCGCGCTTCGGTCACCTATTGGCACGTGGAACTCGACGCGCACGACATCCTTCTGGCCGAGGGCCTTCCGGCCGAGAGCTTCCTGGATTTCGGGTGCCGCGCGTTCTTCGACGATGCTTCCGACCACGCGCTTCACAATCCCGACTTCGTGGTGCCGGGCCTGTCGGCGCGGTGTCGTCCTGTGGCAGTGGACGGCCCAGTAGTGGAGGCCGAGCGCCTGCGTCTCGATGCCGTATTCACGGCCGATCTTCATACGCAATGCGCCTGGGCCGAGACCGACAGCGTGCTCTGGCTCGCCGCGTGATGAAGCGCGGCGCCCACGGCAGACATCCTGAAACGCTGCCGCGGGCCGCATTCTCGCCGCTCCGGTTTTCGGGGCGGTTCGACCAAAATCCCAATCTGCCCTGCTTCGACTCGACCGGCCTCACCCAAGTGGCGCCGGCATTTATCGCTTTGCTCGGCCTCCCGATCTGCAGCGGCAAGCCGGGCCGTAGCCACCAGAATGGCAGCCAACGATGAGCACATTGGTCCAGCCCCTCTGCGAATGCGGCAGCGGCCTGACGCCCTCCCGGTGCTGTGCCCTCGAAGCGTCTGCGGATGCGACACCCGCGGCGATCGATCCGAACCTCGAGGTCGAGGCCCAGCAAGCGGCTGACGCCCTGCAACGGAACGACCGCACCGAGGCTGAGCGGTTGAGCCTCTCCGTGCTGGAACGCGCACCGCGCCTTTCCATCGCGTTGGCGACGCTGGCTGAGCTCCGCTTCGATGCGGACGAAAGGCCCGCCGCAACGGCCCTTCTCCTGCGGCTCTCGGAGATCGAGCCCGCCAATGTCTGGCCCGTCAACAAGCTCGCCCTGTTGGAACTCAAGCGGGGCAACCTAGAGTTAGCCGAGCGTCATGCCCGGCAGGCGGTCCGCCTCGCGCCGGCGAATCCCCAATCCCACAACCTGATGGGAATGGTGATGACGGAGGCACAGCGCCCCGTCATGGGCGAGTATCATTGTCGCCGCTCCCTGGAGCTGGCCGGCAGGCGCATCCCGCTGGTTCTGGCCAATCTCGCGACCTGCCTGAAGAACCAGGGACGCGTCGCGGAGGCGCGATCTGTATACCAAGAGGCAGATGCCTTGGCGCCCAACATGCCTCAGACCCTCCTGGCCTGGGCACAGATGGAGGAAGCCGACCGTCAGCTCGACGCGGCGACGGAACGTCTCGACGCACTGGCGCGACTCGGCGCCTCCACGCCGAGCGCCAATCTCACGCGGGTCGCGGTCCTCGGCAGGCAGAAGCGGTACGATGAGGCGCTGGCGCTTCTGGACGGAGTCGCGCGAACACGATCCCTGGGACCCGTGGAGCGGCTCGAGCGCGGTCGCCTCCTCGATCGGATGGAACGCTACGCCGAAGCCTGGGCTGATTTCGAGGGGGGCAAGAGGCAGTTCCGCGAGCTGTCCGGCAAGGCCTATGACGCTGAGGAAGCACGCAAGCTCTCCGAAAACCTGCAGGCGTTCTTCACCCGTGATCGTCTCGCTCTGCTGCCGCGGGCCGGCATTCGCTCGGATGTGCCGCAACCGGTGTTCATCCTCGGCTTCCCCCGGTCGGGAACGACACTGCTGGAGCAGACCCTCACGGCGAGCCCGGTCGTTTCGGCGGGCGACGAGCTACCGCTGATCCACGAGATCGCCGCGGTGATGCCCCGGTTGCTCGATAGTCCGTGGGAGTACCCTGGAGCGCTGACCGAGTTGTGGATGGCCGACCGGCGCGAGGGCCTCGACGGTCTGCGTGACCACTATCTGCAGCGCGCGCGCCAGCTCGGCGTATTGCGCGAGGGGGCAACGCTCTTCACCGACAAGATGCCGCTGAACGAGGTGCATCTCGGTTTGATCGCGCTGATCTTCCCCAAGGCGCCAATGCTTCACCTGATCCGCCACCCGCTCGACATCATGGTCTCGGCCATGTCGAACATGTTCACGCATGGCGGTTTCTGCGGTTCGGCGCTCGAAAGTGCGGCCGAGCATCTCGTGCTCTCCGCCGACCTCGTGGCGCATTATCGGGCCGAGATGGACCTCAACTATCTGGCCGTGCGCTACGAGGATGTGGTCGATGATCAGGAGGCAACGGTCCGGCGTGTGTTCGACTTCGTCGGCGCGCCCTTCGACCCGGCCGTTCTGCAGCACGAGACGAATACCCGATACGCGCGCACGGCGAGCTACGCGCAGGTAACCGAGAAGCTCTACGATCGGTCTCGCTATCGCTACCGGCACTATCTGCCTCAGCTGGAGCCGGCGCTTCCGATCTTACGGCCATTGATCGAGCGGCTTGGATATACAGTCGATTCACAGATTTAGAGGCTGGAAAACCCGATTTATCCGTATTTAGACAGGTCGGTCTCTATTCACAATTGGACGTGATTGCGACATCATCGCTCACAGCGGCTAGCGAGCGCAGGGCGAGGCGGAAGAACAGGAGTCGTGCGTGCCCACAGCGTCGAGCAAGATTTTAGCACGCACGAGAATGTTTCTCAGCCTCCGCGCGGCGCCGAGCCCTGATTCCGTCATCGATATTGCCTTCTACAAGCAATACTATCCCGATCTCAAAACTATGAGCGATGACGCTCTATCGAATCACTTTATCCAAAATGGCAGGGTCGAGGGCCGGTTCCCGCGCGCGGATGATCTGATCTGCGCATTGGAGGCGGAGCATGGTCCGCTTCCCTCTGATTTCCTGCCGGAGGCGTACCGGGCCAGTCATGCGGATCTTGAGTCGAAATTACATCCCTGGGAACTGAAAGAGCATTATCTTCGATATGGGCGCTACGAGAAGCGCAAGTACAGGAGCGATTTCTCTATTTTCGAGGATGAGTTCTTCAAACTGAAGATAGAGCGTGCCGATCGGTCGAGCGAACGAGACTTCGAGCAAAAATTCGCTTCGTTCTGGGAGATGCTCGAGACGGTCGGGGTCGCGCCCAGCTTGTGGCTGAACCGTTTCATGCCATTCGAGTTCGCGCTTCTCAACGCTCATTGGCTTCCACGAATGCCATCATCGCGGATCGATGGCATCTGCCTGTTCCTTTCAGAGGGCATCGATCGCATTGCACCCATAGCGTTGGCCGAGCGTTTCGAGCCGGATTTCTTTCGCATGAGGAGGCCCGACATCCTCTCCGAAGCCACCGACGCCGAGCTGTATCGGGAATGGCTCAGTCGAGGCATGATCCAGGGACATCCGGGGAGTGAAGCGCAGGCTTTACGACGGCTCATCGGCGAGGACCGGTTCCCGTCATGCTTCGATGAGGTGGCGTACCGCGCCCAAGTGCTACGGCGCATAAACATGCCGGCTCCGGGTCGGTTTGCGGCGCTCGAGCATTTCATCGCCGGTGGGTTCGATCGGCGCGACATCGAAATCGGGACCGGTTCGGACACCGTCCACCTGCTGGAACAGATCGGTGAACATCACCTGAGTCGTGGAAATGCGACCCTCGCAACGAAGGCGTTCGACCGGGCCATCAGCCTGAAACCCGGTGTCGGACGTCTCCACCACCGGCGCGGTGACACACTTTGCATGCTCAACCGCCAGCGCGAGGCGCAAGCGGACTTCCTCATCGCGGCGGGCAAGCCGGGATCGAGCGTTTGGTCGCATATCCATGCGGCGGAGGGACTCGCGGCAGAGCCTGAACGGGCCGACGAGGCCTTGACCTGGTTTCTGCGCGGTGCACCGCGGTTCTGCAGTCTGTCTCCGTGGCGAGCGGCCGGGCATAGCCTTGCGGCCCATGTCTTCGAACAGGCGGTTGCGCATGCGCGGACCCTCTACATCGAAGGGCTACGGAGCGAGGCGGACGACCATGTGACGGCAATGCTCGCCCGGATCGGCGAGGCGATCCAAATCTTCGATCCGCTACCGAGTGCACTACCACCGCCCAAGACCGGGACGGTTGTGATCGTGGCCAACCGTGATCTGCCGCAATGCGATCACTACCGCGTGGAGCAGAAACGGCGACAGCTCGAATACGGCGGTTGGGACGTCGAGATTTTCACGCAATCGCAGTCCGATCTCTATCGCTCGGCGATCGATCACGCCTCCGTCGTCATTTTCTATCGCGTCGCAGCCTCGCCGGCGGTCCTGCACGCGATCCTGTATGCGCGTGCTCTCGGCATACCGACCGTCTACGAGATCGACGACCTCCTGTTCGATCCTGCGCACTACCCGGACCCGTTCGAGAGCTTCGAGGAAGCGATCACGAAACAGGAATACATCGACCTCCAGAACGGCGTTCCTCTGTTCCGGTACGCCTTGCAGCAATGCGACATGGGGCTGGCCTCCACGCCCGCCCTGGCCGAGGCGATGCAGCCGCTCGTCCGGTCCGGCATCTGTCATGTGCTCCGAAACGGGCTCGACCAGCGGAATGTCCCGTTTCTCGCAGCACGGCCCGCAGTTCTAACTCCATCCCATGTGACGATCTTCTATGGCTCCGGCACCAAGGCGCACAATCGCGATTTCACCGAACTCGCCGGGCCGGCGCTGCTGGAGATTCTCGATCGCTATCCGCAGGTGCGCCTCGTCATCGCGGGCTATCTCAATCTCGATGGTGCGTTCAGGCCGTTCGCGAATCGGGTGCGGCAACTCGGGTTTACCGCGAATGTCGAGGCGTACTGGGAGGTCCTGTCGGCCATCGACATCAACCTCGCCGTGCTCGCATCGACCCCGATGAGCGACGCCAAGAGCGAGATCAAATGGCTTGAAGCCGCGATGTGCGGGGTTGCGTCGATCGTGTCCGCGACACGCACCTACCGCGAGGTCCTCACCAATGGCGAGGATGCGCTGCTGGTCACGACGCCGGAGGAATGGGTGCGGGCTCTCGATTCGCTGGTCCGTAATCCCTTGTTACGGCGCAGGATCGGTGCGCGTGCACGTGCGCGCGCCCTCGAGGTGTACGGTCTCGATGAAGCCGTCTCGACGTTGAGAGACATCCTGCCTGCACCACGGAATCGCGCAGAAGCCGAAGTGGCGAACTGGATGGCCCCGCGTGGACTGGCACACGGAACGTCGCTAACGACCTATCTGCCACTGCAGATCGTTCCCAGCGGGCGCCTGAGTTCGCCGCAAGGAGGCACGCTGGATCAAGGGGTGCAAAACCGTGGCCGATCGCATGCTCCTGGTAATGGCTCCAAGCCGCGTGTCCTCTTAGTGAATGTCTATTTCCCGCCGCAGACCCTCGGCGGAGCGACCCATGTGCTGCGGGACAACGTCGATCACTTCCTCGACCATGCCGGCGATCGCTTCGAATTCGCGGTCGCGGCCATCGATGCGGACGGGGAGGTGCCCTACCGGACGCGGGTCGACGGCTATCGCGGCGTACCGGTCTATCGCATCGGCGCTCCGCGGGAGCGCAACATGATTTGGCGTCCCTTCAACCCGATGATGCGGGCCCCGTTCGAGGAGCTTCTCGATCGGTTCGAGCCCGATCTCGTCCATTTCCATTGCGTGCAGAGGCTTACCGCCACGGTGGTCGAGGCCGTGCGCGCGCGCGGCCTGCCTTACTTCGTGACGCTGCATGATGCGTGGTGGATCTCAGACTTTCAGTTCCTCGTCGATGAGATCGGCCAGGTTCATTCCCCATCGCCCGACCCGATCGCCGATGCCATCGATCCGGCGCTCAATCCCGTCGAGTCGATCGGTCGGCGTTTCAGTCTCGCCCGTCTTCTCAACGGAGCCGATGCCCTGCTCGCAGTCTCCGAGACCTTCAAGGAGCTGTATCGCCAGGCAGGGCACCCCGAAACCCGTGCGGTTCCCAACGGCGTTCCCGTCCTTCCTGTGGTCGCGCGCCGGCCAAGCAAGACGGGTCGGGTGCGCTTGGGGCAGATCGGTGGACGCACCACGCACAAGGGCGCCACGCTGATCGAGAGCGTGCTGCGTGCCAACGATTTCCGGAATCTGACACTGACCATCGTCGATCATGCCTGCAATGCCGATTACGAAGGCATGGAGACATGGGGGACGACGCCAGTGAGGATCATCGGCTTCGTTCCTCACGAAGAGATCGCCAACGTCTACGCCGATCTCGATGTTCTGCTCGCGCCGTCGATCTGGCCGGAAAGTTTCGGCCTCGTCACGCGTGAGGCCCGAGCGGCGGGCCTTTGGGTGGTGGCAAGCGACCGTGGTGCCATCGGGGAAAGCATCAGGGAGGACGTCGATGGCTTTCGCATCGATGTGAGTTCGCCGGCAGGCCTGCTCGACGTTCTCAAGCAGATCGACGCACGTCCAGCCCGCTTCCACGAAAGTCCGCCGCTTTCGCATGAGCCGGAAAGGGCCACGGCAGATCAGGCGAACGATCTGCTCGCGCTTTACGATGAGCTGCTGACTGCCACCAGCCCTTTAGCCAATCTGGCCGAGGGCGTCGGCTAAGACCAAGAATACGGTGCTTGGCGTGGAAGCCGATACACGATCATCGGTAAAGCGGTGGTCGTGTGTTGATCGGGATTGCGGAGACCTCTGCAGGGGAGCCGAATCAAGACGAAGACCGCGCCCTGATCCCGATCAGACAGGGTCGGGCGGGGCTCTTGCGGAATCGCCTGGCGGACAAAGGCGCGCGGAACCCAGGCTTGCGGCTCACGTCTTGGCGATGAGTGCCGCCACGCGGCGCTGACGCTCCTGGATCGCGCTCAGATGAGCGATCGCGCCATCCTGAAGCCCACGCAACGCCTGTGGCTCCTCCTGCGTGTCGCGCCGCATCGAGACATAGAATTCGAAGCCACCGGGCTCTGTTCCACCCAATTGGTTCAGGACGAACGGGAACAGGCCAAGCTGCGTCGCACACCCGATCAGGTCGAGCAGCGATGACGGTGTGAACACCCAGCAATGGCAATTCACATAGCGGCCGGTTTCGAGCGCGCTCACCGCCTCTGCATGAGCGAGCGCAAGGGCAGCGTCGCCGCAAAGCCGTGGCATCTGTGCGGGATCCTCGCCCGCCCAGATCTGCCCGGGTTCGAGCGCGCGTGCCTCGTAAGTATGCGCGAAGAGCTGGCGCGGGCTCGGCCGAGTATAGGCGCGCAGATCCGCCTCGACCAGTTCGGCCATGGTACTATCGGTGCGCATTGCATCGAACATGAACCGCCTATCGGGCAGGGAGAGGTTGAGCACACCTCCGGGTCGCAAGGCCGCGTAGATGCCCCGGAACCAGCCGAGCAGATTGGGAACGTACTGCGCGACCTGGGCAGCGATGGCGAAGTCGAAGCCCGTTTCTCCCAGTACCGGGCCGAGTGGCCCCGACCCAGACCAGACATGATCGATGGGTACCGCGTCAGGCCGGCCGGCCTGCGCATCGATGGCATGATCGACATAGGCAACGCGAATGCCGTCCGGAAGTGGCGTGGGATTGTCCGCCGGCCCGAATTCCAGACCGCGGCCCTCCGGCAGGCCGAGATCGTGGGTGAGCCGTGCGAGGCGCCGGTCGGTGGCTCGGCGCGCCAGGAACGCGTCCAGCGAGAGCGATCCAGGATGTAGGCTGCGCGCGCCTCCTCTCCCCTCGCTATCCAAATGAGGCTGCGATCCGACCGCTCCGAGTCTACTGTGATATCCGGTCAAACGCCTTCGCTCCTTCGCTTTTGCGTAAGCATTGTCAGGCGACCGGTGCTCGCTGCCCAGATCGCCGATTTAAAGTAGAGTAATGCCAAGCGGCTAACCATCCGTAATCACTGCACCTCAGTACGGGCCCGCGATCCCGGCACGTGCTTGAACACGTCGGCGGCCTGCCGCTCCAGTAAACTGAACGCCGGCGTCGGGGTCGTACGGTGCCCTGCTGAGACACGAGGTCAGTCTCTGGCGTCGCAAGTCTCGAAGCCTACGCCAGGCTTGTCCGGCGAGGCTGTCGAACCGACAGCGTGTCCGCTTCGAATAACGCTGCCGTCGATGCGGGCGTGACGCTGTGCGTGGCACGATACACCGAGCGGCGGAACGCTCTTGTCCGGTGGCTGTGAGGCGATCGATCCGGCGCCACCGGCTCATCCGGTATTAGCCCTAATCATGCGTAGACGATCAATCCTCGTTCATTCACTGCCTTTGAATAAATCAAGTCCCGCCCAAACTGACGCTTTTTCAGTCTCGATCCACAATCTCCACAGAAGAAGATGGATAAGAGATCGACGCGATGGACTATACTTCGGGAGCGAGACGCCGAGGCTTCGTCGCACTCCTCGCGGCAGCTTTGACCGTGGGAGGCGCCTTGGTGGATGCGGCGCCACCGGCAGGGGCGCAGGAGTCCGGAGGACAACACCAGATGCAGGCCGTCTACGCCTTCGATGTGCCTCGTGGCGACTTGAGCAGCGTCGTGGTCAGCATCGCCCGCTGCGCCGGTGTGCCGATCGCCTTTCCCGCCGGTCTGGTCGCCGGGCACATGGCCGGCCCGATCCAAGGCCGGCATACGGTCGATGCAGCCATGTCCGAGGCGCTCGCCGGCACGGGGTTCGAGGTCTTACCAACCCCGGGCGGCAGCTTCACCATCCGGCAGGTCAAGGCGTCCACGGCATTACAGCCGCTTTGGTAGACAGCGTCCAGCGTGGGCGATTTTAGGACAGACCCGTTCTCGTCGTGAAACGCCGTCTCGCAACGGGATCAGTGGCCGCCTTCTCCGAACGGCTTGACGACGCCAATCGCGATCGTGCCGTGCGCAGGGCAACCTCTCAGTCTTGCCGCCGGCAGACGCCGAGCCTCCCCTGCGTGCATCGTGGAGCCGGGGCCAGCAAGCCGGGACTGTCACTGAGACCAATACGCCAAGGAGCGCACGCCAAGGAGCGAGAGAGACGCTCAGGTCGCTCTGGGTCCGATCTCGACCCAGTACCGCGCGATACGGGTGACCGACAGTCCGAGAGAAGAGGCCAGGGCGTCCAGAGCGTCGTTCGGATTCTTCAGAGAAAACACGCCGGTGGCACGGACCGAAGCCGCAGCGGCATCGACCCGGATGACGCCAGGAAAATACGGGCGAAGTCCGTCGACGATGGAGGCGACCGTGCGATCCTTCGCAACGAGCAAGCCATCGACCCACGCGGTCGACGCTTCGAGGTCCGCCGATTGGCGTCGGACCTGACTCCCCGCGAAGACCAGTTGGTCGCCACGATTGAGGGCGTAATCGGCGTTGCCGCCGCGCCCGACATGGGCGCGCCCCTCGATACCCGACAGGGTGAGGACGTCGTCCCGCTTCTCGACGAGGAAGGTGCCCGACGCGGCCCATAGGTCGACACCGCCCGCGCTGAGCGCGAAAGGGGCGGCCCGCGCGGCCACCCGGACCATCGCCTGGCCGTCTAGGAGTTGAACCGCCCGCACGCCTTCCCGATATCGTAGATCGATGGCGGTCCTCGGCGCGAGCGTGATCTCGCTGCCATCCGCAAGCGTCACGCGCTCCTGCTGCGCTGTCAGCGTGAAATGATCCGCCATGATGTGATTCAGTGGCAGGAAGCGGTTGGCCGCCGAAAAACCGATCGTTCCGAGTCCGGCGACGCCGGCAATACTCGCCAGGAAGGTCCTGCGGTTCTGCTGCTTCTTGAGCAGGCGCTCCGTGAGGACGCCGCGATTCATGCCGTGGCGGGTGGCCACTCCGCAGGGCATGAGTCCTTCCTGAAGACGGACCCAGACCGACTCGTTGCGCGGATCCGCCTGAAGCCAAGCTTCGAAGGAACGGTATTTTCGCTCGGACATTTCGCCCGAATTCATCTCGACCATCCAACCGATGGCGATCTCTGCCCGTGGATCGTCGAGTTGATCTCCACGGGTCATGCCCGGACTCCCCTTTGCCTGGAGCAGCACCCGATCCCGTTGGATCGAATCACGTCTCTAGGTCCTCGATCTCACGCACATTCCTGCGACGAACCCATGTCCGTTTCGCAGGTCGGCGCATCTCTCATGCCGTCCGGCCACAATACGGTCCCGTATTGACTATCACGGAACAGTCGGCGGTTCGAGAGAGACACTTACTCCGAAACTGCACTTGCGAGATAGGCAGCCCGAAAGCCCTGGGCAACGTATTTCCGCACCATACTCACCGAGACATTGAGCTCCGCGGCGATGGCCGCGTAGGGCAAACCATCCACCTGGCTCAGGATGAACGCCGTTCGAGCCTTGATGGACAGCGTGGTCAACATCGTATCGATCGCCTTCAGGGCTTGCACCACGATGAGGCGCTCCTCGGCCGATATCTCGATCGCCTCGGGCATCAGCGCCAGCTCGGCCTCGTAGGCACGCTGAAGGTCGTTGCGTCGCCGGGCATCGAAGACGAGCCGGCGCGCGATCGTCGTCATCATGGCGCGGGGTTCCCGCACCGAGGCGATCGCGGGCATCTGGAGGAGGGTCAGGAACACGTCGGACGCGATGTCCTCGGCCGGTGCCACGGTCCAGCGCTGCTTGTTCAGCCACTTCGTCAGCCAGCCGTTGTGCTGCCTGAACATGCTATCCATGATAGCGGTGTTTTGTAGAAACGGCACCGTACCCATCCCCCAAACTCCCTCCTTGCCGCCGATTCCCGCAGAACGGGCGGCTTTGTGCCGTCACTAGTTTTACAGTTGCACTGGCCTTTGCAGCCTATTGTGCACAACTTAATCAAGCCGCTATAGGACCGTAGATTTGTATTGCACGCTTCGTGCCACGCGAGCCGACCACCTGTTGCGCTCTAGATTCGACGGTATTTTACTAAGCTCGGTGATCCGGATGCCACACTGTCATACGGCGCTGCCGACCATCCGGTTATTAGCATAGGGACGTTTCGCGCCGACCCTAACAATCGATCGCGATCGATGCACACTAAAATTTAGTTGGGTAGGGATCGAGCGTGCCGATTCCGTCGCCCGCCCGAGCGCCGGGGGAATGAACTTCGCAAGACGCCCCATCTTTTGGGCGCGCGATCGTTAAGTCTTCATTGTTGTGGGTGCGGCTGGGGCTCGGATCGGTCGGCCGCGGCCTTCGATTCGGATGAACGCCACCAGCAACCGGGAGCGCCGTCTTTCGGCGGTTTTGTGGGCTCCGGGCGTGGTCTGGCGCATCGGCCGCGCGTGAGAGCCATTGCGGCTCGCCTTGCGGGAGCGATCGCCAGGGCGAGCGGATTACGTCTTGCGCAGGATGGCGGCATCGCCCTGATTGCTGCGCTGGGATCGTCTGCGCCAGAACCCGATCGATTTTTGCGACGAGGCCGGACGCGGCTCGCAGCGGGGAGCGCCGATGGCATTCCATCCGCGGCTTTCTCGCTCCGATCAGTCAGGGCAGCCCGATGATGTCCGGTCTCGAGGAGGGGTGCGCAGCGAGACCGAAGAAGCGAGAAAGCCCGGGCGTGTCCGCCCGGGCCTTCCTGTCGTGACTTACGAGATGTCCGCTCTGTCGTTTCAGGCGACCACGACCTGCGGGCGGGTGGGCGTATCGGAGGCCGCGAGCGCGTTGGCGACGACCCGCTTACGCCAGGGCTTGAGCACCGCGATGGCCAGGATCGAGGCCAGGATGTTGGCACCGGCCGCCATCAGGAACACGCCGTCCCAGCTTCCCGAGCTCTGCTGCAAGTAGTTCGCCACCGGGACGAGGAGCGCTGCCGTGCCCTTGGCCGTGTAGAGCAGGCCGGCATTGGTGGCAGCGAACTTGGTGCCGAAGGTGTCGGTGCAGGTCGAGGGGAACAGGGAGTAGATCTCGCCCCAGGCAAAGAACACGAACCCGGAGAGCAGCACGAACCACAGCGGGTCATGACCCCAGAGGTAGAGCATGTAGATGCCGAAGCCTTCCATCGCGAAGGCGATGAACATGGTGTTCTCACGGCCGATCTTGTCCGAGACCCAGCCGAAGAACGGACGGGTCAGGCCGTTGAGCACACGGTCGATGGTCGCCGCGAAGGTGATCGCCACCATGGTGATTCCCATGATCGTGACCGGTACCTTGTCGACGCCGATATCGGCGGCGATGGGCTTGAGATTGGCGGTGATCATCAGGCCGCCGGCGCCGACGATGACGAACATGAAGTACATCAGCCAGAAGATCGGCTGGCGCGCGACTTCACCCGGCGTGTAGTTGCGCCGCGACTGGATGACGTTGGTGTTGACGGCGGCCTCCGGGACCTGACCCTTTTTCGGCGAGGTGAAGAAGAAGGCGAGGGCGGCGACGACGAGGCCCTGACCGATGCCGAAGTTGAAGAAGGCCGCCTGGAAGCCGTGGTCGGCGATCATCCACTGGATCGGAGCGACGGTGAGGGCCGAGCCCGCGCCGAATCCGGCGGCGATGATGCCGGCGGCGAGGCCGCGCTTGTCCGGGAACCACTTGAGTGCGCTGCCGACACAGGTGCCGTAGACCGCACCCGCGCCGATACCGGCGACGACCTGGCCGAGATAGAACATGTTGAGGGTGGTGGCGTAGGAGTTGATGACCCAGCCGACCGCGCACAGCACGCCGCCGAACAGCACGACCACGCGCGGGCCGTACTTGTCGACGAACCAGCCCTCGATCGGAACCAGCCAGGTCTCGAACAGCACGAACAGCGTGAATGCCCATTGGATCGCTGCGCGGTCGAAGCCAAACTTCTTTTGAATATCTGGGACGAAGAATGTCCAGCCATACTGCAGGTTGGCGATCATCACCATGCAGATGACGCCGATGACCAACTGCATCCAGCGATAGCCGTCCCCGACTCGCTGTACTTCTACGGGTTGTTCCCTGGTCATCACTGTCCTCCCTCTATTATACGTAAAAGCGACTGCCGCAATCGAGGTGTCGACGCATTGTGCGTGTCCGCCGATGGCGTCGGCGTTAAACTGGTATTTGGAATACCAGCCTCTCTTGTGCATTCGCGCACGTCAAGAGGAAAGGTGCCAACATTCGATGTCGCGCTGCAGCATAACTTGCGGCCTTAGGGATTCTCCTTGAGAAGTATGAATGTCGCCACCGATTACGAAATAAAGACGCGCACAACTCAAATACGCCGAAGCGGATTCACAGGTTGACGTCGGGCGCCCAGTCGAGACGGAGGCTGGCTTGGGAATCATGCCGGCTCGTCGCATCGCCGACCCCTCCATCCCAGGCACGCCCCCTGACGTAGGCAGCCTACGCACTGCGCGGCGGCGTAATAATTCAACCGGTTCTTGCCGGACTGTCCGCGTAGACGTGCTGACGCTCGCGACCGTCGTAAACCGCGGAGGCGTCCCGCCCGCTTGGAGGCGAGCCGTGGTATGATCAAGACGCTGATAATGCTTGCTATTTAGGTTCGTCTTGCTTTTGACCGATATGGCCAACCGCCGATCCTATCTGCGTCTGAAGCGGTCCGATAATCTGCTGTGGATGGGCCGAGACCGCTCGTATTCAGCACGATATTTCATCGATTCCAATTGACAGCGGGTATTTTGCATACCAATGATCCCGACCAAGACGCCGTCGGTGGGAGGACAAACGTCGTGGGAGCCAGCCAAAAGATCGGCAGCGATGCCTCACGCGTGCAATACATCCGCATGAATCGGCCGGTGCGGGATGCGGTTCGCCTTCTCTCCCGCCCGGACGTCGACGCTCTGGTCATCATCGACGGTGACCGCGAGGCCGATGGCATCATCATCGGGATCGTCACCGAGCGCGATGTCTTTCGGGCGATGGCCGATGGCGGTCTCGAAGTACTCGACGGGCTCGTCTGGATGCTCGCCAAAAACGATTTCATCTCGATGGATGTCAGCCAGTCACCAGAAAGCCGGCTCAAGCAATTCTGTACGCACAAGACCGATCATATCGCGATCATGGACGGCTTCGCCTTGAAGTCCGTCCAGAGCATCTGGGATTGCGTCACCGATGTGCCGATGGGTAGGTCGGTCGTCTGAGAGGGTCTTGTGAGAGGGTCTTGCGGCGTGGCTCGGGGCAGAGACCCTGTCATCGCCGCCGTTCCCGTAAAGCGCCGATCACTGTTCTATCCAGCGGACGTGGCGACATCGTTTCGGAACTTTCATGTTTCAATGCGCTCCACAAACTCATTTAGTATTGCACTGCACAAAGAATGACAGTTCGTGCAAGATTTCAGTTTATTTCCAGCATCGCGTTGACGCCCCCGATTTTTGCACACAAAATTCGAAAAGGTTAAAGGCGTTACGCGCTGTTGAGAGCGAGTGCATGCCATGGCTTGCGTCTGAACCCGTACAATCTCTGCGCAAATTTCGGCGATTGGTTGTAATCTAAGATTGTTCAGCCGTTGCGAATAAGAGGGAATACGGTCCGATGCGCCATCTCGCAATTCTTGAATGCCCGGTGATTTTCAGCGGCGAAAACACCTATTCGATGACCAGCATCGACATGTGTCCGTCCGTCGGCATCGCACGCGGGCTCGTCAGCCGACACGTCAAGGTCGTCGACGCCCGCATCATCGTGGTGTGCATCTGGGAAGATCAGGTCAGCAGCCTGCTGTTCTTCAACGCCGATTGGTATGAGAAGGCCGGCGTTCTCTGGGGCGACCGTTACCAGCTTCGGCTCGATGCCATCGACGAATCCGTCGGGGCATAACGCGGGCGGCAACGACAACGTCAACTTCAGAACAGGCGCCGGGCCAGTCTCCCATGAGTGCCCTGGTCTCCCCGCAAGCGGTGGTGGTCGCACCCGACATCTCGTCCGCCGCAGGACTCGGCCCCTGGAACCCCGGGATCGAATCGAACCTTCCGCGGGCCTTCCTACCCCTGGCGACTGTGTTTCGAGACGAGAACGTGGAGACGCGCATCGCCGATGCGCGCGAAATGAGCGATGTCTGCGGCCTGCCGCTGACCCAACTCGTGCGGTTCCGCCCCGAGCGTCTCGTCATCCACGAGGTCCTGATCCGCGTGATGGCGGACCTGTCGGTTCCTGTCGGGCAGACTTACGGTGATCTCGGGGTCAACTTTCGCGCCATCGTCGCGACCATCCTGCGGGATGGCATTGCGGCGCACCAGGATGAGATCGCGGCGTTACTCGACCGGACGCGCAACGAGGCCGCCGCGCTCCTTGCGCGCGCGATAGCGGAGATGCTGAGCGGGCCTTTACCCGCGATGCCCGACCGGCCCTGGACCTGGCGGTCACTGTTGGGCGCATCGGCACCGGCCGTACGGTCGACGGCGTGCGCCGAGCCCGAGGCACACGCGCTGCACCATCTCGAAGCGTGGCAGCACAGTGCGACGGAATCCGGCGACGCCTTGGCGATGGCATGCTGCGCGGCGCTGACGTCCGTCGTCTCGGCGATGCTCGGTCGCAGGGGATTTTTGATCCGGGACGAGGCTCTGCTCGCCTCGCTGGCTGGCACCCTGGTCTCGAACCAGTATGGCAGCAGCCGCATCGGCGCTTTGATCGAACCGTGGTTCCGGGAGGTCGTCGCGCGCGAGGGCTTTCGCAGTCTCCCGGGCCAGACCCATCCCGTGGTGATGAACGTCAAGGGGTCCTCGGCCTCGGGCAAGAGTACGATCCGGCCGTATCAACGTGATCTCGTCGGCGAGATCGGGCTGGACTGGTCGGATTTCGCGCTGATCACCCCGGACGTCTGGCGCAAGTTCCTGCTCGATTACGACAGCCTCGGGCCGGCGCGCCGCTATGCCGGCACGCTCACCGGCCACGAGATCGAGATCGTCGACCGGAAGCTCGATCGGCACATGGCGCAGAAGGCCAGCGAGGGCCGCATCTCGCACCTCCTCATCGATCGGTTTCGATTCGACAGCTTCGCCGTCGATCCCGGTGCGGCGACCGGAAGCCATTTGCTGACCCGGTTCGGCCACCGGGTCTACATGCAGTTCATGATCACGCCGCCGGATGCCACGGTGGAGCGCGCGTGGAAACGCGGCGAACAGTTCGGCCGCTACAAGGCGGTGGAGGACCTGCTCGCGCACAATGTCGAAGCTTATACCGGCATGCCGCGGCTGTTCTTCACCTGGGTCCTGCGCACCGACAAGGATGTCCATTTCGAGTTTCTGGACAACAGCGTGCCGGAAGGCCAACGGCCGCGAACGATCGCCTTCGGCATCAACGGCGTGATGAATATCCTCGATCTGAAGTTCGTGTTCGATATCGATCGCTACCGCAAGATCGACATCAACGCCCACACGCCCGAGCAGGTCTACGCCGATACCGCGTCGACGCTCCCGGAGGCCAACATGGATTTCCTGCGGGCCTGCCTGCGTCGCATGACGACGGTTCGGTTTGCCGACCATGCCACCGGACGCGTCTATGCCCGGTTCGATCGGGGGCACCTGACCAGTCTCGACCCTGCAACGCTTGGGCTCGCACAGGTGGAGCCGGATATCGGCGCCGCGCTGATCGCGATGGGCATCCGTGGGACCACACCGACCGTTCCGGATTCGAACGAGAGTCTCCGCCCTGCCGAGGCACAGACCCTGGGATCCTGGGGAGAGGGTGCGCCCGCCTAATCCTTGGCGATGCGTGCAGCGCCGCCTGAGTCCCGATCCTCCGCGAGATATGCATTGGTGGCATACCAGGGCAATGGGATGTGATATACCAAGGTGCAGTGCAGCATGGCATAGAGACGATGCAACACGCCATGAGGGGCCACACCATGTTCGCATCCATCTTCGTTTCGGTCGCCAGCTTGATCGTCCTCCAGGTTCTCCTGGTGGTCCGCGTCGCTGATTGGCTCTCCACCAGCACCGATCGTCCGGCTACCGAGAGCCTGGATTTCGTCGATCGCTCGGCCGGCCGCTTCACCGGCATCGCCTAAGCTCCGGCCCTGATCGCGTCTCTCCTGACACAAAAGTGCGCGGCATCGACGGGGAGTCGACACCGCGCAAGGTGGGAGGAGAGAAAAAAGATCGAGCTTGCAGGACCGGACCCGGTCCGCGGGATCGCTACGCGGCGGCTATCTTCCGGATCGCGCCGATGGCACCCGATTCGGAAATGTTCAGACGCTCGGTCTCGGAATAGCCGAGGACGTCGCGCAGGATTTCGTCCGTATGCTCCCCGAGCAGCGGAGAGCGGGTCACGTCGGTGGCACTCGCCGAGAGCTTGATGGGATTGCCGACGGTGAGGTACTTGCCCCGCGTCGGATGATCGACCTCGACCACTGTCCCGGCCTTGCGCAGGGCTTGATCCTCGGCGATCTCCTTCATGGAGAGGATCGGGCCGCACGGGATGTGGAGCCCGTTGAGGATGTCCATGGCCTCGAACTTGGTCTTCGACATCGTCCAGGCTTCGATGCGGGTGAAGATCTCGTTGAGGTGCGGCAGCCGGGCCTTCGCCGTGGCGTAGTCCGGATGCGTCTTCCAAGTCGGCTCGCCGATGACGTCGCAGATCTTCTCCCAGACCGGCCCTTGGGTGATGAAGTAGATGTACGCGTTCGGGTCAGTCTCCCAGCCCTTGCACTTGAGAATCCGGCCTGGCTGGCCGCCGCCGGAATCGTTGCCCGCGCGCGGAACCGCGTCGCCGAACGCAATCCCCTCGCCGAACTGGCTGTATTCCTGGAGCGGCCCGCGCTCGAGCCGTTGCTGATCGCGCAGCTTCACCCGGCAGAGATTGAGCACGCTGTCCTGCATGGCGCAGTCCACCCGCTGTCCCAGGCCCGAATGGGTCCGCTGATAGAGGGCGGTGACGATCCCCAATGCCAGGTGAAGGCCCGTGCCGGAATCGCCGATCTGGGCGCCGGTCACCATGGGCGTGCCGGTGCGAAACCCGGTGGTCGAGGCCGCGCCGCCGACGCATTGGGCGACGTTCTCGTAGACCTTGCAATCCGCATAGGCGCCGGGGCCGAAGCCCTTGACCGAGGCCAGGATCATCCGTGGATTGGCCGCGTGGATCGCCTCCCAGGTCAATCCCATCCGAGTGAGCGCGCCGGGGGCGAAATTCTCGACGAGGACGTCGCATTCGGCCACCAGTCGCCAGAGCACCTCGATGCCCTTCGGGTTCTTGGTGTCGAGGGTGATCGAGCGCTTGTTGTGGTTCAGCATCGTGAAATAGAGGCTGTCGACGTCAGGGATATCCTGAAGCTGCTCGCGCGTCGCATCGCCGGCGCCGGGGCGCTCGACCTTGATCACATCCGCTCCGAACCAGGCCAGCAACTGCGTGCAGGTCGGACCGGACTGGACATGGGTGAAGTCGAGGATCTTGACGCCTTCGAGGGCTTTCATGGGCTCACCCGTTCATTGGGGAGGAAGAGGCAAAGCGGTGCCGTCGAACCCTCCACCGATCGCCTGCGAGAGAAGGACACCTCCCCTCTCCATAAAGGGAGAGGGGAGGTGTCAGGGACGCGGCGTTACTTCTTGCGGACGATGCTCTGCGGATTGAGGCTGCCGATATTGCCGCTCTCGGTGCCGGCCTTCGGATCGATGACCGCGTTAATCAGCGTCGGACGGCCGGAATCCATGGCGGCGTTCACGGCCTGGGAGAGTTCGTCCGGCGTCGTCACGTTGACGCCGACGCCACCGAAGGCCTCCATCATCTTGTCGTAACGCGAATCCTGGACGAACACGGTGGTGGCGGGATCGCGCCCGGTGGGATCGATGTCGGTGCCGCGGTAGATGCCGTTGTTGTTGAAGACCACGATGCAGACCGGCAGGTTGTACCGGCAGATCGTCTCGACCTCCATTCCGGAGAAGCCGAAGGCGCTGTCGCCTTCCACCGCCAGCACCGGCTTGCCGGTCTCGACGGCGGCGGCGACGGCAAAGCCCATGCCGATGCCCATGATGCCCCAGGTGCCGACATCCAGGCGCTTGCGCGGCTGATACATGTCGATGATGCCGCGGGCGAGATCGAGGGTGTTGGCGCCCTCGTTCACCAGGATCGCGTCGGGGCGCTCCTTGATGATGGTCTTGAGCGCGCCGAGGGCCCCGTGGAAGTCCATCGGCGCGGAATTCTTGCGCAGCTTCGACGCCATCTTGGAGAGGTTCTCCTCCCGCTTGGCACTGATCGCATCGGTCCAGGCAGTCGGAGGAACCGCCCAGCCTTCGCCCATGCCGGCCAGCAGAGCATCGACGCAGGAGCCGATATCGCCGACGACGGGGGCGACGATCTCGACGTTCGAGTCCATCTCCTTCGGCTCGATGTCGATCTGGATGAACTTCTTCGAGCCGGGGGCACCCCAGGTCTTGCCCTTGCCGTGCGACAGGAGCCAGTTGAGGCGGGCGCCGATCAGCAGGACGACGTCGGCATCCTTCAGCGCCAGCGAGCGCGCGGCGCCGGCCGATTGGGGATGCGTATCGGGAAGCAGGCCCTTGGCCATGCTCATCGGCACGTAGGGAATCCCGCTGGTCTCGACCAGTTCACGGATGGCGTCGTCGGCCTGCGCGTAGGCCGCGCCCTTGCCGAGCACGATCAGGGGACGCTTGGCGCTCTTCAGCACATCGAGCGCGCGGGTGATGGCCGAGGGGGCGGGCAACTGCGCCGGAGCGGCGTCGATGACCTTGACCAGCGACGCGGTGCCGGCCTGCGCATCCATCACCTGCGAGAACAGCTTGGCGGGGAGATCGAGATAGACGCCGCCCGGGCGGCCCGACACGGCGGCGCGAATCGCCCGCGCCACGGCGATGCCGATATCGGCGGCGTGCAGCACGCGGAAAGCCGCCTTGCACAGGGGCTTGGCAATGGCGAGCTGATCCATCTCCTCGTAGTCGCCCTGCTGCAGATCGACGATCTCGCGCTCGGACGAGCCCGAGATCAGGATCATCGGGAAGCAGTTGGTGGTGGCGTTGGCGAGGGAGGTGAGGCCGTTGAGGAAGCCGGGCGCCGAGACGGTAAGGCAGATGCCGGGCTTCTTCGTGAGGTAGCCGGCGATGGCGGCGGCGTTGCCCGCATGCTGCTCGTGACGGAACGAGATGACGCGCATGCCCTCGGCCTGCGCGATCCGGCCGAGATCGGTGATCGGAATGCCGGGTACGCCGTAGATCGTGTGGATGTCGTTGAGCTTGAGCGCCTCGATGACGAGATGGAAGCCATCGGTCAGTTCGGGCTCGTTACCGATCTCGGCGGACTCGTCGACGATACGCTGTGCCGATGCGGACATGTCATTTCCTCCTGTGATAGTCTTGTTTTATTGTTGTGGCGTTGGCGGACCTGAGTGGGCGGCTCTGGGCTGCCCAAGTCATTCGCGATCTTCCGGAGGGCGGAGGCTTTTGCCTTCAATGCCGTCGCGGACGGGGTAGTTTTACGCAATTACGGCCCGATGCGGCCGCAGACCTACGTCGCGACGACGGGCGACTTGGGCCGAACTAATGCGGAATCTACGGTTCGATCCATAGAACGTCTCCCAAGTCTCGGCGCAGCTGGCTCGTCTGCGCCGTCATCATCGAAACGACTTGCGCTCGATGCTTCAAAATCTTTAAGAGAAGGCCGCATTGCGTGTCGAACATTGCATGGCGGCAATGCGCGTGCGGTCTCTTCTCTGTTCAAGAATGTTGGCATACCAAATACCAGGTGTCAAACATCCAGGGCGTCCGTGGATCCGCGCGTCCGACGCCTTCGACCGGGACACCGGCAATCGGACCGGGCATCTGTGGTTCGGGATCGGCAGGATCGGGCGACGGATCATCGATCAGCGGATCTGCCGGATTGCTGTGGACAGCGACACAGAGACTTAACGTGATCTTGATCTACGCAATTCCTTGTATCTCAATGTCAAATTTGGCATGGTCCAGAATATGCGTACTCGGCGTCGGGTACCCTCTTTAAATTTGTCCAGGTGCGATGATGGTCAAGTCTGATACATTTCAAGTAAAGCCTATTGCCGCGACTTCGAGCTTGCGGGCGCTTGCCTATGATGCGCTCAAAGAAGCAATTACCAATATGAATATCTACAGCCAGCGCGAGGAAGTCCGTCTCGACGAAAGAAAATTATCCTTGAATCTCGGCGTCAGCCGCACGCCGGTGCGCGAGGCACTCACGGTGCTGGAGCAGGAAGGGTTCGTCCGCTTCGAGGCGCGCCGCGGAGTCTTCGTCATCAAGAAGACGAAGCAGGAGATCGTCAGCATGATCCAGGCCTGGTCGGCACTGGAAAGCATGGCCGCCCGCCTCGCCTGCGAGCGCGCCACCGACGAGCAACTCCACTGCCTGCGCGAGCATTTTCCCGAATTCTACGAGGGCCGTCCATCCGATCACCTCGACGAGTATTCCGAGGCGAATATCCGCTTCCACCAGAAGATCATTTCGCTCGGTCAGTGCGACGTGATCAAGGACATCACCAGCAACCTGCTGATGCATGTCAGGGGTATCCGGAACACCGCGCTCCGGCAGGGTGATCGCGCCGCGAACTCGATCAAGGAGCACGTGCAGATCATCAAGGCCCTCGAGGCGCGGGACGCACTCCTCGCCGAGCGCCTGGTGCGCGACCACGGCCTCGGTCTCGCGAGCCACGTGGAGAAATACGGCGACTACCTCGACTGACGGTCGGACACCGTCGATCAGGGAGCGTCGGACGGACGGCCGAGCCGACCGGCGAGCCCATCGAATACCGCGCGCACGAGGCGCGACAGAATAGCGGGACGATAGCCGGCATCGCGCCAGTACAGGGCGATCTGGACCGGAAGATACACGGCTTGGCGCAGCTTCCAGCGCAGCGGGATATGCCCGAGGCGCCAGCCATAGACCGAGTTGCGCAAGTAGGTCGCCATCCGGAACAGCGGTTGACGCGGCATCGCGATGCCGAGGCGCGGAGCCCGGATGATTCCGGCCCCGACCCGGTGCCCGATGGTGACGTCCTGCGTCATCCAGCAGCCATAGCCGGCGGCCCAGGCCCGGAAGCACCATTCGAGCTCGACGGCGTCGATGAAGTAATCGACCCGGAACGGGCCGATCTGCTGGAACGCGGCCAAGTCGATCAGCGAACCGGATGTGGCCAGGAAATCCACCGGAACGAGGTCGCCGACGGCTTGGATGGCGGCCCGGCGGGAGTAGCGCGGCGCCTTGGCGTCCGGCTCGATCTGGCTCGGCCGTGGGCCGACGACGGCCATGGGTGGTGTTTGATCGCGCAGCCGTATGGCGGCGGCCTCGAGATCGCGGATCATCGACACGCCAGCCTGCGCATCCTGATCCAGCAGCAGCAGGGCGGTGGCACCGCGCGTGATCGCGGCCTCGGCCAGGGCGTTGAGGGCGGCGGCGATGCCGAGATTGCCTGCGGCGGACAACACCGCGACGCCGTTCCGCGTCAAGTCCGCGATGGCGTCTGGCGGGACCCCGCCGTTGTCGAACGCGATCACCGGATAGTCTGACGCGGCAGAGAGCGCGACGATCCGGGTGATCTGCTCGGGCGTCGAACGGAACAGGGTGAGACCGACACAGATCATCGTCACCGCATCACCCTATCGGCACGTCAACGTGTGGTATCGGCGCGGAATGCCCGAAGCCCGGCGCCACGGCTATCATCCGGCGGGTGGTTTGGCGACGCGGTCCAACGGTTGAGCATGAAATGCTCGCCGCATGACCGGATGGGAATGGTCGCCCCGGCGATAGTCCGGGCGCCGGGGCAAGCTCCCTCGGCCCAAGACGATGAAGCGCGATAAGCGTCGCCGCACGGGCCGGGGCCGTCTCCCGGCCAACCACTCGGTAACCATTGCGAGGCTAGGTCTGGACCGGCACGATCCTGGCAAACCGAGATGCTCCCGATGACACGAGACCAGCTTGCCGCCGAACTGATGCGCATCGCCAAGCTGCAGCTGAGCGACATCACCCGGGCCGTCAAGAATGGCGAGAAATCCATCGCCCTCAACGAGGTGCAGGACCTCGCCCGGCGTCTGAACCTGTTGTCCGACGCGGTCGCGGGCAAGCCGGCACCGGTGATCGCGCCCGTCAGCGACCTCGCCCATCAGTGACCAGCGGATCGGAATGGCGCGAGACGCGCAACGCCCGGTCGCGCGCCCGCCTGGAGCGCGCCCTGCCGGCGATCTTCCCGGGGCAGGTCCTGCATCACGCGCTCTCGCGTCCGCTGATCCCACCGACGCCGCGCCTCGCGGTCGAGAGCTATTGGCGCGCCCATATCCTGCGGGCGGATCGTCTGGCGCGGGCGCTTGCGGCCCGATCGGGCGAGCCGGAGGGATGGACCTGGCGGCTCGGCGCCGAGAAGGGCTCCGGGCTCGCCGCCACGTTCCGCATGCCGCCGTCCCCCTACCGGGAGCCGGCGCATACCCGCGGCCGCGGCCATTGCTGCATCTGCGGCCAGCCGGTCTTCCGCTTCGGCTGGCACACGGACCTATGGGGCGCCGGCGTCCCGAACAAGAATGCCGCCTGGCATTCGGCCTGCGTCACCGCCTGGAAGTTCTGGGTGGCGCCGAGCGATCAGGTGAAGGTGCTCAAAGCCCATCAGCGCCATCGCTGCTCCGCCTCCGGCAAGCGCCTGTTCAAGACCGCCGAGGTGGATCACCGCGTGCCGCTCTACCGGGTCTGGCGCGAGCATCGCGGCGATCCGTGGCCGATGCTTCTCGGATTCTGGGGCGCGCCCAACCTTCAGGTCGTGAACCGCATCGTCCACGTGGAGAAGTGCGGTGAGGAAGCGGGGGAAAGGGCCCGCCTCCGACAGGGCCTGATCCCGGATGTCGAAGCCTGAGCCCGGGGCGGGCTCGCAGCCCGCGCCTTCAGAGCACCGCTTCGATCAAGCCCAGGGTCTGGGCTTCGTCCGCCTCGATGTACCAGTTCTCGGGTGCGCGCCGGAGGACTTCGTCCATCGTCACGCGCGAGCCGACGAGGAGGTTGGCAAAGCCCTCGTTCTGAATCTCGATGGAGCATTCGAGCTCGTGCAGCGCCGCCTTCACGGTGGCGATGCAGGTGGTCAGCGGTCCGCTGAGCTTGAGCTCCTTGTTCATCTTGCGCTCGTGGATCATCAGCCGGGTACCCCGGGTCAGATAGCGATTGCCGCGGGCGAAAAAGCTCATGAAGGTGGTGCCGGCGGAATAGATCGCGGCCTTGCCCAGGAAGACGAAGCGGCGTTCCGGCGCCATTTCGCTGTTGAAGCGAATGTCCTCGCCCATCATGCGCGCGACTTCGGGGTCGCCGCCGAGGGTCGAGAGCTCGACCACCACCAGATCGTTCTGCGAGGCCTGATCGAGCTGGCGTCGAAAGCTCTTGTACATGTCATAGTCGACCGTGCCGGACATCAGAATCGCCGGAGCGGTGAATGCGGGCGGTGTCAGGCGGGTGGTGTCCATAACGGTCTCCTGGCGCCCCGGTTCCGGCCGGAGCGATCGACGGTGGGCCTCTGAGGCAGGCATGCCGCAGGAATGCACCATCGCGGCCAAAGCTCCCCTGGCGTCCCGGATTTTTGAGGATACCGGATCGGGGAGGGGGCGCAGCGTGCCTTACGCCGTGAGCAGACCGTGCGCCGCGATCGTTCAGCCCTTGAGGGCCGCCACGAGGCCGCGGGCGCCGGCGGTCACATCGGCCCAGGTCGTGTCGAAATCCGCATCGCCGCCATAATAGGGGTCGGCGACCGCCTCGCCGGACCGTCCCGCCGCATGGTCGAGCAGAAGCGACAGTTCGGCGCCACCCGGCGGCCGTAATCGCTCCAAGGTCGCGAGGTTGTCGCGGTCGAGGGCGACGATATGGCTGAAGCGTCGAAAATCCGTCGGGTCGACCTGCCGAGCGCGATAACCGGAGATGTCGACGCCGTTGCGGCTGGCCACCGCCTGCGCCCGCCGGTCGGGTGGATTGCCGACGTGCCAGGCGCCGGTTCCGGCCGAGTCCACCGCGACAGCGAGGCCGGCCTTCGCCGCCTCGCGTGTGAACGCGGCCTCCGCCAACGGCGAGCGGCAGATGTTGCCGAGGCAGACGAACAGGATCCTGGGGCCGCTATCGGGCATGCGTCGTCCTCGTCGGTCGGACTCGGACTGGGCGTCCGAGCCCCGATGCGCGGTCGTCGTCGACCGGTCGCCCGCCGAAATCGTCAAGCGTCGCGTTCGTCCCGATCGACGTTCAGCTCGACCTCGTCATAGGTGTAGCCTTCGAGCCAATCCGCGCTGTGCTGGGAACCGGCCGGATACGGGTTCGTCGAATCGGACTGGCCGGCGATCTTGGCCGCCTTGCCTTCGTCCATCTCCCGGTTGGTCTTGCCTGACATCGGATGCTCCTGCTGCAGACAGCGGTAGATATGGCGCCGTCCGGCGAAGGCGAGCGGGCCTAGCTGCGCCGCGTATCCGGCGACGGCCCCTGCCGCTTCGTATGGACGCGCCCCGGCCGTCGAGGGGCGATTTCCCTTGCCGGCGGCGGGAGGGGTGCCACCTTGCCGGGTCTGGGCCGTTTTGTGCGCCCAATCCCGGACCGCCACACGATGGGAGCGAGCCATGGGCATGGCCGACTATCTCGGACTCACCACCCTGGCCTTCCTCGCACCGATGGCGCCGGAATGGCCGGTCCGGCGCGCGCCACCGAAGGGCAATGGCTGGATTCTCGGCCTGTCGGCCGGGTTCCTGCTGCTGGTGACCCTCGTACCCCTCAGCCTGGCGTTGGCCGAGAAATGGGCGATGGACGATTTCGGGGCGGCGTGCCGCACCTCCGGCGGGAAAGTCAGCTACATCCCGGCCGATGATGGGCGGCCTTATCGGTGCAATGCGCCAAAGCCGTGAGTCGCCCGCCCCTCAGCGCTTGACCACCAGCCCGGGAATCGTGGTCCCGGTCTCGCCGAAATTCGCCACCGCGCGGGCACAGCTGGCGGGCGTGTCCTTGGTGTAGATCTCGGTATAGGCCCGCGAGCGCAGCAGCAGATCGCCCTTGGAGAGATCGTCGAGCGCGACGCCGAGGCCGGCGACGACGGTCTTGAACCGCTCGTAATCCGGCTTCACCTCGGGGCAGGCGTTTTGCACGAAGAACAGCAGGCCCGCGAGCTTGGCGGCGCTGTTCTTCTGGCGGTCGGCCTTGGTCTCCGGCGGCGGGTTCTCGGGGGCCGGCGGAGGCGGTCCACCATCGGGGCCGGACTGCGCGCCGACAGGGAGGGTCATCGCGGCGAGCAGCAGCATCGCCGCCAGGGCCTGCTTGGGCATGGTCGTGTTCCTCGCTCTAATTTCTTGTCGTTGTCGCGTCAGGGTGTGGCGCCTCTCAATTGGAGAGAAGCCCCGCCCGGACCAGTGCCGCGCCGAAGCCCGCGAGCGGCACCGTGATCACGCTGGGCTCCTTGGCGTCGGGCTTCATCGCCGAGATCGTCAGGTTCTGCGCAGTCTTCATCGTATCGGTGGCGAGCGTCGGCAGGCTGACGGGCACGAGGCAGCCGTCGATGGTGCAGGACAGGAACGGCGCGCCCTTGCCCATCACCGCCTCGTCGAGCTTGAACGACACGCCGGGTTCGAGATTGAAGCCGAGCGGCATCAGGATCAGCCCCTGCGCGCGACCGTCGGCCGGGCTCCGGATTTCGATGGCGAATTCGCGCCGACCCTTGGTTCCCTGCGACTGAAGCAGGGTGCACTCGGACTTGTTGTCCTCGCGGGTGCAGGTGACGGTCCAGGTGCCATAGGTCTCGCTCACCGAAGTCGCGCCCGGCGGCCAACCGGTCACCGGGTTGGCCGGCGCCGCGGCGGCACTCGCTGGTGCGGGTTTGGCCGGAGCGGCCGGCTTCGGCGGCGGCGGTTTGCGCTGGCGCGGCTTGGGCGCCGGCTCAGCGGCGGGCGCAGGCTCGGACGCGGTGTCTTCCTGCGCGAAGGCCGGAGCGGACGCGCAGGCGAGGAACGCGAGTGCGACGAGCGGACGGGCAAATCTAGTCGGTGACAAGCAGCGGCTCCGGGGCTTCCAACGCAAGGGTTGGTTGCCCCGTAGTCTCGCAAACCGAGCGACGCAATGGAAAGACCGGCAAGTCCGGCGGGGGAATGTGCCGAACCGGGGGCGCTCAGCGGCGCGGCTCGATCTTTCCACCGGGATCGATGGCCTGAAGCTCGTTGGGGCCGAGACCGACTACGGCCGGGCCCGGCGGCTGATTCTGGCCGCGGGCGCGGTTGGCGAGCGCGACGGTGAGCTTCTCGGCTGGCTCCGACTGCATCAGCGCGAGAACCTCCGCCATCTTGCGCGGATTCATGACGAGGACGATCGGCACCAGCACCTCGAGGGACAGGCGGTCGAAGACGCGGGCGGCGTCCTTCGGCTTCATCGTCTCGTACATGGTGACGATGTTCTTGAGGCCGGTCTTCTCGAGCTCGGCGCGCGAGCCCGCTCCGCCCTCGGCCTTACCCTCGCCCTGCTTGAGGGTGTCGACCCCCTCCTCGAGCTTGCGTTCCGCCGAGCCGAGAAGCTGCTCGCGCAGGTCGAGGGCATCGCTGCGCTGCTTCAGGGTTTCACGCCGGGCCGACAGACGCTCCAGGATCGCGCGCTCCGAGGCCGGCATCGCCTCGGGCGGCGGGGGCGCGCGCATCGCCGCCTGCTCGGGCTCGGACGCCGCGGCGGGCTTCTCCGCCTCCTTGGGCGTCACCGAACCAGTGGTGGCGGGGTCGGCGGGCTCGTAGCCGCTGCGGGCCTTGGCGAGCACGCGGGCGAAATCCGGCAGCGGCGCGCCCGGCACCGGGCCGGATTCCTCCATCGCGATCGCCGAGAGCTTGAGCACGAGCAGGGCCGCCGCCGCGAGCGTCACCGCATCGATCAGGCGCAGCCTGAACGGGCGTGGCTCCCGGTACCGGACGAGGCGGCCGGGCTTCTTCATGCGGCTTTGCTGCGCAGGCGGCCGAGGGCACGCTCGGACATGGCGAGGGCGGCAGCGGCGGCGACGCCGAGGCGCTCGCCGTTCGGGCTCACGGCGGCGGCCGGGCTGGAACTGCCGGAGCCCGCGGAGGTGGATTGGGGCCGGAACTGCGGCACCACGATCGCGGGGTCGACCAAGGCAGGCGCGGCGCGGCGCTCGGGCGCAGGGGAGGCGGGAGCTTGCGTCATGGTCCGCGACACCGCGCGGCCGGGGGCGGCCTGGGACACGATGGCCGAGATCCGCGCGATCACCGATTCACCGGCCTCGACATGGGCGGAGAGATCGGCCGCATAGCGCTCCGCGGTGCCGAGGCGGTCGGCCAGCGTCCGGTCGCACTCGTCGAGGGTGGCGCGCAGGCCGGCGATCGCCCGTTCGGCGGTGGAACTCGCCATCACGAGGTCGCCAATGGTCTGGCGCAGGGCGGTCTCGTCGGCCTTCAGCTTCACGATGCGCCGGCTCAGACGCACCGACGAGACGATGGTGGCCACCAGGAGGATGGCGACGAGGATGTCGGCGGCAAGCGTGACCAGGAGGCTCATGATCGTCGCGTCACCCGTCGTTGCGGTTGTTCATGGAGGCCTCGAAGGCCTGGAGCGTGGTGCGCGACCGGCGCAGGGGCCGGGTGAGCTGCACCGCGATGTTGTCGTCGATCCGGCCGATCCGCCCCTGGGTCAGGGCCCAGTCGCCGCAGCGGACGTTGATCAGGTCGGAGGGCTTGGTGTCGAACATCAGGGTGTCGCCGACCTTCAGCGACAGTACCTTCTTGAGCGGCAGCATCATCTCGTGCAGCACCGCCTCCATGGACGATTCCGCCTGCCAGATCTCGGTGGCGAGATGGCTCTCCCAGGTATGATCGCGGCCGAGCTTCTCGCCCATGAAGCTCTGCATGAGCAGTTCACGGATCGGCTCGATGGTGGCGTAGGGGAACAGGATCTGGAGAAGGCCGCCGCGGCCGTCCATGTCGAGCTTGAGGCTGATCAGGATCGCCGCATTGGCCGGGCGGGTGATGGTGGCGAAGCGCGGGTTGGTCTCGATCCGGTCGATGGCGAAGCGCACCGGCGAGAGCGGCTGGAACGACAGTTCGAGGTCCGCGAGGATGATTTCCACGAGACGCCGCACGAGCTGCATCTCGATGGTGGTGAACGGCCGCCCATCGAGGCGGGTCGAGGTACCGCCGCGCTTGCCGCCGAGCAGCAGGTCCATGGTCGAATAGGCGAGATTCGATTCCACCGTGACGAGGCCGGAATTCTCCCAGGCGTCGGCGCGGAACACGCCGAGCAGGGTCGGCAGGGGAATCGCGTTGAGGTAGTCGCCGAACCGGACCGAGGTGATGTTGTCGAGGGTCACCTCGACGTTGTCCTGGAAGAAGTTGCGCAGGCTCGTCGACAACAACCGGATCATCCGGTCGAAGACGATTTCCAGCATCGGCAGGCGTTCGTACTGGACGACGCCCGAATCGACGATGGCGCGGACGCCGCCTGCGCCCGAGGCCGACAGCTCGCGCAGGGAGAAGCCGAGGACGCCGTCGATCTCGTCCTGGTTGAGGATGCGGTCGTTGCCGGCGAGCTCGGGGAGGTTGTCGGTCTCCCCGTCCTCGATCATCGTCGCCCATTCGGCGGCGACGTCGCTGGCATGGGTGGTGGTGCCCTGCTCGGCCAGAGCCGCGCCCCACTCGTCGGCGAGCGAGGATTCGCCGCCCTCCTCATTCTGCGCGATGAGAGCGGCGGCCCAGTCGTCCTCTTCGATTTCGTCGGGTCCGGCCATGATCGTCTCGAAAACTCGGCGGCGGGCTGAAGGGGCGGCTCGGGAGGCTTACGGGAACAGCGCGGTGGCTACTGGACGATCACGTCCTTGAAGAGCACCGCCTCGGCGCGGGCCGGATGGATCGCGAGGTTGACCCGCCGCAGCAATTCCTCGCGCAGGCGGTAGATGCCCGCTGATCCGGTGAGGTCGCTCGCGCGCAATTCGCGCAGGTAGACCTGGAAGGTGTCCTCGATGCGCGGCATCAGGGGCTTCACCTCCTCCTCGACCTTGGCGTCCTTGAGTTCGATGGCGAGCTTGATCTTGGCGAATCGCCCCTTGTCCGAGCCCGGCTCGGCAGCGAGGTTGATCATCATCTCGCGCACGTCGAGGAAGACGATCGGCTTCTTCATCTCGACCTTGGCGGTCTCGTCGTGTCCGTCGCCGGACTTCTTCTTCATCAGGAAGAACCCGCCGCCACCGAGCAGCAGTACCGCCACGGCGCCGATGATGATGATGATGAGCTTCTTCTTTCCGCCCGCCGGGGCTTCGCCTTCTTCGCCCTCGACGGCTACTTTCTTGGGCTTCTTGGCCATCGTCTGAAAAGCCCCCGGAGGTCGTCGCTGCGCGGCCCTGTGCTCGTGGCGATGGCCGCATCGACCGGTATCGGGCGGTTACGGTTAACGTGTCGTTAAGGCGGCAAAAACTGCCGGGCCGGACTTGCCGCGCGGACACCATTGGCATGGACCCGGCAACTCATACGATAGTCCTAAGTCGTTCTATTGGCGAGAAAAATTCGATTATTCTTAACTGGCACGGCCCGTGCGGACAGTCTCTTCGTCGCCGCTCGTCGAGACTGGGTCAGTGTCATGCAGAACGCATTGTTCGTGGGGGTTTCGAGCCAGGTCGCGCTTCAGCGCGAACTGGACGTCATCGCCAACAACATGGCCAACGTCTCCACCAACGGCTTCAAGGCGCGCAACGCCCGGTTCCAGGAATACCTGATGCCGGTGGCGAGCGCCGAATCCTTCCAGAAGCCGGACCGGCGCGTGTCCTACGTCATCGACCAGGGCACCGCCCTCGACCTGGCTCAAGGGCCGATCGAGCAGACTGGCAACCCGTTGCACGTGGCAGTGCGCGGCGAGGCCTTCCTCGTCGTCCGCACCCCATCGGGCGATCGCTACACCCGCAACGGCGCCTTCGAGACCGACGCGCAGGGCACATTGGTGACCAGTGACGGCTATCCGGTGCAGGGCGATGGCGGTCCGATCCAGATCGGCCCTCAGGAGACCGGTACCGCGATAGGCCCGGACGGCACCGTCTCGACCAATCTCGGCATCCGCGGTCGGGTACGGCTCGTCACCTTCGCCAACCCGCAAGCCCTGACGAACGAGGGTGCCAACCTCTACGCCTCCACCGCAGCGCCGACACCGGCCGGACTTCTCGGCCGCGTGGAATCGGGGGCGCTCGAACGCTCCAACGTCAAGCCGGTGGTCGAGATGACCCGCCTGATGGACGTGAACCGCACCTACACCATGGTCTCTGGCGTGATCTCGCGCCTCGACGACCTGCGGGGCACGGCGATCCGCCGCCTCGCCGACGTCGCATAAGGATTTCCAGCGATGCGCGCGCTCTACGCTGCCGCCACCGGCATGGCGGCCCAGGAACTCAACGTCCAGGTCATCTCGAACAACATCGCCAACCTTCGGACCACTGGCTACAAGCGCCAGCAGGCCCACTTCCAGGATCTGCTCTACCAGAACCTGCGCCGGGCCGGCTCCTCCACTTCCGACCAGAACACGCAGCTCCCGGCGGGCCTCGCCATCGGTTCGGGCGTGAAGACGACCTCGACCGCGCGGATCATGTCGCAGGGCACGCTGACCTCGACGGAGAAGGACTACGACGTCGCCATCCGCGGCGAGGGCCTGTTCCGCGTGACGATGCCGGACGGACGCACCGCTTACTCACGCGACGGTTCGTTCGACCTCTCCGCCCAGGGCCAGCTCGTCACCCGCGATGGCTACCTCATCGATCCGGGCATCACGGTGCCCAACAACGCCACCTCGGTGACGATCAGCGCGCAGGGCGCGGTGCAGGCCACCGTCCCGGGCCAGACCGCGCCGCAGGCGCTCGGTCAGTTCCAGCTCTCGCGCTTCGTCAACAAGGTCGGCCTCGAATCCATCGGCGACAACTTGTTCATCGAGACCGCGGCGTCCGGTCCCGCCATCAGCGGGCTGCCGGGAGCCGAGGGCTTCGGCAACCTGCAGCAGAGCTATCTCGAAGAAGCCAACGTCAACGCCGTCACCGAGATCTCGTCGCTGATCGCCGCGCAGCGCGCCTACGAGATGAACTCCAAGGTCGTCACCGCAGCCGACCAGATGCTGTCCACCACCTCGCAGATGTTCCGCGGTTGATCGAAGGCGAGAGATCGTAGCCATGACCATGCAAGCCCTGAGACAGATCACCTACACGCCCCGGCCGCGCGTCGCCACGCTGAGCCTCGGCATCGTCGGGCGCGCCTTGTTCGCCCTGACCGCGCTCAGCGTCATGACGGTCTCGGTGCTGGCAGAGGGCGGTCCAATGCGCCTGCGCGGCGACGTGACCGCCCGCGGCGATGTGCTGACCCTCGGCGACCTCGTCGAGGGCGCGTCCACCGAGGTCGCCGCGCGCCCGATGTTCCGGGCGCCGGGCCTCGGCGCCACAGGGACGATCCAGGCCCGGCGCATCGCCGATGCGGTGGCGGCGCTGGGGCTCGGTGAGATCGAGACCGGCGGGCGCATCCAGGTCGCGGTGCAGCGCGCCGCCCGCCGGGTGGTGCAGCCGGAGATCGAAGCGGCCCTCAAGCGTGCCCTGGAATCCGCCTATGGCCTCGATCCGCGCAACCTCGCGATCCGGATCGACGGCGAAGCGCCGGTGCTGCTCGCCCCCGTCGACCTCGCCGGTCAGGCCACCGCCCTCGACCTCAGCTACGATCCGCGCTCCCGCCGGGTGGCCGCTCTCATCACCCTGGGCGAGCGCCAGGCCTCCCTGCGCGTCTCCGGTCAGGTGATGGAAATCCGCGAAGTGGTGGTGCTCGGCCGCGCGCTCAACCGCGGCGAGGCCATCAATGCGGCCGACATCACCATCGAGCGCAGGCCCAAGGAGGCGTCCCCGGTGGACGCGCAGGCCGGCCAGGGCGGCCTCGCGGGTCAGGTCGCTCAGCGTTCGTTGAGCGCCGGCGCGGTCTTGCGGGCGGGCGACCTCGCCCCCCCCGATCTCGTCGCCCGCGGCGAGGCGGTCACCATCGTGTTCGATTCGCCCGGCCTCAACCTGTCCCTGCGAGGACAGGCCAACGAGGGCGGACGCCTGGGCGCGACGATCACCGTCACCAATCCGGTCTCCAAGAAGATCATCCCCGCCACCGTGATCGGTGCCGGCCGCGTCTCGGTGGGGCCGCCGCCGAACGCGGTGATGCGACAGGCCAATGCCGCTCTCGACGGTCCGGCGCTCCGGCCCTGATCCGACCCATCCGCTTTTCCCGAATGCCAACGGCACGGTTCCGATGACCCTTCGCGTCCGCTCCGCCCTCACCGTCGCCCTGCTGTGCGCGGGTCTGCCCGCGTGCAACACCGTCGATCGCCTGTCGCAGATCGGCGCGACGCCGGCGCTGTCGGCGATCGAGGATCCCACCGCCCAGGCCGGCTACAAGCCGGTGCGCCTGCCGATGCCCGACATCCAGCCGGTGTCCTATGCGCCGAATTCCCTGTGGCGGACCGGCTCGCGGGCGTTCTTCAAGGACCAGCGCGCGGCCCGGATCGGCGACCTCGTCACCGTGAAGGTCAACGTCACCGACAAGGCCAACCTCAACAACGAGACCAAGCGCTCGCGCTCCAACGCAGAAGGCTTCGGGCTGCCCAACGCCTTCGGTCTCGAAAAGGCCGCCGCCGTGGCGGCCGCCGGCATCTCGCCGGATAAGCTCCTCAATGCGACGTCGACGAACTCGAGCGACGGCGCCGGCTCGGTTCAACGCAACGAGACCGTCACCACCAACATCGCCGCCATCGTCACGCAGATCCTGCCCAACGGAAATCTTGTGGTGGAGGGCAAGCAGGAGATTCGCATCAACTTCGAGGTGCGCGAACTCGTGGTCGCCGGCGTGGTACGGCCCGAGGACATCGAGTCCGACAACACCATCGAATCGACCAAGATCGCGCAGGCGCGCATCGCCTATGGCGGCCGCGGCCAGATTTCCGACGTCCAGCAGCCGCGCTACGGCCAGCAACTCGTCGACGTGCTGCTGCCGTTCTGAAGGTTTCGGAAGAGCCTTAGCGAATCGGGCCGGATAGTGCTTCCGGCCCGATTCTCCGATCGATCGTTGTCACGCCACGTCTCGAAGCGATTTTCTAATCGTCGCGATAGACCCGCTCGCGGCGTTCGTGGCGCTCCTGCGCTTCCAGCGACAGGGTCGCGATCGGGCGGGCGTCGAGCCGCTTGAGGGAGATCGGCTCGCCCGTCTCTTCGCAGAAACCGTAGGTGCCATCCTCGAGCCGGGACAGCGCCGCATCGATCTTGCCGGTGAGCTTGCGTTGGCGATCGCGCGCGCGCAGCTCGATCGAGCGATCGGTCTCGGACGAGGCCCGGTCCGCCAGATCGGGGTGGTTCTCGTTCTCGGTCTGCAAGGCCACGAGGGTGTCCTGGGCCTCCCGCAGGATATCGGTTTTCCATCCGACCAACTTGCGTCGGAAGTACTCGCGCTGCCGATCATTCATGAAAGGCTCGCTCTCGGTCGGCACGTATCCGTCCTCGATCGTAATTTTCGCCATTCGCGCCTCTCGCAGCCGGTCTGCGACGATGTCAGGCGAGGCTATAATGCAGGGTGGCGGCGACCACAACGGTGGGGCAGGGGCCCGAAGCCCGATCCCTACGGATGATTTTCGCGCTGCGACAAACACGCAACGGCTGTAGGGAAAATCATCTGCTTGCCATCGGCACACGGACGCGACGGCGCCAGGCCGCAGCCGCGCAACCGCAGTGCATTATCGTGCCTGCCGGCTAACTTTGCCTTCCGGGAGCAAAATCCACGCCCGAGGGTTGCGAAGCCGCGATCAGAACTGGAAGTAAATGAACGCGTAGTTGGCGTCGTCCCCAATCTTGAGGAGAACGACGACGAAGACCGCCGCCACAAGGCACGCGAGCCGCCGGGTGGGGGCGAGCCGGTGCACGGCATCCCAGGCCGTGGGGCCGAAAAGCGCCACCGCGGCGGCGGGAAGGAGGGTCCGCCAGGCGAATCCGCCGCCCGTCGGTGCATGGCCGAGAAGGGCCGCGACCAGAGTGTGGACCGTCGCGAAATCCGCGGCGCGAAACAGAATCCAGGTCGTCGCCACGAATGCGAAGGTCAGCCCCCAGCCGAGTGCGGCCGGCATCCCGAAGCCTGTGCGCCGCCACAGCACCCCGAGACCGAGGGCCAGCCCGTGTGCCGCCCCCCAGGCGACGAAGGTGAGGCCGGCGCCGTGCCAGAGCCCACCCAGCGTCATGGTGGCGAACAGGGCGGCGATCTGGCGGGCCAGCCCGTGCCGGTTTCCGCCGAGCGGGATGTAGAGGTAGTCGCGCAGGAAGCGCGACAGGGTCATGTGCCACCGTCGCCAGAAATCGCTCAACGACACGGCGCGATAGGGTGCATCGAAATTCTGCGGCAGCACCACGCCGAACAGCAGCGCGATCCCGAGCGCCATGTCGGTGTAGCCGGAGAAATCGAAGTAGATCTGAAAGGTAAAGCCGATCAGCGCCTGCCACGCCTGGACCACCGTCACGAGGTCGCCGGTGGCCGCGGCCTGGAAGATCGGGTTGACCGTCGCCGCCAGCGGATCGCCGAAGAACACCTTCTTGGAGAGCCCGATGCAGAGCAGCATCAAGCTGCGGCCGAAGCGCTCGGCCGCATCGGGCCGGGCATAGGGCCGCTCCGCGAACTGGTGCATCACCTCGCGCCAGCGCACGAGCGGGCCGGCCAGCACCTGCGGGAAGAAGGCGATGTAGAGCGCATAGGCCGTCAGGCCGTAGGCCGGGGCGCGTCCGGCTCTGAGGTCGGCGAGGTACATCACGTGATGGAACGTGAAGAACGAGATGCCGAGGGGCAGGACCCAATCGGCATGCGCCAGCGGAACGCCGGGAATCAGCGCGGCGAGGTCGGCCAGGAAGTTCAGGTATTTGAAGCCGGCCAGGACCGCGAGGTTGCCGACGATCGCCAGCGGAATCAGGCCGCGGGCGCGGGTGCGCAGGAAGGCCCGCGCCACGAGCCAGTTGGCCAGGATCGAGCCGGCGAGCAACGGCACGAAGCGCATGTCCCACCAGCCATAGAACACGAAGGACAGGGCCAGCAGGAGGCCCGGGCGCCATTCCGGCCGCCAGCGCGCCACGAGCCCATGCAGCGCGAGGGCGATGGGCAGGAACGCGAGCAGGAAGGCGTAGGAGTTGAACAGCATGCGAGCCGGAGGGTGGGCGCCCCGGCCGCGCATCCGGGTTCAGAACGGACGGTTGGGGTCGGGCGGCTTGTCCGGGATCGACGCGAGGGCGTCAACACGATCGACCGGGCCGTCGCGTCGACGGTCACTGTCGAGAGTGTCAGGCCGCCTGCGCCATCGACAGCTTGGCGAGTTCCACGGCGGCCCGCAATTCGATATCGGCGATGAGGGCGTCGAGGCGCGGGTCACCGCTGGTGCCGGCCCGGTCCGCGAGGCGTCCGGCGATGGCCTGAAGGTCGCCGGTCGAGACCCGGCCCATGATCAGCGACGCCTTGAGGCGGTCGAGGCCGTCGAGCAGATCGTGACCGCGCTTGGCCGAGCGCCGGCGGCGCTCGTCGGGCGTGTCGCTCTGCGTCTGAAGGGTGAGGATCGCGTCGAGGCCTGCGAGCGAGGATGGCGGGGTCGCGGCCGCGCTCGTCTGCATCGACACGGTCGACCCGAGGGCGAAGGCCTGGGTGGAATCCGGCCGGCGCGGCGAAGCGGCGGGGCCGGCAGTCTGGGCGACGAAGCGAGTGTCGACACGCATGGGCAGGCGACCGATCCGGGATGGGCGGGACGCCATCCTGTTGTCCGGCAGAATCCGGCCGGCGTAGTTAACCGACGGTAAATGCCCCGGCAGAAGCTGCCGGGTCGGCAGGAAGCGCGTGTGCCGGAAGGCCGACGCGGTCTCGGCCTTGCAAAAATAATCGATACAAATCAACGGGATATTGAAACGCGGCGCTTGGCACGCTCCTGGCAGATTGCTCAGGGAAGATCGTTCGACGACCTGTCCTCCATCGAAACGCACCATGCGCATTCAGATGCCCGGCCCATCCAGACTTGTTCGCCTCGCACGCATTTTTGCGGCGATGCTGATCCTGGTCCTCAGCCTGCCCGGCGAGGCGTTCGCGCTGTCCCGTGTGAAGGACCTCGCCAATATCGAAGGCGTGCGCCAGAACCAGCTCGTCGGTTACGGCATCGTCGTCGGCCTCAACGGCACAGGCGACACCCTCAACAACATCCCGTTCACCAAGCAATCGCTTCAGGCGATGCTGGAGCGCCTCGGCGTCAATACACGCGGCGCGACCATGCGAACCCAGAACCTGGCCGCCGTGATGGTCACGGCGAACCTGCCCCCTTTCGCCACGCAGGGCACCCGGATCGACATTACCGTGTCGTCCCTCGGCGACGCCAAGTCGCTTCAGGGCGGGACCCTCGTCGCGACGCCTCTGCTGGGGGCGGATGGCGAACTTTACGCGTCGGCCCAGGGGTCGGTGGCCATCGCCGGCTTCTCGGCCGAAGGCGATGCGGCCAAGATCACCCGTGGTGTGCCCACGAACGGCCGCGTGCCCAACGGCGCCCTCATCGAGCGTGAGATCGCCTTCAAGTTCAAAGACATGCTGACCCTGCGCCTCTCGCTGCGCAACCCCGACTTCACCACCTCGAAGCGCATCGCCCTGGCGATTAATGACTTCATGGGCTCAGACACCGCCGAGCCCACCGACCCGGCGACGGTGACCCTCCAGATCCCGGCGAAATACGCCGGAAACATGGTCCGGCTCATCACCGAGGTCGAGCAGCTCAAGGTCGAGCCGGATCAGACCGCGCGGGTGATCGTCGACGAGCGCTCCGGCATCATCGTCATGGGCCGCGACGTCCGGGTGTCCACCGTCGCCATCGCCCAGGGCAACCTCACGGTGACGATCACCGAGCAACCGCAGGTGAGCCAGCCGGCTCCGCTCTCCAACGGCGCGACCACGGTGGTGCCGCGCACCGGCGTGAAGGTCGATACCGGCGACGGCAACAAGCTCGCGGTGGTCAAGGAAGGCGTGACGCTGCGCGAGCTCGTCGACGGCCTCAACGCCCTCGGCATCGGCCCGCGCGACCTGATCTCGATCCTGCAGGCGATCAAGGCCGCCGGCGCCCTCCAGGCCGACATCGACGTGATGTGATGTCCGATACCTCCTTCAGTTCCGCCCACGACGTGAGGTGATTCCCATGCTGTTCGCTCCTCTCGCGGCCACCGCTGCCATCGGCGTCGGAAAGGCCATCGTCGGCGAGATCGCCAAGGCGGTGTCCGGTGCGGGCAATGCCGAGACCGGCGCCACCGCGACGACCACCGCTGCCAAGGCGGCGAACGAAGCCAAGGCGCGCAAAGCGTCCACCGACTTCGAATCGATGTTCCTCGAACAGACCGTCGATCGCCTCGCCCAGTCCGAGGGCACCGAAGGGCCGCTCGGCGACAGCGGCACGGGCGGCGGCGTCTACCGCTCGATGCTCACCAAGGAATATGCCGGCCAGATCGTGAAGAGCGGCGGCGTCGGCATTGCCGATCAGGTGTTCCGCGAGATGATGAAGATGCAGGAGGGAACCCGTGTCGGCGCCAACTGAGAGCCAATCCGTTCGGGTCGTCGACCGCGCCGGTGCCGTGGCGCTGGTGGCCGGCATCCTGGCGAGCCTCCAGGCCCTCGAGGCGGTGATGGGGCGCGAGAGCGACCATGTCCGCCGCGGCCGCCTGCGCGAGGGCCTGGCCGAGACCGAGCACAAGACCGCCCTCTCGGCGGCCTATCTCCAGGGCCTGGAAGCGGCCAAGGCCAACGCCATCGCCCTGTCCCGCTTCGCGCCGGAAGGCATCGAGAGCCTGAAGGCGGCCCACCGGCGCTTCACCGTCATCGTCGAGACCAACCAGATGGTGCTCGCCACGGCCCGCACCGTCTCCGAGAGCCTGGTGAAGACGCTGGCGGAGGAGATGAACCGCGCGCGCACGCCGACGATCTACGGCCGGCCCTCGCACGCCCCATCCCCCTACGGCCGCGGCGGCGGCGGCTACAGCCAGCCGCTGATTCTGTCGCGAAGCCTGTAAGGGCGGACCGAGCCCGCTTCAGCGGTGCGCCGATCCCGTCCGCACGAAGGTGCGCACCGGCCCGTAATCGGTCTCGGTGCGGGTATCGATGGCGAGGCGCGCCAGATTCGGCGGGATCGGCGAAGGGGCCTTGTGGGCCCCCCGCAGGTCGATCCCGGCCGCGACCCGGCCACTGAGGCGGATGCAGGTGGCGCTGCCGGGAATACGGACGAAGCCCGCTCCGTGTTTCGGGCAAGGCCGCATGGCCTCCTGCGCCGGACGGACGGGTTCGGCGGCGTTGGCCGCAAGGGCGGACCAGCCGCTCAAGACGACCGCCGCGAACGCGATACCTCTGCGTAAAATCCTCGATCGTGCCACGGCATCCATCCCCGATCCGGTCCCCATCGGATTAGGCGATCCCGGCGGTTTGGCCAAGCGCGGCGCGCCTCGGCCAGGTCTCGCGTGCCAGGTCTCGCGTGCCAGGTCTCGCGTGCCAGGTCTCGCGTGAGTGGGCCCCGCCTCAGCCGAGATAGCTCACCAGGGTGAGCTTGGAGAGCATCGAGGTCACCTGATAGCTCGCCTGCAGCTGGGTTTGCAGCTGCAGCAGCTGGGCCGTCACCGATTCCGCCGAGACGGTATCGACGCCGTCGAGGGAATCCTGGAGCGCCGCGCGCGTGGTGCGGTTCTGGGTCTGGGTGTCCTGGAGGTCGCTGGCGGCAAGGCCGAGATCGCTGGCGATGCCCTGGATGCCGGAATTGCCGTCCTTGGACCCGAGGAGAACGCGGGAACGGTCGGCGACCGCGTTGTAGCGCGTCGCGTCGGCGCTTCCGCTCGCGGCGGTGGTGAACGATTCGGCCGCCACCAGGGCGATGCCCGCCAGCACCGAGCGGATCGGCGCCTCGTTGGCCTGGACGCCGATGTCGAGGGAGCGGGTCGCCGTGGCCTGAACGGTGGCGGTGGCGCGTGGATCCGTCGAGGTGTCGTCGCCCGTGTACCAGATCACCGTCTTGGTGCTCGCCTGCTCGGCGTAGCCGTTGCCGTCGGCGGAGATCCGGCGCGGCGCCAAGCCGGCCGACTTCGAACCGGCGAAGAAATCCTGCGTGGCGCGTGAGGCCGAACTCGCCGAAAGCGTCGTGGCGGCGGCGCCCTTCAGGGCATTGGCGAGCGCGTTCGAGATGTTGGTCGCCACGTCTCCGGTGGTGGAGAAGGCGGTGGTCGAGGTCGCATCGGCGGTGGCCGCCGCCGTCAGCGTGATCGCCTGGGTGGTGCCGTCGCGCAGGGCGAGGTTGAAGGTGACGGTGTCGCCGACATTCGGGGTCGTGTTCACCGCGACCGCGACCTGCGCCGGGGTCCCCGTGGAGAAGTTCGCCGACAGGCCGAGCTGGGGCGCGCCCTGGATGCTCGCCACCGCGGCGCCCGCGAAGCGGGTGTTGAGGAACGTGGCCGTGGCGGCGGCGGTGGTCGGCACCGGGATCGTATTGGGCGAGCCGTCGCTCGGTCCGGCTTTCGCGGTGAGGTCGACGAAGCTCTGGCTGCCATCCGCCTGATTGACCGCGACGCGGATCTTGTCGCCATCCTGAGGGGCGGCGGCGAGGGTGAAGCTGACATCCGGCGCCGTCGCGGCCGTCGTCGCCCCGGCCGAGATCGCACTCGGGTTGGAACTGGTCGCGCCGAGGAGGCGGAACCCGAAATTGGCGCGCGTCTCGGTGCCGGCGCTGCCGCTGCCCTCCTCCGACACCGTCACGGTCTGGCCGGACACGGCGGTGGCGATGCGACCGTTGGCGTTCGGCCCGAGATCGGCCGCCTTCTGCTGCTGGATCAGCGTCTTGAGGCCGTCGAGACCGGCGAGCGTGTTGCCGTTGAGGATCGTGTCGGAGGAGACGACCGGAGCCTGATCGGTTGCCCGACCGCCGAAGACGTATTGTCCGGCGGCCGATTGGTTCAGGGCGTCGACGGCGGCATCGAGGCTGTTGCTCGCGATCTGGGAGGTGTTGGTGAAGGTCGACCCATTGGTGGCCGAGAGGGTCTTCTGCAGGTTGTTTCCCAGCGTACTGATCTGCGTCACGGCGGCGCTCGCGAGGGTGACCCGCGTGGTCGCGCCGGTGATCGCCGAATCGTAGCCGTCGAGGGCGCTCAGGGCCGCGTGGGCGCTGAGGCTGGTGGTGCGCGCCGAGCCGAGGCCGCCGTAGCTGTCGGCGGCACGGCCGGTGGAGAGCTGCGTGGTCAGCGTGTCGAGGCGGCCCTTCAATCCGACCAGGTTGGCCGTGTTGCGGTCCGCCACGTAGGTGCTGGCGTTGAACGGTGCGATCGTCATCGGGACCTCGAGAGCGTTCCGTGCGGATCGGGCAGGGGGGCGGCCATGCGCTAGATCCGCAGCAGGGTGTCGAGAAGATCGCGCGCGGCGGTGAGCACGCGTGCGTTGGCGCTGTAGGCGGTCTGGAGCTGGACGAGTTTCGACATTTCCTCGTCGATGCTGACCCCGGAAACGGCGGCGACGCGGCTCTGCGCCGTGGCGAGCGCGATGCCCTGGCCCTCGTCGAGGCTCTGCGCGGTGGCAGCCCCGGCCCCCTGCGCATCGATGATGCGCTGGGTGAAATCCTGGACGCTCGCCGTATAGGGCGCGCTGATGCCGCCGATCCCGCTCGCCGCCGTGAAGGTCCGGGTGGCGCTGGTGAGCGCATCGTAGAGATATTGCGGTCGCGTCGCGTCGGCGGCCTGCGTCGTCGCGGTGGTGTTGACGAGGTTGGCGGTGTTGGTGGCGATGGCGGGGTTGACGGCGATCCGCTGGGCGAAGCCGGTGAGCTGCGATCCGCCGTCGAACGAGCCGGTATAGAGCTTGCCCTTGCCGTTGCCGTCGACGAACAGCGGCAGCTGGGCCTGGCCGGTCTGCAGGTCCGTGGTGCTGGTCGACTGGGTGACGCTGGCGCTCACCCCGAGAAGGGTCGGGCTGCCGCTATTGCCGTTGGCAATGATGCGAATGCCCCCGGTCCCGGCGCTCGGCTGGGTCGAGACGGTGAAATTGCTGCCGAGGGCCGACTGGATCGCGTCGCGCAGGCCCGCGGTCGTACCGGTGAGCTGGATCGGGACGATCGTCGCCGTCGGGTCCGTGGTGTCGGCGGGGTTCACGCTCGGCGCAGTGACGGAGCCGTAGGGCACCAGGACCAGGTTGCGTTGGACGCCCGCGGCATCCTTGAGGCTGATCGTGACGGCATTGCCGGCGCTGAGGCCGGTGAGGTCGATGTCGAAGCCCTGACCGGTGCTGTCCGAAGCGGCGACCCCCTGGGCCGGGCGATCGGAGAGAGAGCGCGCCAAGCCGGCCGCGAGGTCGTCGAGCTGATGCTGCGCCTGGGGCAGGATGGTGTCGCGCAGTTCGATGCCCGCAGCGAGCGAGCCGGAGCGGATCGCGTTGGCTGCGATGAGGTCGATCTTCGCGCCGCCGGGCGTCGTCGCCGTGATGGTACCGACGCCGCGCTTGGTCGGATCGAGCGAATAGGCGGCATCGGGCGCGAGGCTGCCGCGGCTGTCGAAGGTCAGTGTGGCGGCGTTGCCGCGATCCACCAGGGTCAACCCCGAGGCGGTGATGACCGAGACGGTCCCGTCGCGCTGCGCCACGGTCTGGACGTCGACATAGGCGGAGAGCCCGGTGACCTGCTGGTCGCGCTGGTCGAGGAGATCGGCCTTGGCCGCGTCGTCGGAGGTTCCGGAGATCTGCGTGTTGAGCTTGGCGATCGCCGCGAGGTAGCCGCTCGCCTTGTCGGTGTCGCTGGCGAGCTGGCTTTCCGTGGCGCTCCGCAGGGATTGTACGCCCTGCGCGATGGTGCCGATGCTCGAAGCGAGGTTGGACGCCGACGAGACCACGGCGGCACGGGCGGGGGTCGAGGTCGGGTCCGCCGTCAGCCCCTGGAGGGATTGGGTGAAGGTGTTGAACACCCCGTCGAGCGCCGTGGAGGTGCCGGGCGTGCCGTAGAGCTTGTCGAGCTGGGTGCGGACTGCCGAGAGCGTGCCGGTATAGGCCGCCCCGGAGGTCTCGAGGCGCAGCTGCTTGAGGGAGGCGGCATCGAGGGCACGGTTGATCGTACCGCTCGCCACGCCGGAATTGCCGATCCCGTCGGAGACCGAGTTCAGCGTCCGCTTGGTGTAGCCGACCGTACCGACGTTCGCGATGTTCTGCGAGACGACGCTGATGGCGGCTTGCGTCGCCTTCAGACCGGCAGTGGCGGTGTTCAAGGCATTGAACGACACGCGGTTCCTCCTCTCGTCTCGGCCTCACGCAGTTTTCGGACGTGTCCTCACCGGATGATGTTGATCAGGGCGGTCATCATATCCTGAGACGTCGAAATGACCTTCGTATTGGCCGAATACGCCTGTTGGGTTACGATCATCTTAGAGAACTCGCTCGCAATGTCGGTATTCGACTGCTCGACGTTTCCGCCGATGACGGAGGTTCCATTGAGCCCGACGAGCGGCGTGCCCGACTCGATCGTCTGCTCGTAATTGCCGCTGGAATTCGACTTGAGGCCGTCCGAATTGTTGAACTGGACGACTTTGATGCTCGCCAGATTGACGGTGTTGCCGTTGCTGTAGGTGCCCGCGACCTTGCCGTCCTTCGTCACCGAGACGCTGTTGAGCGTGCCGGAGGTGTAGCCGTCCTGGGTCAGGGTGTTGGTGGTCACGGTGCCGCCCGAAGCGGTGTAGCCGGTCAGGCCGCCGCTGCCGTAGTTCAGCGCGATGTTGCCGAGGTTCACTCCGTCCACCGTCAGCGCCGGAATCGTCACCGAGGTGGCCGCCGGAGCCGCCAGCTGGCCGCTGCTGTTGAACTGGAACGCCGTACCGGCATTGGTCCAGGTGGAGGCCGTGCTCGAGACCGTGCTCTGGTTGGCGTAGAACAGGTTCCAGACGTCGTTGGTGGCGGGCGATGCGGCCGCGTCGCCGTTCTGGACCTTGGCCCAGCGTGTCTGGATGCCGACCGGCCCGCCGCTGGCGGTGTAGGCGGTAAGCGAGGGGCCGGAGATGCTGCCGTTGATGAAGCTCGCCGCATCGGCGGCCGAGACGGTCGACGCTCCCGTCCCCGACAGGATCGCCGGGTTGGCGCCCGAGGTCAGCGTACCGAGCAGTTCGGAACCCGGGACACTGGCGCTGGCATTGGTCGTGGCCGGGGTCTTGGGCAGATTGGCCGAGTAGGTGATCGACGAGGTCGGCCGTGCGGGAAGGACCGAGTTCGAGACCTTGATCGGACCCTCGCCGGTGGCCTGGCCGGTGACCGGATCGAGGCTGTTGCCCTTGAGGTAGGATCCGCCGCCGTTGACGAGGTACCCGTCCTTGTCGAGGGCGAAATCACCGCGGCGGGTATAGAGATCGCCGGTGGAGAACGCGGTCTGGCCGTTGGCGTCGCCGGTCTTGGTCTGAACCACGAAGAAACCGTCGCCGTTCAGCGCCATGTTGGTGCCGACTTCGGTGGCGTTCAGGCTGCCCTGGATCGTAGTGGTGAGGCGCGAATTGGCCGCCACCGTGCCGGCGACCTGACGGGTCGGGGTCGACTGTTCGGCGACGAGATCGACGAAGCTCGTATCCACCCGCTTGAAGCCGGTGGTCTGCGAGTTCGCGATGTTGCCCGAGATGTTCTCGAGCGAGAACGATTGCGCCTTGAGGCCGGAGACGGCCGTCTGCAACGCGGTGAAGACATCCATGGCCGAGACCCTTGTTTCGCATGACGGCGCGCGAACCGGCCCAATTCGAGCGCCAGCTCCTGGTCTCGCTGAGCAATCGATATGCCAACGCTAAGCAACTGATGTGAAACGATTTATTTTTATGGCGCTCGGCAGGACAAGCCCTTTTACGCGTCCGGCCCGGCAGCTTTTGCCGGGTCTTTGCTGATTCGCCCCGCGTTTACGCGCTGTTATGCCTACGCCTCTACCCTCAGCGACTGTAGGAACCGAGTCGGACACAATGCGCGCGAAGCGATCGACCCTCATCCACCTGATCTACTTCTCGCGCCTCAACCTGGCGGCGGATGCCCCGACGCGTGCCCAGCAGATCGGCGAAATCACCCGACAGGCCCAGAAGAAGAACGAATTCGCGGTGATCACGAGCTTTCTCGTGATCGAGCAGAACTTCGCCGCCCAGATCATCGAAGGCGAGCGCGTCTCGGTGAACGACACCTTCAATCGGATCAACAACGATACCCGTCACCGCGACGTGCAGATCGTCGAGTGGCGCGAGATCGTCAAACGGGAGTTCGTCAATTCCTTCGCCACGGGTGTCCGAAACCCGGTCAACGACGCGGTCTTCCAGAAGGCCAACCTCCTGCCGATGTTCCTGCGTGGAACGCCGAAGGCCGTGGGGATCCACAGTCTCGCCATGATCTTGCAGGCCGAGTCGATGTCGAAGCAGGGCATCGACCATCTGTTCGTTTAACGTGTTTTCGAGTCCTTCGGCTGGACCCTGTGAACGTCGACGCGGCCACGCGACGACACGGGGTTGCCTGCCGCCGGACCGGTTGTCCTCGCCCTGTCATTCAACCCCCGAAAAGCCATGAGCGAGACGCCTCCGATCCTCATCGTCGACGACCAGGAAAAGCTGCTGAAGCTGATCGTCCTCTTGATGAATCGCCTCGGCTTTCCGGATGTCGAAGGAGTCAGCGACGCAACCACCGCGATGGAGCGGTTGCGCACCCGCAAATACGCCCTCGTGATTTCAGATCTCGACATGGAGCCGATGGACGGCCTCGCCCTGCTGCGCGAAATCCGCGCCGACGACGCCCTGATGAATACGCCCTTCATCCTCACGGAGGTCTCGTTCGATTTCGAGGACGTCAATCTCGCTCACCAGGCCGGTGCCGACGCCTTCATCCTGAAGCCGTTCGACATGTCGGTGCTGAAATCGAAGCTCAAGCAGGTCATCAACCGCAAGCCACGCAAGCGCGAGGCACCGCTTGCGGCGGAATCGGCCCTCAACGTCGATTTCCCGATGCTGGGCAAATTCTGACCGCAAGCGACGTCTTGCGCCCGCAGCGCCCGGTCTCGTATCGATCACGCCCGGACCAGCCGGACCCGGTCAGCCGACCACGAGACGCCGGTAGAGGTGCCAGGTCGCATGGCCGAGGATCGGCATGACGACGGCCAGGCCGATGAAAAGCGGCAGCGAGCCCATCACCAGCAGACCCGCCACCACGATTCCCCAGGATAGAAGGGTGAACGGGTTGCGCCGGAAGGCCGCGAGCGAGGTTTCGATGGCGGTGAGGCAATCGACGTTCCGGTCGACGATCATCGGCACCGAGACGATACTGATGGCCAGAACGATCAGCGAAAACGCGAAACCGACGAGGTTGCCGACCGCCATCAACGCCAAGCCGCGCGGGGTGGTGAGAACGTCGGCAACGAACCCGAGGGCCGTCTCGGGCGCAGCCGCACCATAGAGCGCGGTATAGATCCCTTGCGCGGCGACCAGCCACGCCACGAAGATCGCCGCCAGGACGAGACCGACGGCGCCGAGCGCCCCGACTGCGGAGCGCCGCAGCCCCCTGAAGGCGAGGCCCCAGCCGGTCTCGAGGCCGGCCTCCCGCCGCCGGCTGAGTTCGTAAAGCCCCACCGCCGCGAACGGACCGATCAGAGCGAAGCCCGAGGCGAGGGGAAACAGCATCGGCACCACGTCGTTGCCGAAGGCCATCATGGCGAGGAAGACGCCCACCAGCGGATAGATCAAGCCGAGGAAGATGACGTGCGTCGGCATCGCGAGGAAATCGTCGAGGCCGAGCTTCAGCGCCGCTTTGAGGTCCTCGGCGCCGATATCGCGCACGGCCGGATGGGCCGAGTCCCGGCCGGTGGTGACCGCGTGAAGTGTCGTCATCGCCTGTACCCCGCAAAGAGGATGAAGCTCAGGACGTCGGGCAGCCGGGCCTTGATACGCATGCTCGTGCATCGCGGCGCCGAGAGCGGAATAACGTCACGATAGACGACGAGACGGACGCTGTCGCTGCCCGTTTCCGGGCAGCGTGACAATTTCCGATGACTGAAAAGCGATTGGCCCGATCGGGCGCCTAGACTGCCCGTTTCTGGTAATCCTTGATGTCGCTGAAGCGGACCTCGGTCGCTCGCTCCTCCTCGTAGCGCAGGGAGAAGGCGGTGGTCGCCATGAAGACCGGTGCGCCGTCGAGGTCGCTGGCCATCGCCGAGCCGTGGCTGCCGATGAACTTGTCGAGCTCGAGCTCCTTGTCGGCTTCGATCCAGCGGCAGATCGAGAACCGGGTCGGCTCGTAGTCGATGGGCAGTCCGTATTCGGCCTGCAGGCGCTCCTTCAGAACGTCGAGCTGCAGCGCGCCGACCACCCCGACGATGGCCTGCGAACCGTCATGGGGCCGGAACACCTGGACGACGCCCTCTTCGCCCATCTGCTGCAGGGCCTCACGCAGCTTCTTGGCCTTCATCGCATCGGTGAGCTTGATCCGGCGCAGGATCTCGGGAGCGAAGCTCGGCACGCCGCGGAAGACGATCTCCTCCCCCTCGGTGAGGGTGTCGCCGATGCGCAGCGTCCCATGGTTGGGGATGCCGACGACGTCGCCGGCGAACGCCTCGTCGGCGATGGCACGGTCCTGCGCAAAGAAGAATTGCGGTGCCGAGAGCGACATCGGCTTGCCGGTGCGCACCAGCTTGGCCTTCATGCCGCGGCTCAGACGCCCCGAACACACCCGCATGAAGGCGATGCGATCCCGGTGGTTCGGATCCATGTTCGCCTGGATCTTGAACACGAAGCCGGTCATCTTGGCCTCCGTCGGCTCCACGAGGCGCTTGTCGGCGTCCTGGCCGCGGGGGGGCGGGGCGAAGTGGGCGAGCCCGTCGATGAGGTCGCGCACCCCGAAATTGCGCAAGGCCGATCCGAAGAACACCGGCGTGAGGTGTCCCTCGCGGAACGCCTCGATGTCGAAGCGCTTCAGCCCCGACTCGGCGAGTTCGGCTTCCTCGCGCCAGAGTGCGGCTTCGCCATTCTCCGTGAGAAGCTGATCGAACAGCGGATCGTCGATACCCGAGACCGGAACGGTACCGGCATCGTCCGCCGCATCGAGCCGGCGCACGCGGCCGTTGCCGAGATCGTAGGTGCCGGCGAAGTTGCGGCCCCGCCCGATCGGCCAGGTCACGGGCGCGACGTCGAGGGCCAGGACCTTCTCGATTTCGTCGAGGAGTTCGAACGGGTCGCGGGACTCGCGGTCGAGCTTGTTGATGAAGGTGACGATGGGAATGTCGCGTAAGCGGCAGACCTCGAACAGTTTTCGAGTGCGGGCCTCGATGCCCTTGGCCGCATCGATCACCATCACGGCCGAATCGACGGCGGTGAGCGTCCGGTAGGTGTCTTCCGAAAAGTCCTCGTGGCCTGGCGTGTCGAGCAGGTTGAAGACGCAGTCTCCGTACTCGAAGGTCATGACCGAGGTGACGACGGAGATGCCGCGCTCCTTCTCGATGCCCATCCAGTCCGAGCGGGTGGAGACCCGGTTGCGCTTGGCCTTGACCTCGCCGGCGAGCTGGATCGCGCCACCGAACAGCAGCAGCTTCTCGGTGAGCGTGGTCTTGCCGGCATCCGGGTGCGAGATGATCGCGAAGGTGCGGCGGCGGGCCACCGGATCGGAGGCGCGGGCCGCGTCCTTGGTTTCGGTCTGCATCAACATCGCGGGCGACAACTTTCCCGTCCGCGGGAGCGGACATTTCTGCAGGCGTTATACGGGATCGCGCCCCGGGCGGAAGCCGCCGCTTGCCGGGACGTCTATTCAGCCACGGCCGAGATACGGCATCTTCGTCGCCATCACGGTCAGGAAGGGCACGTTGGCGTCGAGCGGCAGCCCCGCCATGTAGACCACCGCATCGGCCACGTGGCGCACATCCATCACCGGTTCGGGCCTCAACGAGCCATCCGCCTGCCGCACGCCCTCAACCATCGGCGCCGTCATCTCGGTCTCGGCATTGCCGATGTCGATCTGGCCGCAGGCGATATCGAAGGCGCGTCCGTCGAGGGCGGTCGACCGCGTCAGCCCGGTGATGGCGTGCTTCGTCGCCGTATAGGGCGCCGAGTTCGGCCGTGGGACATGGGCCGAGATCGAGCCGTTGTTGATGATGCGCCCGCCGCGCGGATCCTGCGCCTTCATCCGCCGGAACGCCGCCTGGGTGCACAGGAACGCACCGGTGAGGTTGACGTCGACCACCGCGCGCCACTGGTCCAGCGTGATCGCGTCGAGGGGAACGGCCGGCGCGAACACGCCGGCATTGTTGAACAGCAGGTCGACTCGTCCGAACACCGCATCCACTTTGCCGAACAGCCGGTCCACCGCCGCCGGATCGGCGATATCGGCCGCGACCGGACACGCCTCGCCGCCGAAGGCACGGATTTCCGCCGCCACCGCCGCGAGCGGCTCCATCCGCCGCCCGGCGAGGGCCAGCCGATGCCCGGCCCGCGCAAGCCCGAGCGCCACCGCCCGGCCGATGCCGGAGCCCGCCCCGGTCACGATCGCGATCCGTCCCTGCATCGCTTGGTCTCCCTGGTCCATCCCCGCGCCATAACCGAGACGTCTGCCTGTTGCCAGCGCCCGGCACTGCGTCTAGACAACGCCCGGCCCAAGCGCCGTTGGGGCGTCGCCAAGTGGTAAGGCAGCGGTTTTTGGTACCGCCATCCGGAGGTTCGAATCCTCCCGCCCCAGCCAATTTCCGCGCAAGCTATTGATTTAGCTTCGTTTCC
>NZ_JAAHTB010000015.1 GCF_010692745.1 Methylobacterium sp. BTF04
GAAAAGCTGGACGCCGACAGACCTCCAAACAAGGCGGCCTTCGCCGGATGCGCACGGTAATGCAGCGGCTCGGACACGAACACGCCGGTGCCGTAGCTGCGAATGGGGCAAGATCTTCCCCGACCCGGCCATGACGCTGGCCGCCTCGTCCACCACGCCACGATCTTCGAGATGAACGTCGAGAGCTACCGCCGCCGCGTCGCCCTCGAGCGCAAACGCGGACCCGGACGTCCGCCCATCCGCGCGACAACCAAAACGGCTCCCTGATCGTCGCGTCACCATCCTGATTGTCGCGCTACACTCTGGATCGAAGCCCGGCCGGTGGCGGCCTGAGAGAGGCTCGGGAAGGCCCCTCGGACCCGCTCACCACTCCCGACCTCACTTTCCTACCGTCAGACCGATCACGCCAAAGCTGTCGACATCGTCAAATCGCCGGCCGAACCACCCAAACACGCGGTTCTTCGAGGTGTCCGCTCGGGCTGCAGCAGCTCGGCCACGAGGTGGTCGGTGACCAGCGTGTCGAGCTTGCCCATCGGGATCGACCGGCCTTTGCAGGCGGATTTCCCCTGCCTGCCTTGGGTCTAGTGGATGAGCCCTGACGGTTGAGTCCGTCTGGGGTTTCGGTTTGAGGTGCGTCCTGCGAGTCTGTCGGGATGCGCAGTGGCATCTCTTTCACGCTCTCCACGTCGGATCGCCTTCGCCTGGAGGTCTTGGTCGCGGATCGAAACACGCCGCAGAAGCACGTCTGGCGCGCCCGCATCGTGCTGCGAGCGCCGAAGGGCTCGGGACGCACGCGATCATGCGTGAGGCTAGCGTGTCCAAGACGGTGGTCTGGCGCTGGCAGGACCGCTTCGCGCAGGAGGGCGTCGAAGGGCTCCTTCGGGATAAGACGCGACCGGCGCGCATCTCGCCGCTGGGGCCGGAGGTGGCGGCGCGCGTGGTTGCTCTGACGCAACGAGATCCGCCCGGCGAGACCACGCATTGGACGGCCGCCGCCATGAGTAAGGTCGCGGCCATCAGCGTTTCGTCGGTGCAGCGGATCTGGCGCGGGCACGGTTTGCAGCCCCATCGGGTCCGGCAGTTCAAGCTCTCCACCGACCCGGCCTTCGCTGCCAAGTTGCGTGACGTCGTCGGGCTCTACGTTGATCCGCCCGCCCATGCCGTCGTGCTCTCGGTCGATGAGAAGAGCCAGATCCAGGCGCTCGCCCGCACGCAGGTCCCGTTGCCGATGAAGCCGGGCCAGCCGACGACGCGCACCCACGATTACAAGCGCCACGGCACGACGACCCTGTTTGCCGCCCTGGACGTGCTGGAGGGCAAGGTGATCGGCCGCTGCATGCAGCGCCATCGGCATCAGGAGTTCATCCGCTTCCTCAATGCGGTCGAGGCGGCGGTTCCGGCGGGCAAGATCGTCCACGCGATCCTGGACAACTATGCCGTCCACAAGCACCCGAAGGTCCGTGCCTGGCTCGACCGCCACCCGCGCTGGACCTTCCACTTCACCCCGACCTCAGCCTCGTGGCTCAATGCCGTCGAGGGCTTCTTCGCCAAGCTCGCAAAACGCCGGCTCCGACGCGGCGTGTTCGGATCGCTGATCGAGGTACAGGCGGCCATCAAACGCTTCATCGCCGAGAGCAACGGCAATCCGAAGCCCTTCGTCTGGACCGCCGACCCGGATCGCATCATCCAGGCCGCAAAGCGCGGGCACTAAGTGTTAGACTCGCACCACTAGCAGCTGTAGTAGGTGTGCACCTTGCCAGACTTCGAGGTACCGGTGCGCAGGTGGCAGGCCACTGACGAAGCCCGCCAATTTCGATTGGCTCGGCTGCGGCATAATGTTTACGGCCTATCGTTCGATCGCCGGACCGGATCGCCCCTGGGAGCGGCGGTGATCGAGACCGTGTTCGACTGACGGCTTGCGCAAGGCATCTATGACGCGCGCGATATGTTGTGGCAGAAGCCGTCGGGTTTGCTGCCCCAGTCGGCCGAGTTGCCGCAACATCATACCGGGCGCTGCGCTGATCTCTTGCATCACGGCTCGGAAAGCCCGGCCAGCGTCGAAGCCGCGCCGGAGATCGAGTCGAATATCCTTCGACGCTGCGGGAATCATTCCTGTTCTGACGAACGCGGCGCGATCCTCGACATGATCGACGACGTTGACCTTCTCGTTGTAGCGGCGCGCCTCGACGAACAACCGCTCTTGCAGCTCGGCTGTGCTCGGCGCCATGCGGGCGTCGGACGCTCGGCTGCGTACGGCCGCCTCCAACCGGTCTCGCTCGACGACGAGCCTGGCGTCGTGCCGGTGGCGCGTCAGGCCGACGTAGAGCTCGCGCGCATCGCTCGCTGTGGCGCCGTAGTAGACACATGAGGAAGCCGTTTTTCCCTGTACGGAGTATGCGGTGCCAGCGTAAGCGAGGCTGATCCGGGGCAGAGTGGGCGCAATGCGCCGTCCGGGAATCCGATCGCGCACGAAGGCCGTATAGGCATCCTCGACCCGGCGGCCATCGTCCAGACGAACGGTCAGCTGCAGCGTGCCGTGCGCATCAGGTCCGATCGCCTCGACGATTGCGCGTGTTCCGTTGCGAATGCCGTGCTGGCGGATTCCTTCGCCGAACCGGATCTTGTCGCCAACGGCCAAGTCAAGCGTGATTGGCTTGTTCTCGCGGTCACGAGCCCGCACCGCGACGTCGACGCCGGTGATTTGCGCTTCCGCGCGCAACACAGCGCGCGCGGCAGTGTTCAGGACGGCGGCGTCGCGGTTACGGCGGGTGACGATCAGCACCTCATCGTTGCAGTAGCTGGCACGCGCCTGCGTCCAAAGCGCGATGGCTCTTTCTTGTGCCGGGCTGGACCCGCTGACGAGTTCGATCCGCTCATGCCTGGCATAAGCGCGTAGCCCGGCCTCGACCTCACCACGCGCCATCAGGATCGAGGCAGCGCGCTGCCACTGCACTTGTTGGCGCCGCACTTCGCTGAGCGTCGCATGACGCCCAAGAACGTCGACGACCGCGCGCAGCGCACTGCCACCTGGAACCGCCGCGAGCTGGCGCCGGTCGCCGAGCAGGATCGCGCGAGCTCCCCCGTTCGGGGCCGCCGCCGCGGCCGAGAGCACGAAGGCGAGATCCTTGGTGCCGACCATGCCCGACTCGTCGCACAGGATGACGGTATCGGCATCGAGAGGGGGAATCCTGCCGTGTTCGAGATCGTGCCGCCACTTGGCGATAGCGAAAGTCTCGATGCCGGTGGTGGCCGCAAGCTCATCGGCCGCCGTCCAACTCGGGGCCAAACCGACCACCTTGAGGCCCGATGCCTTTGCCGCCGCGACGATCACGTTGGCCGTTACGGTCTTGCCCGTTCCAGCCCCGGCCTCCAAAACACTGACGCCACCGGCCTCCGGCGCCGTGACGTGGATCACCGCCTGACGCTGCTCGGCCGATAGCTGAGGGGCCGCGTCGATCGCAGTCGTCACGGCCTCAGACCGAAAGCGCGATCCGACATCCGCCCGGTCGGCGGCGCGAAGCAAGGCGGCTTCAGCCATGGCAATACCGGGCGTGGTCCAGCAGGCCTCCGGGTCGGACTGGTTCAGACGCAGGAGCTGGCCCCGTTCTTCCAAGGCAGCTATCTCGGCTTTGACGGCGGCGATGCCAATACCCTGGAGTGCCGCCTCGTTGAGCGCCTGCTCGACCAAACTCTTGCGGTCGATGACGTTTTGATGCCGGAACAAGGCGGACGCGGCCCGCGCCACCGGCGTCTCGCCGGTGATCTCTGGCGGATCGAAGTCAGGCTCGGGCGTGAGATCTTGTTCGTGCTCTCGCTCTTGATCCTGTTCTAGTGACCGAGCCCGGCTCGCCTCGCGAACCGCTGTCCAGGGGTCGATGTCGAAGGCGGAGAGCTCGTCGCGCCAGCGCCGCTCCAGTTCGGCCCCTGTCGGCAGGTCTGCCTTCGCGTCGCGCGTCGAGAGCGCGGCGACCTCCTTCTGCGACCCGGAGGCCGATTTGCGGTCGCCACCAATCGCCGCCTCGATCTCGACCGAGCGTTTGGAAAACGCTTCGATGACAGCATCGGGAATGCCGCGAATCTCGAATTGCCCTTGTCCGGCAGCGCGCAGGGAGAGCCCGAACTCACGCGACAACCCTTCCGCCAGGGCAGCGCGATAGGCGGAGCCGACGACCTTCTGCCAGTCGAACAGCTTCGAAGGCTCCAAGGTGCGGTATTTCCCGTCTGGCAATTTCGCGACGTTCAATAACACGCAATGCGTGTGGCAATTGGGGTCCCCGGCCCTGGTCGTATAATGATCGAACCGGCCAACCATCAGATCGGTCGGCTGCTCGCGCAGGTATCCGCCCGCGCCGAGTCTGACCTCGACGAGACCTTCATCCCGCAGGAATTCCAGCGCCTCGGTTACCGCCGCGGCATGGATCGATTCAAGCTGGGATCGCTGATTGCTGCCACCATCGGCCCAGAGAATCGAAAATGTCTTGCAGGCGGTGAGCGTCACGTCCCATCCGGCCCTGTGTCCCTCGCCGGCCCCACGCACCAGCGATTGGCCGGTGCGCGGATCGCGACCGGCACACAGATCCTGGAAGCTTTTGAGATCGATCGCCGCTTCGTCGCGGACCACGCTACCGGCGCTCGTCCACCACCGACCTCCGCCATCCTGGGCGTAGTACTCGTCGCGGTTTTGGGTCTCACGGTAGGGATCGTTGGTGTAATAATTGCCGGCCGATGAACCCGCACCGAGGGTGTGGAGGCTCGCCGTCATGGCGTAGACGATGAAATTGGCGCCTTGTAGCGGCAGATGGCGGCCATCTCGGATTGTGCCGGCTCTGCCAGCACTTCGCCGATGAGGCTGGCAAGGGTCGCGAGACGATCCTTGACGAGGTTGATCTCGTCGTACATCCGGCCGTAGGCAACGATGCCGTCGAGGTCGTTGCGCAGAGCCCGCGATACCAGGTCAGCCGACGAGAGACCGGTACGCTCGACGGCCTCGGCAAAGCGGATGGCGAGATCGGGATCGAGGGTCAGGGTGAGCGTCTGGACGGCAGGCATCGGAGGCAATTCCAAGTCGGTGTCAGCGGGGCAGTCCTGGTACCGTGCGCTCCATCAGACATGGGCGGCAAGCCGCGAAACGGCACTCTGCAGCCCCGTGGTTAACGTCCGGCAGCTTTAGTGCGTGTGGTGTGATACCACTAAATTTGTAGCCTTCTCGTGGTATTTTGTGTAGGCATCGTGTGGCCTCTCGTGGCCGCTGATGGTGCTTACCAGACCCTTGTCGTCGCGCCTCCAATCCTGCGCATGATCCTAAGCTTGGCTTCATCGCCGGAGTGCTACATCTCCGGACATGCCGCCCCTCGACCTTCCCCGCCTGCGCCGTGACGTCAAGCGTCGCCAAGACGCTCGGCCGCAAGGTCAGGGTCCGGGCGGACGTCTCGTCACCGGCAGCATGGCGATCGTGCGCGAGCATCTCGAAGCCTTCGAGGCGATGCACCGCGATGGCGCCAGTTGGGTCGACATCGCCGCCGCGCTCGCCGCCCAGGAAGTGATGCAGGGGACCGGCGATGCCGCGCAACCCATCACCGCCCGGCGGCTGACCGCCCTGATGGCCAGTGTCCGGCGCGAGCGTGAACGGCACGCCCAAGCCGGCCGGGCGCGGATGCGCCGGAGCGACCTCGGCCTAGTCGCCCACGTCGAGACGTGCGAGCCGGCAGCGCCGTCGCCCCTCTCAATCTCGACGCCCTCCACCCGGTCTATTCGGGAGCGAAAGACGCTCTCCCTCGCGCCCGAGCTAACCCAGCGCGAGACCCTCGACACGGAATTGGACTTCCCCTCCGCCGAGGACATCCGCCGCTCGGCGCTGGCCACGGTGCAAAAGCTGTTGAAGAAGGATCCCCCATGAGCCGCATCCTCCTCGTCGCGCAGGACACCAGTGCGATCGGCAAGTCGACCGTGACTCGAGCCTTGGCCGAATGCGTGCCGGACGCACCGGTCTACGAAGTGGAATCGAGCCGGCACCTCGTCGAGCTCGGCGACCGGGTTCGCCACTTCGCCATCCGGACCGAACGCAAGCGCCTGGACGAGACCGGCGGAGAGGCGGCCATTGCCGAGTACGATCCGGTGCTGAACAGACTGCTGACCGAGCCGGTGCCGGCGATCGTCGACATCGGCGCCAACGGCGGCGTCGCCTTCCTGGAGGCGCTGGCGCAGATGGCCGCGGCCTTCGACCGGCGGAAGAAGACGCTCGGGGTTCTCGTTGTGGTAGCGCACAAGGACGACGCCTACGCGACCGGCCGCGCGATCACCGCGGTGACGAAGGGCTGGGCGGCGGCGCGCTTCCTGATGGTCAACCACCTCCATGGCGAGCCCGACGCGGCTCAGGTCAAGGAACTGACCAAAGGAGCCACGGCAGTGACCACCCTGGCAAAGTACAGCTTCCCGACGAAGGCGCTACCGCTGATCGCCCCGCTTGGCCTGGCGCTGATCCCGCAGCTAGACGAGGACGCGCTGGCCAAGCACCTCGCCAAGGACGGGGCCGAACCGGACGTGGCCATGGCGATCCGTACGCGGGCCTCGCTGGACGCCTTCCGGCTCGCCGCGATGAAGGCCGTGGAACCCGCAGCCCGGTGGTTGATCGATGCCGACAAGGCTTGAACAGCTCGAAGAAGCCCTAGTCGGCGCCATGGCAGCGGCCCGCCGATCGGGCGCACGCGTCCGGGAGGTGCGCGCCGAGCGGCTCGCCCGTGCCCTTGCCGCGCCGACGCCGGCCGCGCGACTGGCCGCCCTCGACGATCCGATCCTGACGCGCGCAGACCGGCGCAAACTGCGTGAGCACGTCGGAGTCTCGCTGGCTCCGGAATCCAGCACCTCGAAGACGTCGAAGCGCCGCCCTCTGGCCAACCGCCTCCGGGTCGCGTTGGCCAGCCAGCGCTACAACCCGGTCAACCTGCTAATCTGCGTCTTCGTCGGCGGGTCAATCGTCACAGCACTCGCCTTCGCCTGGGCGCATACCGGGCGCGGAGCACAGATGAGCGGGCTTTGCCGCGATCCGGTGTTTACCTGGTCGGACGGCACGCCAAGATATCCCTCGATCTCCAAAGGCACGCGGGTCATTGTACGAAGCGAGAGCACCGAGGTTGCGACGATCGCATATTGGCAACCCCTGGCTGGCTACGGCATCACGACGGTCGAGAAGGTTTGTCTCGTCAAAGGCGAGTGATGGCCACGTAAATTGCCGGGCCACACGCTCTTCGTCGGTCAGGACCGCCCGACGGGTGCGACGCCGCTCAGCAGGCCGTCAAAGCGAGTGTCTTTATGCGGCACGGTCTTGCGCAGGCGGATCGGATGGCGCGTGTAGCGCCGGCTGTTGGCGAACACCACCAGACGGTCGGCGGCGAGGATGTCCTCGCCGGTCTCATCCTCTAACGATGCCTCTTGAAGTGACTGCGAGGTGGAGCTGGGCCCCTCCTCACCCTTCGTCTGGCTGGTGGACGGAAGCCGGGCCGTATAGCGGCCGAGCATGCGCGAGAAGCGCTCGCGCTCCTCGACCGAGATCGCCGGCAGATCCGACACGGTGACGATCTCGGCGGTGTCCATCAAGGTCCCGGCTCCGGCCTCGCCGTAGACGTCGAGCATCTGCTGCCGGCTCTGCCAGAACGTCCAAAGGCTTACACCATGCCCGGGCAGTTCGCCGACCGCCTTGACGATGGCGTCGAAGCGGCCGAGCTGGGCAGCCTCGTCGACGATGCATAGGATGCGACGGCGGTTCGGATCGGGATGACGGCGCGCGACCGCGAAGAGGTCGGCGAGCAGCCAACGCAGAAAACCCGAGATGATCTCGGTGGCCTCGGACGGCACGACGATGAACAGGTCGGTGTCTCCGGACAGGAGATCGCGCAGTTCGAAGGTCGGATCTTGAGTCAGGTGCTGCATGCGCGCGTCGAGCAGCCAGTCGAAGGCTTGCTCGGCAGTCGAGACAACATCTTCTTTGCTCTTGGCTTCGCTGTCGATGAACGCGCGCACAGCCCGGCTAACGAGATCGTCGGAATCTCCGAGGGCGGCCTTGAGAGCCGGAAGGTCCTTGAGGAATACCGCCGCGGCTAGCGGCGAGCGCCGCCCCGAACGGATCGCCGCAAGAGCGGCGCCGAGGAACAGGGTGGTGGCACGGTTGCGGAAGAACTGGCTGCTCTCGTTGGCCGTCGCGCTGCCGGGCAGGAGCTGACGAGCGAGATGCTGCAGATAGAGCGTGTCGTCTGGATCGAGTGTGGCGAGTGGGTTCCAGCGATCACGGCCCGCGACGATGCCGAACGGATCGATACAGCGGACCACGCGGCCAAGCCTGCGCCTACGTGCGGCGATCCTCCGGTAGATCTCGCCCTTGGGATCGATGACCACGGCCGGCCCATCCCAGACGCCGGGGTCGGGCGGCATGGCGAGGTTGTTGATGATCAGTCCCGAGGTCTTGCCGGTCCGTGGCGGCGCGATCGAGACGAGGTTGCCCTCGACCTGGACCCGCACCGGCCTGCCGCTAACCGGATCGAGTCCGAGTTCGAGCCCGACGTTCATCACCGCCCGTTCGGACGCGTTGGCAAACCGGGCGCGACCGAACACGCTGCGCCAATCGCGCAGGCCAGGTGTCGAGGTGCCCATGATGAGAAAAGCCCCGCCGAATACGATCACGGCGAGCGTGGCTATGGCCATGGTGCCGCCATCGCCGAAGGCGAGGTGTTTGCCTTGGATCATGGTGACGTAAGCGCCGAGGCAAGGCAGGATCCGCCAACGGGACAGATCATCAAACCATTGTTCCGGCGCCAGCAAGTTGCCGTCCCACGCGCTCGGATCGAAGCCGTGCTGGATGATAAAAGCCGCAGGATAGAAAACACTCAAGCTGCATATGGCCAACAACGTCACGATCAACCCACACCAAAAAGTGCTGAGCTTTTTCATTAAGACCGCCACTTTTGAAAATTCATCAAGTTGCAATTAGATATAATATATTATTTTCGTCGCGTTAATGCGGACGAGCCTGATCAGCGGCGGCAGAAGATTTAAAATACCGATATCAAGCACCACGATCACCTGGTTTTTATTGTTAGATATGACGAAAGCATCATATAAATCGGAATCAAATTTTTTGTCTAATACCAACTTTTGCGTTAATCCGAGTAGAGCCCTAACTTTTTGATCCTGAGGTCCAAAAAAATCGTCTGCGCGATCCGGCAAAATGACACCAAACCTGCTAAATTTTAATCGCCAAGCCCAGTCGTCGATGTAATCCAACTGACGATATGCTATGTCAGAGTTGGTTGAGACATCGACAATCTCACCGCGAAGGAATGCTTCTGTCTGAGCTCCGGACAGAAATTTCATCCAAGGTAGATGTACGCTTCTAAGTAGGATGACAGGATGCTTGGGGGCTTTAGAGTTTCCCCGTTTGTTTTTTAAAGTCGTGCGAAAGTGACGGTGATCGCTTTGAATCAAAGAAAAATTGATTTTTGCCGCATAGTATTCGTTTGCAAGATGCGCTGACAATTCCAAGCGTTCATAAATGAATTCCTTGAGGGGCGTCAAGAGGATCATTACGCAAGCGGCCTTCTCGATTGGTGATCTACAAAGAAAAAGGGTACGGCATACCCGTTCAATATTAGACAGCCAAAAGCCTAAAATTCGATCGATTTCGACACAAATAATTATGTAATACCGGACCTCGTTGAGCGCGACTCACGCGGGGTAGCATCTGCATCCGGGTCGTGATTCTTTCCTTGGGTTTGGAGCCTGAGGAGGACGCAATGGCCGCTGCGGTGCCGCTGCGTTCGGATTTCGATGCCGAGGCGTTGCGTGCCCTGGCCAAGGGTTCGCGCGATCCGGCCCAGACCCGCCGCCTGTTGGCGCTGTCGGTCGTCGCGGCAGGCGGGACGCGCTCGGAGGCGGCCGAGATCGGCGGGGTCGGGTTGCAGACGGTGCGCGACTGGGTCGTGGCCTTCAACGCCGATGGCCCGAGCGGGCTGATCGACGGCAAGGCCCCTGGGGCCCGTCCGCGCCTGAACGCCGACCAGCGCGATATCCTCTGATCCTACCCTGATTTCCCGGACACCTCTGATACGCTCGTTACGGGCGGGGAAGGTGTTTGATGGCCAAGACGAGACGCTAGTTTGCTTCGCTGCACCTTCGGTGTCACCCCCGAGTTCAAACGCGAGGCGGTGGCCCTGAAGGGAGCCACGATCGTCCGCCCAGGCCGGGCGACGCTCAATCAGCGCAGGGCGCTCGTCTCAATCCGCAAACCTCGAAGCTGCCACCCATCCCGCGCAAGCGGGACCGTTCAACCACCTATTCCGGTCATAGGCGTCCGTTCTATCGGGCTGCCCAGAAGCGGACGTTCTGAAGGTCCGACAAGGGTCATCATCGGTCGAAATCGGATATCCGCTTCGCCGATTTTCCACCCATAATTGGCCTGAAAGTTAGCCACCCAGGACGGATGTTCACGCCAACAAACGGGCTGAGGCACCACCCGCCTTGAAGAAGGTGCTCTGATCGGTATTGTACACGTCAACGTAGCCAGAAATGGCGTGCGGAACGTTCGCGAGAGGGCGAACGGCCTGATTTCGAGAAATGTGGCGGATTATCCCCCCCTCTCCGCCATTCAATTTTCCATTACAAAACTAGATAGTGAAACTGGCACTCCTGAGGTGCCGCTGTCGCTATGACTCTGTGGCGGCCTCGACAGACCGACCTCCGAGCGGCTGATCGGTGGTTTGCCCTCGATGCCCCGGCGGGGCGTTGCCAGTTCTGTTGAAAGAGGAACCGTCGGCGGCGCGGCTCTGGTCTGAGAGAGTGCTTGCCGCTTCCGAGATCGGCTTGCGCAGGGCAATCCGGACGGAGCGCTCGACCAGTCTATGTCAAACGCCCGAGCGAGGTAATTTCCCTCCGGTCCCTCCCGGGCGTCTGAAGTCTTGCAACCTCAGTCGCCTCGGTCGGGACCGGAAAGTCGATCGATCGCAAGCTTACAGCGAGCGGCCTCTGACGTCGTAGCGGTCGAGCATCATCATCTTGTTCCACACCGTCACGAAGTCTTTCGCGAAACGCGCCTCGCCGTCGCTGCTCGCATAGACTTCGGCGACAGACCGAAGCTGCGAGTTCGAGCCGAACACGAGGTCGCAGCGGGTGGCGGTGAACCGGGCTTCGCCGCTGTCGCGATCGACCAGCGCGAAGGTCATGGCCGTCTCGTCGGACTTGCGCCATTCGAGATCGACGCTGGTCAGGTTGACGAAGAAGTCGTTCGACAGGACCCCGACCCGGTCGGTGAAGATGCCGTGCTGCGAGCCATCGTGATTGGCGCCGAGGGCACGGAGGCCGCCGACGAGGGCGACCCACTCGGGGGCCGTGAGCGAGTACAGGTACGCCCGGTCGAGGAAGAGTTCCTCGGGGGAGACCCGGGTGATCGCCGCGGCGTCGTCCGCCACGAAGTTGCGGAAACCGTCGACGACGGGCTTCAGCCACTCGAACATCTCGATGTCGGTCAGGTCCTGACGCGTGTCGACGCGGCCGGGCGTGAACGGAACCGCGATGGAGTGGCCGCCATCGGCGAGCGCCGTCTCGACGGCGGCGCAGCCGCCGAGCACGATGAGATCGGCCAGCGAGACCCGCTTGCCGCCCGCCTTGGCATTGAACGCGTCGGCGACCTGCCGAAGCGCCGCGACCACCGGCACCGTGCGTTGGTTGACCGCCCAATCCTTCTGCGGAGCCAGGGCGAGCCGGCCGCCATTGGCGCCGCCGCGCTTGTCGCTGTCGCGAAAGGTCGCCGCCGCCGAGAACGCCGTGAAGGCGAGGTCGGACACCGACTGGCCGGTCGCCTTGATGGCCTGCTTCAGCTCGGCGATATCGCCCGCATCGATGAGATCGAAGTCACGCGGCGGGATCGGGTCCTGCCACAGCAGATCGTTCTCGAGCGTCACCTCGGCGCCGAGGTAGCGCTCCTTCGGGCCCATATCGCGGTGGGTCAGCTTGTACCACGCCTTCGAGAACGCCAGCGTGAACGCATCGAAGTCGTTGAGGAACTTCTCGCAGACCTTCCGGTACTCGGGATCGACCTTCAGCGCGATGTCGCTGGTCATCATCATCAGGCCGTGCATCTGGCCCGGGACGTGCGCGTCGGGGGTCTTGGGCGCATCCGGATCCGCCGGAGTCCACTGCGACGCACCGGCCGGGCTCTTGGTCTGCACCCACTCGAACTTGAAGAGGTTCTCGAGATAGGCGTTGTCCCACTGGGTCGGGTTCGGCGTCCAGCTGCCCTCGATGCCGTTGGTCATCGTGTACTGGGCAAAGCCGGTGCCCTTCGGGTTGTGCCAGCCGAGCCCCATCGCCTCCATCGGCGCGATCTCGGGCGGCGGACCGACCTCATCGGCCGAGACCATGCCGTGGCTCTTGCCGAAGGCGTGGCCGCCGGCGATCAGGGCGACGGTCTCCTCGTCGTTCATCGCCATCCGGGTGAAGGTGGTGCGGATATCGCGCGCCGACCCCATCGGATCGCCGTTGGCGTAGGGACCCTCGGGGTTCACGTAGATCAGCGCCTGGTGCGACGCGGCCAGGGGATTTTCGAGATCGTAATCCGCATCGCCGTTCTGGCCGCGCCAGCGCTTGTCGCGGGTGACCATGCTGTCGAACGACTTGACGTCGGTCGGATCCCAGATCTCGGGGCCCCAATAGGTGGCGTTGTCCGCCTCCCAGGCGTCCTGGCGGCCGCCGGCGAAGCCGTAGGTCGGGAAGCCCATGATCTCGAGGGCGCAATTGCCGGTGAGAACCATCAGGTCGCCCCACGACAGAGCGTTGCCGTATTTCTGCTTGATCGGCCAGATGAGGCGGCGCGACTTGTCGGTGTTGCCGTTGTCCCACCAGCTGTTGATCGGCGCGAAGCGCTGGAGCGCCTCGCCGGCACCGCCACGCCCGTCGGCGATGCGGTAGGTGCCCGCCGCGTGCCAGGCCATGCGGATCATCTGCGGGCCGTAATTGCCGTAATCCGACGGCCACCACGCCACCGAGGTGGTCAGGAACGACTTGATGTCCTGCTTCAGCGCCGCGAGGTCGATCTGCTCGAACGCGGCCTTGTAGTCGAAATCCGCGCCGAGCGGATTGGCCTGCGGTCCGTTCTGGTGGAGCAGCTCGACCTTCAAGCGGTTGGGGTACCAATCCGACAGGGCCGGCGGGCTGCCGACCGCGCCGCCGATCCGGTCGCCACCGAACGGGCACTTGCCCGCCATCGGGAAGGTTTGGGCATCGAGTTTGTCGTTCTTCGTGGCTTTGAGGGTTTGCATGTCGTCCACGTGAATATCCTTTGCGATTTCAAAATCTTCAGGGCGTCGGGCAGCCTTGGGTAACCCGGGCCGCCCTCTTTTCGCGCGTGGCTGCGTCGTTCACGGCGCCGATCCTCCGGCCTCGGAAGCCGGTCTAGCAGCGCCGCAGCGATCGCGTCAGCGAACTGCAGGATTAATATGGGGCACCGCCTCGGTCAGCCGAGCGGGATGTCGGGAGCGCAGCGATGCAGTTTTCGACACCAAGGGGGTTCTTACGTCGGCGATCCAACGCTTCGTCACCTGCCTCCTGCCCGACCTCGGAGACATTTGCATGAAGGCTATCTGCCGCAGTGGCGCCTTGGACCGGCGCGGTGCAGCCGCAGCGGCGGAGACGGTCGCCGGGTGCGAGGCCGGCCCGGTCACCGGGCTTTTACCGCAAACGACCGGCATGCGCCGATCCCGCTGCCATAATGTTGGAGGCGAGCCTCAATCGCGGCGCCAGACCATCGTGACGCGGCAACCACCGCCGGGGGCCTCCCCGATCCCCACCTCCAGCCCGTGCAGCTGGGCCACCGCCGAAACCAGGCTGAGACCGAGACCGTTTCCGGGGCTGCCCCGCGCGGGCTCCGAGCGGTGGAAGCGCCCGAAGACCTGCGCCCGCTCGCGCTCCGGAACGCCGGGGCCGGTATCTTCCACGGCGATGAGGGTGGCCGCGTCGCGGTCGTGCAAGCCGATGCGGACCTCACCGCCGGGGGGCGTGAACTTGACGGCGTTTTCGACCAGGTTTGAGAGCGCCTCGAACAGCAGGTCGCGGTCGCCCTCGATGGAAGGCACGGCGTCCGGCGGCAGGAACCGCAGCGAGACGCCTTTCTCCTCGGCGACCGGCTCGTGGAACTCGGCCACCTCGGCCACGATGCCGGCGAGGTCGAGGCGGGCGAAGGCGGCCCGGCGGCGTCCGTGCTCGATCTCGCCGATGCGGAGCACCGCGTTGACCATCGCCAGCGTCTGGTCGATCCAGGCCAGCCCCTGGTCGATCGCCTCGCGAAACTCCTCGACGCTCTCGGCCCGCTCCCGGCTCGTCTCCAGGCGGGTCCGCAGCCGCGTCAGAGGCGTGCGCAGATCGTGGGCGACGGCGTCGCCGACGCCGCGCACCTCCTCCATCAGACGGCCGATCTCGTCGAGAAGCGTGTTCACGTCGCGGGCGAGGCGATCGAACTCGTCGTTCGTGCCGTGGACCGGCAAGCGCTGGTTGAGATGTCCGTGCATCAGGCGCGCGACCGCGGCCTGCGTCGCCACGACCCGGCGGCGACCGCGTGCGGCGAGCACCGTGCCGCCGAGCGCGGAAAGGGCCAGCATCGGGACCAACGCAAGGCCGAGCGCGCGCAGCACCGTACTTCGCGCGCGGTCGATCTCATCGGTATCGTGGGCCACGACGACGACGCGGCCATCGGGCAGCGTCAGCGCCGCCGACCACAGTTCCTCGTGCAGCGTCTGACCCGCGATGGCGACGCGCGTCCCGATCCGGCGGACCTCGCCGTCGGGCGGCAGGTCGCGCGGCAGCGCGTCGATGTTGCCGGCCTGCCTCGAGCCGTCGGGTCCGAAAACGCCGCCGAAATGGACGCTGTGCAGGTCCTCGCGGATCCATGCCTCCACGCGCGTGCCGGCCGCGTCGGGCTGCTGTGCGGCGTACAGAACCTCATGACGCACGACGTGCGCGAGTTCGTCCTGCACGAAGGGTGCGGTCTGCCAGTAGACGAACCCGAACAGCGCAAGCGTCATCGCCGTCGACCAAAGGGCGATGCCGAGGGCCCAGCGCACCGCCGTCGTGCGGAACAGGTCAATCATCGGCCGACAGGGTGAAGCCGACGCCCCGCACGTTGTGGATCAGCGCCGGCTCGCCGCCGGCCTCGAGTTTCCGGCGCAAGCGTCCGACATGGACGTCGATGAGGTTGGATTTCGGCACGAACCGATAGTTCCAGACCTCCTCGAACAGCATCGCCCGGGTCACCACCTGCCCGTGGCGCCGCATCAGATAGTCGAGCAGCCGAAGCTCGCGCGGCAGCAAATCGAGGTCGCGGGTCCCGCGCCGGCCGGACCCCGCCACGAGGTCGAGTTCGAGGCCGCCGACCCGCAGGACGGTCTCGCGGGTCTCCACGGGCCGACGCAGCAGCGCCTCGATCCGGGCGGCGAGTTCGCCCAGCGCGAAGGGCTTGGCGAGGTAGTCGTCGCCGCCCGCGCGCAGACCGCGGATGCGCTCGTCGACATCGCCGAGCGCACTGAGGACGAGCGCAGGCGTGCGATCGCCGGTGCGCCGGAGCTCCTGGAGCACGGAGAGTCCGTCGAGACCGGGCAGCATCCGGTCGAGGATGATCGCATTCCAATCGCCGCGACGGGCCGCCGACCCACCCTCCGGACCGGTCGCGACCCATTCGACGGAATGTCCCCGCCCGCGCAGGTCGCCGAGCACGTCCTCGGCGGTCTCTGCGTCGTCCTCGATGAGAAGAAGCCTCGCCACCCGTCGACATCCCACGCGGCGTGATCGGGCCGATGCCGCCATTCTAGCCCGCACCACGCCTCGGGGTCTCCTCCAAACACCGAGTCTGACACCGAATTTAATAGCGCTTCCGGCACTTAGCCCACTTACTGGAATCGATCCAATCAGGGCGGTATCGGGTGCCATGTCAACCAGAAGCGTCGCGTCGGGACCCGGTCCGTCACGGGCCGATGGCTAGGAAAGCGCGACCGCAGCGCCTCATCACGCGGTATGCCGGCGTGCGGCTCTACGACGTGGAGGCGAAGGCCTACGTGGCCCTCGCGGATCTTCGAGGCCTGCGTGCCGACGGCTATGCCGTGGTCGTGCGCGACGCAGAGACCGGACAATACGTCACCAAGACCGTGCTCAGGCCGGATTTCGAGGCATGAGGCACGCGGAATCCGACGACCACGCCGCCCTGTCGCTGGCGCCCGAACCGCGGGACGAGACGATCGCCGCGGCGGACGCGAACCCCAGAACGGCGCGGACCGGCGTTGGGCCGGCCCCGGAGGTGGCCTCCGCCGCGGACGGCACACCGGGGCCAGCGCGCAGACGCCGGCCGGCTTGGCTGCTTCCCACGCTCCTTGTTCTCTGCGCCGGCCTCGGCTTCGCGGGCTGGCGCTACGCCGATCCGGTGATGGCCGCGCTCGGCCTGTCGCCGGCCCCGACCGCGCAACCCGCCGCCCGGGACGGCGCGACCGACGCCCCGGCCGATGCGGACGCCGTCACCCTCGATGCGGAGGGCCGCAAGCGCCTCGGGCTTGGGTTCGGCCGCGCCGAGATCCGCCGGATCGTGCGGTCGGTGAACGGCCCCGGCATGGTCGCCTTCGACGAGCGCCGGGTCACGCATCTCAAGCCGCGGACGCAGGGGCGCGTCCTCAGTCTCTCGGTCCAGCCCGGCGACCGGGTGGAAGCGGGGCAGACCCTCGCGACGTTGGATGCATCCAGTGTGCTCGACGCGCGCAACGGGCTGGCCGGGGCGCGCGCCGGCCTCGGCGAGGCGCAGGCGACGGAGACGGTGGCGGAGACGAACCTCAAGCGCGGCATCGCTCTCCTCAAGTTCGGCGGCATCGCCGAAGCCGAGGTGGACCGGCGCCGGGTCGAGCGCGCCAAGGCGCAGGCGGCCGTGCAATCGGCCCAATCCCAGGTCGAGACGTTCAAGGCGCAATACGAGCGCCTCGCGCCGACCGCCGACCTCGCCTCGGGCACCAGCGCCATCGTCTCGCCGATCGGCGGGGTGGTGACGCGGGCGGACATCACGCTCGGCGAGGTCGTGGACACCAGCCGCGACGCCTTCACGGTCGCCGATCCTTCGCGGATCCTGGTGCTGGCCAACCTCTACGGCCAGGACATCGATGCGGTGCGGGCCGGCGCTCCGGCGCTGGTGACCGCGCCGGTCTCGTCGCATCCGCGCTTCGAGGGGCGCGTCAGCTCGGTCAACGCGGCGCTCGATCCCGCGACCAACACGGCTCCGGCCCGGATCGAGATGGCCAATCCCGACGACCTGCTGCGCGCCAACATGTTCGTGACGGTGGCGATCCAGGCCGATCTCGGGCGCGACGGCACGACGATTCCGGCAAGCGCCGTACAGCAGACCGAGGGCGGCCCGATCGCCTTCGTGCGCACCGCCGACGACCGCTTCGAGAAACGCGACCTGAGGCTGGGGCTGCAGCGCGCGGACTGGGTCGAGGTCACGGCCGGCCTCTCAGAGGGCGAGACGGTGGCGACCACGGGCAGCTTCGGGCTGAAGGCGATCCTGTTGCGCAGCCTCCTCGGCGCGACGGATTGAGGGCCCATCCATGAGATCGTGGTTCGCTCTGCTCATCCGCCGCCGCTGGCTCGTCCTCGCCCTGGCGCTCGCGGCCGCCGCCGGCGGCATCGCCAACCTCGAGGGCCTGCCGGTGGACGCGGTCCCCGACATCTCTCCCAAGCAGGTGATGATCCTCACGGTCTCACCGGGGCTGGGCCCGCTCGAGGTGGAGCGTCTGGTCAGCTTTCCGGTGGAGAACGCCATGGCCGGCGCGCCGAGCCTCACCGGCATCCGGTCGACCTCCCGCTACGGCGTTTCGGCGGTCTACGTCACCTTCGACGACGCCATGCCGATCACCGAGGCCCGGTCCCAGGTGTTCCAGCGCCTGGCCCAGGCGCGCACGATGATGCCGGCCGGCATCGGCGATCCGCAGATGGGGCCGATGGCGACGGGCCTCGGGGAGGTCTACCAGTTCGAGCTGCGCGGGGCCGGCTACGCGCCGATGGCGCTCAAGCGCATCCTGCAATGGACGATCGCGCCGAAGCTCAAGCTGACGCCGGGCGTCGCCGACGTTAACATCTACGGCGGCCAGATGCCGACCTACGAGGCCCAGGTCTCGGCGGACGCGCTGCGCCGCTACGGCGTGACGCTGGCGCAGGTCTACGACGCGCTCACCCGCAACAACGCGGCGCGCGGCGGCGCCTATATCGAGCACAACGACCAGCAGGAGGTCATCCGCGGCCTCGGGCTCGCCAAGGGCCCCGACGACATCGCCACCATCGTCGTGACCACCGGACCGGGCGGCGTGCCGATCACGGTGGGCACCCTCGGCGCAGTGGTCGAGGCTCCCAAGGTCCGGCTCGGTGCCGTCACCCACGATGCGGCCGGCGAAACCGTCGTCGGCATCGCCCTGATGCAATACGGCGAGAACGCCGACGCCGTGGTCGCAGCGGTGAAGCAGACCCTGGCCGATCTCGCGCCCCAGCTTCCGCCGGGCGTCGAGATCAAGCCCTACTACGACCGCAGCGCGCTCGTGGAGCGCACGATCCACACCGTGGCCCACAACCTGGTCGAGGGCGCGGTGCTCGTCGTCGTCGTGCTGCTGATCCTGCTCGGCAGCCTGCGCGCCGGCCTGCTGGTGGCGGTGGCGATCCCGCTTTCGATGCTGATCGCGTTCGCCGGAATGCGGTGGTTCGGCATCTCGGGGAACCTGATGAGCCTCGGCGCCATCGATTTCGGGCTCATCGTCGACGGCGCCGTGGTGATGATCGACAACGTGCTGCGGGCGCGCGGCGAGAACCCCGGACGGCCGCCGCACGCCATCATCTGCGATGCGACGACGGAGGTGGCGCGCCCGATCCTGTTCGCGGTGGCGATCATCATCCTCGTCTATGTCCCGATCCTCGCGCTCGAAGGCGTGGCGGGCAAGATGTTCCGGCCGATGGCGTTGACGGTGATCCTGGCGCTTGCCGGCTCCCTGTTCCTGACGATGACGCTGATGCCGGCCCTCGCCGCGATCGTCCTCTCGGGAGCGGGTATCTCCGAGCGTGAGACCCGCATCGTCCACTGGGTGAGGATGGCCTACACGCCGGTCCTGCGGCTGGCCGAGCGCCGGGCCGGCGTCACGGTGCTGATCACGCTCGCCCTCTTCGGGGGGAGCTGCGTGCTGGCGACGCGGCTCGGTGGCGAATTCCTGCCCAAGCTCTCCGAGGGCTCCATCGTCATCACCTCGGAGAAGCTGCCCGGCATCGACCTCACCGCCTCGCTCAAGCTGGTCCACCGCATCGAGACGGTGCTGAAGACGTTTCCGGAGGTGAAGAAGGTCGTCTCGCTCTCGGGCAGCGCCGAAATCCCCACCGACCCGATGGGGGTGGAATCCACCGACAGCTTCATCACGCTCACCGACCCGTCCACATGGACCACCGCGCCGACGCAGGACGGACTGGTGGCCGCCTTCGACAAGCGGCTGCAGGCGGAGGTGAAGGGCGTCGCCTACGCGTTCTCGCAGCCGATCGAGATGCGGATGCAGGACCTCCTGGAAGGCGTCCGCGGAGACGTGGCGATCAGCCTCTACGGCGACGACCTCACGGTGCTGAAGGACAAGGCTGACGCCATCGTGCGCGTCGTGTCGGGCATCGACGGGGCCGCCGACGTCAAAGCCGAGGCGCAGGCCGGCCAGCCGGCACTCACCGTGCAGGTCGATCGGGCCAAGGCGGCGCGGTACGGCATCAACGTCGCCGACGTCCTCGACGTGGTCGAGGCGATCGGCGGCCGCACCGCCGGCATGGTCTACGGCGACGACAACTCGATCACCGACATCGTGGTGCGGCTGGTCGCCACCGACCGCGGCGATCTCCAGCGCATCCGCGACCTGCCCGTGGGTGCGAGCGGAAAGATGATGGTGCCGCTCTCCATGGTCGCCTCGGTGGAGGTCGCCTCCGGCCCGGCCCAGATCAGCCGCGAGCGGCTGCAGCGGCGAATCTCGGTGCAGGCCAACGTCCGCGGCCGCGACGTGCAGAGTTTCGTGGCCGCAGCCCAGGCCGCGGTGAAGGATCAGGTGCCGCTGCCGCCCCGCTACTCGCTGGTCTGGAGCGGGCAGTACCAGAATCTGCAGGAGGCGACCGCTCGACTCGCGATCGTGGTGCCGGCGGCGATGGCCGCGATCCTCGTGCTCCTCGTGGTGATGTTCTCCGACCTCCGCCTCGCCGGCCTGATCTTCCTCAACGTACCGATCGCGGCCACTGGCGGCATCGTCGCGCTGTCGCTGCGCGGGATGCCGTTCTCCATCTCGGCGGCGATCGGCTTCATCGCCACCTTCGGCATCGCCATCCTCAACGGCGTGGTCCTGACCAACACCATCCGCGAGATCGAGGCGACGGGCGTCGCTCCACGCGAGGCGGCGACCCAGGCCGCCGAATCGCGCCTGCGTCCGGTGATGATGACCGCCTTGGTCGCGACGCTGGGCTTCCTGCCCATGGCGATCTCCACGAGCGCCGGTGCCGAGGTGCAGCGCCCGCTCGCCACCGTCGTCATCGGCGGCCTGATCACCGCGACGCTCCTCACCCTGGTCGTGTTGCCGACGCTCTACCCGTTCGTCGCCGGATTGCGCCTCCCGTTCGGCCGCGGCCGTTCCGCGCCGGGGCGCGCCCTGGAGCCCGGTGGAGAGACCGCACAGCGGCGGGAGGACGTCGATGCGTGAGGGCCGTCAAGATCGAGCCCGGCGCGTCCCGCTCCGCGCGATCTGGCTCGTGATCGGCCTGTCGGCGCACGCCGCCCAGGCTGCGGATTTCGATTGCGGCGGCTTGCTGCGGATGCACGGCCTCATGCGCAACGCGGCCCGCGTCTGCGGCTTCAGCCGCTACAACGACGCGATCGTCGCGCGGGCCCAGTCCTGTTACGAGACGCTCGGCAGCCTGCAGGGTGCGCGCGCACTCCGGGCCGGGGCCGAGGAGTTCTCCGCTCTGGTGACGCTGCGCAGCCAGGACGCGGTGTGTCCCGATCTTCTGAGACAATTCCCAATGGTCGTGCGTCGGTGACACCATCCTCCCGGCTTGCCTCGGCCGATCGCGCCGGGTGAACAACCGCAGAGGCGCCGGTTCCGGGTGGTGGTGGAAATCCGGGGATTGCCACCGTCCGCCCCCGACCCGACATCGCCGTTCCGGTGATCGGTCGCGCTGCCCCGAAGCGGCAGCTTCGCATCGTGAGCGCTGCGGGCGCGTCTCGACGTCCCTCACGCAGGGGCGCAGCTGACATACCTCGTATCGGGAGGGTTCGTTCAGGGCCGTCGCAGCACGTCTTCAGGTCATCGAGGCCGGGTATCGCGCGCCGAAATCCCGAAACGCCGACTGAATGCCCGACTGAACGTCGATGCGTCGGTGAAACCGCACCGGATCATGATGGTCGCGATACTTTCGTTCGCCTGCGCCGGGTCGGACAGATACCGACGTGCGCGATCCAGTCGTGCGTCGCGGATCGATGCCGCAACACCTTCGCCGTCTGCGAAGGCAGCGTAGAGCCGGGTTCGAGAAACGCACAAACTTTTGCACATGGCGTCCGGCCCGAAGCCCGGATTATGCAGGCAGCGCTCGATATGGACCATCGCGAGGGACCGTAGCGCCTCTGTCGAGACGGCCACTTCGGAGGTGGTGGTGAAGCTCCGAAGCAGGTGCAAGGCCCCCTCGATGGCGACCCCGGCCTCGACATCGGGCATCTGTCCGACCAGACTGGCATAGGTCTGCAGATAGTTTGCGAAGAGGGTACTGTGAGGGCCGCTGCGGATCATGCGCCCGGCAAAGGCTTCCGGTTCGCCGACATGGGTCTGAAAAACCGAGCGTGAAATGTGTATTCGGAGCTCTTCGTAGGCCTCGTACCCTCCAGCCTGGAAGGGGCGATTGGTGTCGACGATGCTGATGTCGCCTGGGACCATCCGCGCGCCGCGATTGCCCTGCTCGAAGTACCCGCTACCGCGCAGGAACATCGCGATGCTCACCATGTCGACGTCATCTTTTCGAATGTGATGCGTCAAACGCGCGATAGCAATTTCATCGCTCTTTGTGTGCAACAAGACGCTGTGTGTGGCCCTGGCGACGAAGCGACCCGCTGCGAAGCCTTGCGTCTGCTCGGACCCTTGGGTGTCGACGCCGCCCGCGGCCAAAACAGAGTGCTGCCAGAACTCGAAGGCTCGTTCGGGCTCGACCTCCCTCGTGCTTTGGACAAGCGTTTTGACGAACGACGGGTTGGCCAAGAAACTCGCTCCTGAATGTAGGGATGCGTTGTTTTGATCTGAAGACGACCCGACGCCCGATAGGTATCTCAAAGCGCAAACACGGATGCATCAACGAAATTCGATCGGGGCTAAACTTCGATTTTGGAACAAGATCTGCAAACCGCATCGATCGCATGATTTGTCGCGCGTCCATGATTTGTCGCGCGTCTAAGATTCGATCGTCGAGGGCATCGGCCGGAATACGGCGCCTGCCCGAGATGAACGCCCATTTCCCCGCCGGTCCCGGTCCGACGCTCGGAGGTCGGCGCGTTGGAAGTGTGGGCCATGCTGTGCCGGACCGGGGCGGAGGTCGCGCCACGGCCGGCGTGGGTCGTCAGGGGCTTCCGAGCCGTCCGAGCCCTGCCGCGCTGATCGCGGGTCGTCGCTGCGCGCGGATGGACCTGTTCAGCGCATGGGCGAACGCGGCACCGAGCAGGGCCACGGCGACGAAGACCACCAACATCGTCGACCCGACCCCCTCCTGCCCGAACACGCGGTCGTTGAGGATTCCGACCAGGAATGGCCCCACGCCGATCGCCATCAGCGCCACCCCCGCGATGAACACCGCACTCACGAACCCACGCATGGAGGCCGGAGTCAGGAATTGCAGGCAGGCCAGGGACGCCGGACTCGTGAGACCGAGCGTCGCCGCCAGGGCGCCGAAGCCCACGAGGGAGAGCGGCAGGGTCGGGGCTAGCGTCAACACCGCGATGCACGGGGGCACGAGGAGCAATCCGGCCGTGAGCATCCGCGCGGCGGCGACCCTCCGGTCGGTCGCTCGGGCCCTGTCGAGGAGGCGTCCACCCACGAGGTGGCCCAACGGTGCGATCAGCAGGCTCAGCAGACCGAGGCGCACGCCACTTTCGGCGGGCGTCAGGCCGTGGACGCGCACGTAGAACGTCGGTGCCCAGGCCGCGAGGCTCTGCGGCACCAGGACCGCGCAGCTCGTGGCCCCGAAGAGCGCGAGGTATACGGCGCGGTTGCGGCCCATCCAGGCCCACGCCCGACCGTCGCGCAGCTTGGTTTGGTCTGGCGCGGCGGCGCGCTTTCGGGCCGGGGGCTCGGCGATGCACAGGGCGGCCGCGAGGGCGAGAAGGTTGGGCAGGCAGGACATGACGAGCAGGGCGCGCCACGGCGGCAGCTGGCCGGCGCCCGGCAGGTGCAGGCCCCCGGTGGCGGTCAGCAGCCCCAGGACTGCTCCCCCCGCGAGCAGGGCGAGGCTACGCCCCAGGCTCGCGCTGGCGGTGAGCCAGGATAGGGCCCGCCCCAAGTGGCCGGGCGGCAGGCGGTAGGCCAGCAACGAGAGCGCGGCGGGTGCGACCACCGCCTGCCCAAGCCCGAGCAGCATTCGCGCCGCCACCATGAGCGCGAACGATCCCGCGAACGCGAACGCGATGCCGGCCGCGGTCCACAACACGATGCCTCCGACGAGCAGCGCGCGTCGATGCCCGCGGTCGGCGATCCGGCCCCAAAACGGCATGCCGAGGGCGTGCAGCAGGACGAAGGCCGAGCCCTGAAGAAAGCCGAGCTGCGCGTCCGTGAGGTCGAGAGCGAGTTTGAGAGGATGGGCCACCACGGTGAGGAGGAACCGATCGCTGAAGGCGAGCAGTTGGATCCCGGCGAGCAGGAGCGCGAGAGGGAAGAAGCCGGATTGTTCCCGGACGGCAGTGATTGGCGGCATCATGTGTGGTTGGTGTGCCGAGCCATGAGAACGCTGAGCCATGAGAACGATGACCATCTTGCTTCGATCAGCGAATGAAGCGGCGGTCATGGACCTGCGACGCGAGAAATCCCGGCGACGAGGCATGACCTGGTCGCGCCAAGGGCGGCTCCTATCACGTGTCCGAGCATAAATGGGCGCGGGTTGTATCAGCCTGACGCTTCGCTGAGAGGATGAATGCGGAAATCGGGTCACGATATCGCTAGGCGGCATCGCGAACGTTCTGAGTGCGGCCCCTGATCGAGATTCGGGCTCTGCATGTCTGCGGAGGGGGCCATTGCACCCGGGCTCACGCGACGCGTCGGCCGATGCGGTGATCGTGGACCGAATACCCTCAGTCCGGCCGTGGGCACCTATGGCTTCGTCGCTTTCACGGTCGGCATCGCCGCGATCCGGGTGTTGGTCTCGCGCGCATGCGCAGCATTCTGCGGGATGCGGCCGGCGCTCGAAAGCGATCGCGGATCAGCACGTCGGTGATGGGCAATTCCCCATCCGCGCCGTCAGGCATCGGCGGCGGCCTTTCCGATCGCCCCGAGCAGTGAGACGGCGTGGCCCTCTAGTCGATCATGAAGCGCCCAGGGGGCAGGACTGGTCACCGAGCCCCTGCGCGGCCGGGATCGGCGTCCTGGCCGCCAAGCCGATAGATATCTGGGTGCCGTCGCGCTGGAGCCGGTCGCGGCCGCAGTAAAACCGGGTCGTCGCGTTCGTTGGGAATCGCCTGCGCCGGGAATTGCCTGCGCCAGGAATCGCCTGCGCCGGGAATCGCCGACGACCGGTTCGACGGGTCTTTGGTCAGCCTCAAGCGGGGAAGCCGTTGAACTTGCGCAGGATCTTGTCGATCAGCGCTTCCGGCAGGTAGCGGCGCAGCGCGCCCACCTGACGCGACTGCTTGCCGGCCGCGTAGCGCAGCCGGGGCGCTGTCGCCGTCGCGGCCTTCACCACGGCGTCGGCCACGATCTGCGGATCGTCACCGGTCTCGACCCACTTGCGCATCAGGCCCTCGCTGCGCGACCGGCCGTCGGCGTAGAGCGCCAGGGGCCGATCGGCGCGCGTCAGGTTTTCCTCGAACGCGGTGCGGGTCACCCCGGGCTCGACCAGGACCGCCCGGATGCCGGCTGCGCGCACTTCATGGTCGAGGGACTCGGTGTAGCCCTCGATGGCGTGCTTGGTCGACGCATAATAGGCGTTGAAGGGCGACGGGATCAGGCCGAGGATCGAGCTCATGTTGACGATCCGGCCCTTTTTCTGGCTGCGCATGACCGGCAGGACGGCGTTCACCACCCGGGCCACCCCGAAGACGTTCACATCGAACACGCGCTGCACCTGGGCGATGGACGATTCCTCGGCGGCGCCGATGAGGCCGATGCCGGCATTGTTGACGACGAGGTCGAGACGGCCCGCCAGCCGAACGATTTCCGCCACCAGAGCCGTCACCGAGGCGTCGTCCGTCACATCGCAGACCAGCATGGTGATGCCCGGCAGGTCGGCGACCGCCTTCCGGCTCGTCCCGAACACCCGGTAGCCGGCCTGTGCCAGGGCCTTGGCGGTCACCAGGCCGATGCCCGACGAAGCCCCTGTCACCAGGGCAACGCCCCTGTCTGTGTTGCTCATTGGAGTGCTTCCCGTATGTGCTGGATCGTCAGCCCGGGAATGGTTACTATCATTTCAGTATCTAGTCACTACCGAAACGGTATGAACCAGAAAACCAAACCCTTCCCCCTGTGTCCCGTCGCACGCGGTCTCGACTCCGTCGGCGATGCCTGGAGCATCCTGATCCTGCGTGACGCCCATTCGGGGCTCACGCGGTTCGATCAATTTCGCCAGAACCTCGGGATCGCGCCAACGATGCTGACCCGGCGGCTGGCGTCCCTCACCGGTGACGGGTTGCTCGAGAAGCGCCTCTACTCGGAGCGACCGCCGCGCGAGGAATACGTGCTGACGCGAGCGGGCCGCGACTTCCTGCCGGTTCTAATGATGATCGGGGCCTGGGCACAGCGGAACTGCGGCGTCGATCTCGCGCGGTACATCGACGATACCACGGGCCTCGAGATCGAACCCATCGGCGTCGACGGCGTGTCGGGCGCCAAGCTCGGGAGCCGGCCGATCCGGATGAGCCTGCCCGACAGCGCAGGCTGACCGGGACTTCGGAGTTTGCGACTTTCTCAGAGACGGCCGCTTGCGCGGCACTACGTAAACCGACCTGAATGGCGAGGAGGCGCCGCGTTGCAGGCAATGTTGCAGGCTCGTGTCAGGTGTGGCCGGGTTCGGCTCCTGCCGAGGCGATCGCCCCGAAGCGGCGATAGCGCTCCTCCAGGTCCGCCAGACCGGCCATCTCGGACACGTCCTGCCGCGCGGTGGCGAGGACGAGGTCGGCATGGCGTCGCAGTTCGGCGACGCGGTCGACCCGCCGCTCCACCGCGGCGACCTGCGCCAGAACGTCGAGCATCCGCACGAGCACATGGACGGATCCGGCGGCGTTCTGGCGGATCATGTGGAACATGGCATCGCACAACCCGTCGTAATCGGTGACCGACTGGACCAGTACGATGCGGCCGTCGCGATCAACGGCACCGGTCGGCAGGTGGCGCGGCGCGATCCGGCACAGGACGTCGCCGAGGTGATCGAGAACGCTGGCGGCGGTGAAGGGATCGTTGATGCCCGGAGACAGGGCGCGAACCGCGATCTCGCTCAACTGACGGATCGAATATTCGATGTCCTGAAGTGCAGCGGGGCGGCGACCGAAGGTGAGACAGCGGTCCAAGGCCTGCGACGCGCCCTCGACACCTTCCGACAGCGTGGCGATGGGGACCTGGGTCGGAACGTAGTCTCCCGGCCGAACGATGAGATCGAGGACGATACCGTGTTCGGCCGCCCAATCCGCCAGACCGTCCGCGTCGACGGCCTGCAGGTAGCCGCTGCCCGAGACGCTCACGCTGGCGCCTTTCGTCGGGTCGGCCGGTCGCGGGAGGTCGGCCGCGTCGCGGGTCCTGGCTTCCACCGCGACGCAGAGGTCGCGGTGGACCGCGTCGACCACGGTCTCGACGTTGATGCTGGTCGCGATGTGATGGACGAACCACACCAGCGTCCCCAGGCAGATGAAGGCGAGGCCGATGGCGCCCGATACCGCCAAGTGCGGCACGAAGGCCGATTCCTGGACCGTCCGCACCGTGCGCAGCACGATCAGCGCATAGGCGAAGGTGCCGAGGAAGATACCCAGAGCGATCTGGTTGCGGCTGTCGCGCACGAAGTTGCGCAGGAGCCGTGGCCCCATCTGCCCGGAGGCCAGCGACAACGCGGCGATGGTGATCGAGAAGGTGGTGCCGGCGACCCCGATGGTGGAAGAGGCCACCGCGCTGAGGAGCGCGCGGGCGCCCTCGGCCCCGCCGGAATAGCCCCAGACGCCGGACGCGACGCCGTAGCCCTGCAGCACCGACCGATCCAGCCAGACCGCCGTCGCGGCGAGCACCACGGCCAGGATGATCGTCAGGGCCGGGCGCAGCCAGAACTGGTCGCCGAGGGCCTCGATCCACGCCTGCACCCGCGCTCTCATTGCACACTCTCCCGTGATCGCATCATCGCCACCGAGACCGTTGCGCTCGCCGGCAGCCTCCCACGCCCTGGCACCGAGACCGGCCGATGCCAAGGCCGAACATCATCCGAGACGCGTATGGCCGTGGCCCTGCCATCTCGGCGTCCAAGTCACAACCTCGGCAGGGACGGAGGGTCGGGAGTTGTCGCTCCGCGTCGGCACGGAAAGTCGTGATATCCCCGCGATGCCGCACGACGCGCATCGTGTCCGGTATCGGCAGCCGGAGAGGATTCCTTCATTGATCTCGATGTTCGACCTCGCGGCGATGCTGCTGACGCTCTCGGCCACGTTCGGTTGGTTCAACCGGCGCTTCCTGCGGATGCCGCATACCATCGGCCTCCTGGTGATGGGCCTGCTCGCGTCGCTCGCGCTGGTGCTCGTCGACGTCGCTTTCCCGCAGGAGCACCTCTACGCGGACCTCACCAAGGTGCTCGATCAGGTCGACTTCACCGCCGTGGTGATGAACGGCATGCTGGCCTTCCTGCTCTTCGCCGGCGCCATGAGCCTCGACCTCAGGGCCTTACGCGACCGCGCGGGGGCGGTGGCGACCCTCGCCCTGCTCGGCACAGTGATCTCGACCGCCCTGGTGGGAGGTGCCTTCTGGGCGGCGGCCGAGGCCCTCGGCAGACCGCTCCCGTTCGCCTGGGCGCTGGTCTTCGGGGCACTGATCAGCCCGACGGACCCGGTCGCAGTCCTGGCGACCCTGAAGAACGTGAAGGTTCCCGAGGCCCTGGAGGTCGAGATGCAGGGCGAGGCTTTGTTCAACGACGGCATCGGCATCGTGCTGTTCACGGTCCTCGTGGTCTATGCCTCCGGCCTGGGTGGCGCGACGACCGGCGCCTGGGGCGTCGCGACGCTCCTCCTCCACGAGGCCGGCGGCGGCGTGGTCCTGGGGGTGGTGACAGGCTACGTCGCCTACCGCGCGATGCGCGCCATCGACGATTTTCCGGTGGAGGTCCTGATCACCCTGGCGCTCGTCACCGGGACCTACGCGCTCGCGCAGAAGCTCGGGGCCAGCGGACCGCTCGCCGTCGTCGCCTCTGGGCTGCTGATCGGCGAGCGCGCCCCGCGCGATGCCATGAGCGACACCACCCAGAAATACGTCTCGGCACTCTGGACCTTGATCGACGAAGTGCTGAACTCGGTCCTGTTCTTGCTGATTGGATTGGAGGTGCTCGTCCTCCGTTTCCAGGTCGCTGGACTCACGCTTGCCGCCTGCGCCGTCCCGATCGTCCTGGTCGCCCGCTTGATCGCCGTCTCGACTCCAGTCCTGCTCTTCCGCTGGGGCGGCAATCTCTCGCTCGGCAACGTGCCATTCCTGACCTGGGCGGGTGTGCGTGGCGGCATCTCCGTGGCCCTCGCCCTCTCCATCCCGGAGAGCGACGCCAAGCCGACGATTCTGGCGGCGACCTATGCGGTGGTTCTGTTCACCATTATCGTGCAGGGCTCGACCCTTAGCCTTGTCGCCAGACGAACGCTCCGGTGAGCCATCTCGACGCCGATGCTCAGCCGCGACCGCGTCCAAGCATCGTGGCGGAGTAGTCCATCCCGTTGTGGCTGGAGTTCAGCTCGGTCGATCTCGACGAATCCGACCTCGTCCGCTCCGCGGGGAGGATTCAGATCTCCTCGCTTCTGCGTCCCGGACGGACTTCTCTCTATCGATGGTTTGAAGCCGTCCCGTTCCCCCGGATTTTCGACGGTCGGATGATCTTGGCGCGCCAACGGCGAACACACCTTTAGCGCAGACCGACGGTCTACCTCCGAACAGCGAGGGCCGCTCTCAGAGCCCGATCTGCAAATCGACATAGATTTTTATCGACATGTATGTGGGCGGCGTCGGGCGGGCGCGACCGCCGATTCGTGCCTCCGATACTTCAGCGATAAATCTCTTTTTGTAGAGAGATAAATCGCTACAGCGACACGCCCATTGACCTCGATGCTCCGCCATAATAAATGATGATTATAATATTTGTGCGCACCCCAGAGGGTTGCGAGGAGACGGGCGATGGATGCGAGATGGGTGCTGGGACTGACCGGATTCGCCCTGGCGGCCTGCTCGCCGGCTGAGACGGCGGTGCCTCCCGGGCCCCCGCTGGTCCAGACCATCGCGGTTGCGCCGGGAGCCGGAAGCGTCGCGCGCTACACCGGCGTCATCCGGGCGCGGACAGAGAGCAATCTCGGCTTCCGCGTCGGCGGCAAGATCTTCGAGCGCCTCGTCGATCCGGGAGACCGGGTCCGGCACGGACAGCCGCTGATGCGCCTCGACCGGACCGACTTCACCCTCGCCCTCACCGCGGCCCGGGCCTCGGTCGAGGCGGCCCGCGCACAGATGATCAAGGCGAAGGCCGACGAGGAGCGTAGCCGCAAGCTCGTCGGCGATGGCTGGACCTCGAAGCAGACCTACGACCAGAACAAGGGCGCCGCCGACGCCGCCATTGCCCAGTTCGCCAATGCCGAAGCCCAGGCGAGTCAGGTCTCCAACCAGGCCGGCTATTCCGAACTCCAGGCCGATGCCGACGGCGTCGTGATGGAAGTCCCCACCGAGCCCGGGCAGGTGGTCGCCGCCGGCCAGACCGTCGTGAAGTTGGCGCGTGACGGGTCCCGCGAGGCCGAGGTGTTCCTGCCCGAGGGCAGCCGGCGCCTGGCACAGGGGATGGCCTCGGCGAGGCTCTATGCCGATGGCGAGGCCACCTATCCGGCCCGGCTGCGCGAGTTGTCCGCCACCGCCGATCCGTCCACCCGGACCTACCGCGCGCGCTACATCCTCTCGGGCGGCGGCGAGACCGCGCCGCTGGGCGCCACCGTGACGCTGCAGCTCAAGACCCTCAATGCGGGCCGTGCCGCGACGGTGGAGGTTCCGCTGGGAGCGCTGTTCGATCAGGGGCACGGCACCTCGGTCTGGCGCTACGACGCCGCGACCGAGACGGTGAAGCGCCAGGTCGTTCAGGTCGCCCGCATGGGCGAGGAGCGCGCGGAGGTCGTCGTCGGCTTGAGCTTGGGCGACCGGATCGTCTCACTCGGCGCCCACCTGCTGAAGGCCGACCAGAAGGTTCGGCTGGCTCCCCCCAGCATGACGGGAGTCGCCAAGTGACCGGGTTTAACCTCTCCGCCCTCGCCGTCCGGGAGCGGGCGGTGACGCTGTTCCTGCTGATCGCGCTCACCGGCACCGGCTTCTTCGCCTTCGAGAAGCTCGGTCGCGGCGAGGACCCGGCCTTCACCGTGAAGGTGATGACGGTCTCGGCTGCCTGGCCGGGGGCGACCGCGGAGGAGATGCAGCGTCAGGTCGCCGACCCCCTGGAGAAGCGCCTGCAGGAACTCGTCTATTACGACCGCGCCGAGACCACGGTCCGGCCCGGCCTGATGGTGACGAAGGTCATCTTCAAGGACTCGATGCCGCCGGCGAAGCTGCAGTCGGAATTCTACCAGACCCGCAAGAAGCTCTCCGATCAAGCCTCCAGCCTGCCGCGCGGGGTGCTCGGGCCGCTGTTCAACGACGAATTCTCCGACATCTACTTCGCCCTCTACGCCCTCCAGGCCGAAGGCCTCCCGCACCGCCAGTTAGTGCTGCGCGCCGAGGACATGCGCCAGCGCCTGCTGCGGATACCCGGCGTCGAGAAGATCAACATCCTCGGCGAGCAGGCCCAGAAGATCTTCGTCGAGCTCTCGTACCAACGCCTCGCGACGCTGGGCATCACCGGCCAGCAAATCCTCGCGGCGCTCGCCAACCAGAACGACGTCACGCCAGCCGGCTTCGTCGAAGCCGCAGGCCCCCGCGTGTATCTGCGGCTCGACGGCGCCATCGATGGCCTCGACGCGATCCGCGACCTGCCGGTGGCGGCCGGCGACCGCAGCTTCAAGCTCGGCGACATCGCCGAGGTGAAGCGCGGCTACGAGGACCCGCGGACCTTCGAGATCCGCAACGACGGCGAGCCGGCTCTGATGCTCGGCCTCGTCATGAAACCCGGCTTCAACGGCCTCAAACTCGGCGCGGACCTCAATGCCGAGGAAGTGGCGATCCACCACGAAACGCCGGTGGGCATCCGCTTCACCAAGATCAGCGACCAGGCCAAGGTCATCGACGACGCCATCCACGAGTTCATGGTGAAGTTCTTCACTGCGCTCTCGGTGGTGATCTTCGTCAGCCTCGTGGCTTTGGGCTTCCGGGTCGGGATCGTGGTGGCGCTGGCCGTGCCGCTGACCCTCTCGGCGGTGTTCGTGGTGATGATGATCACCGGCCGAGACTTCGACCGTATCACCCTCGGTGCGCTGATCATCTCGCTCGGGCTGCTCGTCGACGACGCCATCATCGCCATCGAGATGATGGTGGTGCGCATGGAGGAAGGCGCCGACCGGGTCGAGGCCGCGACCTACGCCTGGAGCGCCACCGCCGCGCCGATGCTGACCGGCACACTCGTCACCATCGCGGGATTCCTGCCCGTCGGGTTCGCCGCCTCAACGGCGGGAGAATATGCCGGCAACATCTTCTGGGTGGTCGCCTTCTCGCTGATCATCTCCTGGATCGTCGCGGTGACCTTCACGCCGTATCTCGGGGTCAAGCTCCTGCCGAACATCAAGACAGTCGAGGGTGGCCACGAGGCGATCTACGCCACGAAGAACTACCAGCGCCTGCGCCGCATCGTTCGCATGTCGGTGGACCACAAGTGGATGGCCGCCGGCATCACCGTGGCGCTGTTCGCGGGCGCCATCGTCGCCATGGGCCGTGTCGAGCAGCAGTTTTTCCCGAACTCCGAGCGCCCCGAGCTCATCGTCGAGGTGACGCTGCCGGCAGGCTCCGCCTTCGCCACCACCGAGGCCAGCGTGAAGAAGGTCGAGGCCGCCGTGCGCGACCTGCCCGAAGCGGGTGAGATCACGAGCTACATCGGTCAGGGCATGCCGCGCTTCGTGCTGTCGTTCGATCCCGAACTGCCCGACCCGGCCTTTGCGCAAATCGTGGTGCAGACGGCGGACGCCCACGCCCGCGACGCGCTGCGGGTCAAGGTCCGTAAGCTCGTCGACGACGGCCGCTTCCCCGAGGCGCGCGTCCGCGTAATGCAGATCGTGTTCGGGCCACCGATCCGCTTTCCCGTCGCCTTCCGGGTGGTCGGACCCGACCTCGACATCATCCGTGGCATCGCGGCCGAGGTCAGGGATGTCATGGCCGCCAACGCCAACATGCGCCTCGTCCATCTCGATTGGGGCGACAAGACGCCGAGCCTACACCTCGCCCTCGACCAGGAGCGCCTGCGCCTGATCGGCCTGACCCCCAAGGAGGCCGGCCAGCAACTGCAGAACTACCTTAACGGCACGCCGGCGACCCAGGTCCGCGAGAACTTGCGCTCTGTCGATGTTCTGCTGCGCAGCCCCGGCCCCGAGCGGCGCTCGCTCGGTGAGATCGGCGACCTGACGCTCGCCACGAAGGATGGACGCCAAGTGCCGGTGTCCCAGGTCACTCGCCTAGAAACCCGCAGCGAGGATGCGGTGCTGAAGCGCTACAACCGCGAGACCTATATCCGGGTCCAGGGCGACGTACTCGACGGCAAGCAGCCGCCGGACGTCCACGCGCAGGTCCTTCCTCTCCTCGATCCTATCAAAGCCAAGCTGCCGCCGGGGTATCGCATCGACACGGCCGGAGCCGTGGAGGAGAGCGAGAAGGCGATGATGTCGCTTGTTGCGGTGTTCCCGATCATGCTGATCGTGACGCTCACCGTCATCATGATCCAGGTCCGCTCGTTCGCCACCATGCTCATGGTGTTCGCCACCGCCCCGCTCGGCCTCGTGGGCGCCGCGCCGACGCTGCTGTTGTTCCACCAGCCGTTCGGCTTCAACGCGATCCTGGGCCTGATCGCCCTGTCCGGCATCCTGATGCGCAACACCCTGATCCTGGTGGACCAGATCCATCACGACCAGGCGGCGGGCCTGTCGAACTACGAAGCCATCGTGGAATCTACCGTCCGGCGCGCCCGGCCGGTGATCCTGACAGCGGCCGCTGCCATGCTGGCCTTCATCCCGCTCACCCACTCGGTGTTCTGGGGCGCGCTGGCCTACGTCCTCATCGGCGGCGTCGGCGTCGGGACCCTGCTGACCCTGCTGTTCCTGCCAGCGCTCTACGCCCTCTGGTTCCGGGTTGCGCGCGAACCGCGCGGGAAGGACGCCGCATCCGGAGCGGCCGCACTGGCGATGCAAGCCAGGTCCTGAACCCGAAAGGACACCCATCGCTGCCCCGATCCCCGGGGTATCCATAAGATCGTGCGTTCAGCTCCTGAACGTGCGGTGCATCGACCGGTCTGCGCTCGTGCCCCCTCGCGCAGGCCGGTCGATCGCTCCCATCGAAGGGCGCAGACGCAGCGCCGCGGGTGGGCAGCGCCAAATGGACAACCTGCGTGCCATCTCGGTTGGACCCTTCTATAAATTATCACGCGCATCTATATTGACCGCAGAACCGTCGAAGGATCAGGCAATGCCTAGAGTTTCCCAGGAGCAAGCCAGGATCAATCGTCAACGTGTTGTCGAGGTCGCGTCGGCCCTGTTCCGGGAGCGCGGTCTTCACGGCGTCGGTGTCGTGGACATCATGTCGGCCGCCGGTCTCACCCACGGTGGGTTCTACGGCCAGTTCGCCAACAAGGATGCCCTCGCCGCCGAAGCGTTCGACGCCGCGCTTGCCGAGGATCGACGGGGGACCCTCGATACGATCATCGCGAACTACCTGTCCCTCGGGCACGTCCAGGCTCCCGGCAAAGGATGTCCGCTCGCGGCCCTGGCGAACGACGTCTCGCGCGAGCCGCCTGGAAGCCCTGTCCGGTCGCGGTTTACCCAGGGCGTCAGGAGTCTCGCCGGTATCCTCGCCGACCTGACACCCAAGGCCTCCAAAGAGCGTCGCAAGCAGCGGTCCCTGGCGACGCTTTCGACCTTTGTCGGCGCCATCGTCCTGGCACGCGCGGTCGACGACGAGGCGCTGGCAAACGAGCTCATCCAAGCCGCACGGGACTCCGTCACCGCATGACGCTCACGGGGTAAGCCTGCTGAGGCGCCCTGCTCGCGAGCATCTCTTCGACCAGTGTTCACCGGGATCGGCGGCGTCTCACGCCTCCAAGGCCGGCCTTCGTCAACGACCGGACGACATCGAAGTGAAGACGGGCGGGCAGTGACGGTCAGGCCGGAGCCCGGCCTCGACATGAGCGAGGACGAGACCACGCGGGGCAATAGCACTGGATACAGGCTGCGCGGCACGGACGGATCTCCACCGGTCAAAGCCGAAATCCATCGACCCGTCTGCACCGAAAACGAGTCAGGCCCCCGATTGAAAACCGATCCGGGGTCCCGTTCCGTGGCTGTTCGAACCCGGGTCGCCTTTTGCGCCGATCTGCCGAGGGCAACAGGCGGCGATGTGGGCCCGCAGGCCCTTCGGCGTCCTTAGCCAGATCGCTCGCTCACGCGTCCCCGCTTTGCTGCCGCTCGAAGGCGACGAGGTCGCGGCCGCGTTTGATCGCGTGGTGATACCGCTTGTCCGCGATCTCGTCGTGGATCGCGAGGAGATACGGGGCTGCGGCCGGCATGGTCGTCATGATGGCCGTGGCCTGGCGCGTGAACAGGTCCTCGGCCTCGGCCGGATCGTTGGCGAGATAGAGCACCTGGAGGGTGATGCAGAGCATCTTGGCGGGGGTATCGGCCTCGCTCTCCTTGATGATCTCTGATTCCCGCAGAAACTTGCACTGGGTCTCGATGAGAAAGTCGGTACGGCGCGCGCCGTTGCGGATGAGCGCACCATTGATGAGAAAGCCTTCGTGGGGCTTGAGGTCGAGTCGCAGCGCCATGGTGAAATCCCTTCTGGAATGCAGACCATTGGAAAGAATCCGTCGACGAGCGCGGGGGCCGGCGCGACGCCCGGCCCCCGCGTCGATGGCGGCTTAGCGGAGGAGCTGGAGCACGCCCTGCTGCGCCGTGTTGGCCAGCGAGAGGGCGGAGATTCCCAGCGACTGGCGCGTGGACAGGGCCTGCGAGTTGGCCGCCTCCTCGTTGAGGTCGGCGTTGGTGAGGTTCGCCGAACCGGTATCCAGGATGTTGATGAGCTGCTTCGAGAAATCCTGACGGTTCTGCACGACTGCCAGGTTGGAGCCGAGGCTCGAGGCCTGGGACTTGAGCGTATTGGTCGAGGTGTTGATCTGATCGATCAGCTTGTTGATCGAGCTGCTTTCCTGGAAGGTCGACTGTCCGATGGCCGTCAGGCCGAGGTTGGCGGCACTGACGCTGCTTCCCTGGATCGAGAGGTTCGAGCTGCCCTTTTCGTTGAAGCTGATCTTCAGGTTGTCGCCTGTCAGCAGGTTGACGCCGTTGTACCCGGCGTCGCCGGCAAGCTGGTCGATCTGGGTGAGGAGGTTGTTGTAGCTCGTCACGAGGTTGTTGCGGCTCGTGGCGCCATCGCCGCCGATCACGGCCGCGTTGGTGCCGGTTGTGAACGGATTGCCGGTCCCGCTGGCGATGATCGACAGGTTCTCGGCCCCCAGGTCGTTGGTCGTGGAGATCGATATCTTGCCCGTGGTCGCGTCGATGGTCGCCTGAGCGTTGGCCGATGCGAGGAACGAGTTGAGCTGGGACAGGGTGGACACCTGACCGGCGGCCGAACCGAAGGTCAGCGACGTCGAGGAGACGTTGGCGCCGGTGCCGACCTGCACGGTGATCGACTGGCCCTGAAGCGGGCTGCTCGAACCGTTGCCGAGACCGGCGCCGAAGGACGTGGTGGTGAAGCCGAGATTGGCGACCTTCGACGTCGCGGTGGCGCCATCGGTCAGGCTCACGGCCGTATTCGTATCGGCCGCCGTGAAGCTGAACTTGTTGCTGGTGGTATCGTAGTTCGCCGTCACGGCGCCGTTCGTCGCCGCGCCGACCTTCTGGATGAGGGAGGTGATGGTATCGGTGGCGACGAGGTTCACCGACTGGCCGTTGACCGAGAAGTTGTCGCCTGCTTTGAAGCCGAGGGCGGTCACCAGGGTCGTCGGGCTCGGGTCCAGGGTTCCGGCGATCTTGGTGGCCGACGTCGCGACACCGAGTGTGTTGCCGGCCGAACCCAGGACACTGAAGGACGAGCCGTCCGAGGCTCCCGACAGAACCAGCTTGTTGCCGCCGCCGGTGATGTTCTTCGAGGCGGTGACGCCCGTAATCGTGCTCTGGAGGTTGATCGCCTTGATGGCGTCGTCGAGGGAGGCTGAGGCCGGGATCGCGATGGCGGTGTTGTTGATCGTCAGGCTCTGAGAGGCGCCGCCCGCACCGTTGACTGTGGTGGGCAACGCACCGAAGCCGCTCGCGCCGGGATTCGACGCCGCGACGGTAAAGCTCGTGCCGTCGGGCTTGCCGGTCAGCGCGAGATGGCCGGTCGAGGGGTCCACCGCCGCTGTGACGCCGGTGGCGACGGTTTGCCCATTGATCGCCGTGGCGGCCGCGGCCGCGTTCGCCCCGGCGGCGATGTTGATGGCAGTCCCGTTGATGGTCAGGGTCTGGGGGCCGGAGGGGGTTCCGTTGGTCGTGGTCGTCCCGGCGCCGGATGCGAAGCCGAGGGTGTTGCCGACGCTCCCGGACACGGTGAAGTTCGTGCCGGTGTTGGCGCCGGTGAGAACGAAGCTGCCGGCGACGGCGGTGGCGGTCACCCCGGTGGCACCGGCACCTGTGTTCGCGGCGTTGATCGACGCGAGCGCAGCGGTCTGCACGGTGGATGCCGTGGCGCCCGCGGCCCCGCCGCTGATGGTGACGGCGGTGCCGTTGATATTCAGCGACTGGCTGGCGGCGGCCGTTCCGCTGAAGGTGGCGGCGGTCGCCGAGAAGCCGAGGGTGTTGCCGGCGCTCCCAGCCACGGTGAAGGCGGCGGTACCGTTGGTGTTGCCGGTCAGTGTGATGGCGCTACCGGCAGCGGAGGCGGTCACGCCGGTGGTGCCGGTTTGCGCGTTGATCGCCGTGAGCGCGTTGGCGAGCACGCTCGGCGCCGAGGCGCCCGCGTTACCGCCGCTGATGGTGACGGCGGTGCCGTTGAGGGTCAGCGTCTGTGTCGCGGCAGCCGCCTGACCGTTGGAGTTGGTGGGCGCCCCTGCGTTGGCGCTGAAGCCGTAGGTGGCGCTGCTGCCGGAGACACTCAACTGATCGCCGTTGCCCGCTCCGGTGAAGTCGATGGCGCCGCCATTCACCGTCGCAACGGGCCCGGCGTAGCCGGCGGCGCCGGTGCCGAGCGCCGTATTGATCTTGCCAACTGCGACAGCAATCGAATCGGTGCCAGCGAGTGTCACGCTGGTGGGTGCCCCGGCCCCGGAAACGATCGATAAGGTTCCGGCGGTCGCCGTGTAGGCCGTGCCGGCTATCGTTCCCGCAACGGCGTTGGTCGGACCCGTGAAGGCCGTGCCCGTCGTGGCCGCCGCGACGGCGTTGGCCGGCAGGGTGAAGAGATTGCCGGTGACAGTGGCGGCGGTTCCTGTCGGAGTATAAGCGCCGCCGACCACGCTGGCGGCGATGGACGACGTGGTCGGGGCGGCGGCGAAACCGCTGGATGCGCCATTGGACGCCGCGACCGTGAAGCTCGACCCGTCGCTCTTGCCGGCGAGGGCGATCTTGGCCGGGTTGGTGGTATCCTGTGACGCGGTCACGCCGGTGGTGCTGGACTGCGCGTTGATGAGGCTGATCGCCTGGGTCTGGGTGGAACCACCGGCGATGTTGATCTGGACGCCGTTGATGGTGAGCGCCTGGCTCGCTGCCGGGGCGCCATTCGCGGTCGGGGCCGCATTGGCCGCGAAGCCGAGGGTGTTGCCGGTGGCGCCGGACGCCGTAAAGTTGGATCCATCGGCCTTGCCGGTGAGCACGATCGTGCCCGCGGCGGCGCCCAGGCCTGCGGCGGCGCTCACGCCGGTGGCGCCGGCGCCCGTGTTGGCCGCGTTGATGGTCGCGACGGCGCTGGCGAAGACAGTCGCAGCGGAATCACCGACCTTGCCGCCGCTGATGGTGACGGCGGTGCCGTTGATCGCCAGCGACTGGGTCGCGGCGGCGGCCTGACCGGTGGAGGTGACCGAGGTGCCGGCATTGGTGCCGAAGCCGGTATTGGCGTCGCTGCCCTGCACGTTCAGCGAGTCGCCGTTGGTGGCGCCGGTAAAGACGATCCTACCCGCGTTCGCACCGGTTCCGGCCGCCGCTGTGACCGTGGAGCCGGCAGCCGTGAGCGCGGTCTGGATCTTGGTGAGTGCCGTAGCTTGCGTGTCACCGTTGGCGAGGGCGACGCCGATGGAAGCCCCGGCGCCCGAGGTGATCGTCAGGTTCGCAGCGGCCGTGAGGGTGGTGAAGGTCCCACCGACGGCCGTTCCGGCAACCGCATTGGCCGGCGCGGTGAAGGCCGTGCCGGACGCGGTCGCAACGGTCGGAACCGTGGGGGTGTAGACGCTGCCGGTGAGCTTGGTCGGCGAGGCGGTGGGAACGTAGTCGATGCTGCCGGTCACGGCGGCGGGCACGGCTGCCGTCGGCGGGGTGGAGCCGGTCAGGGTGCCGATGGCATTGGCCGACGTCGCAACGGTCGGACCAGTCGACAGCAGGTTGGTGGCGGTGGCACCCGACAGCGCGGTGGAGACCGAGGACGCCTTGGCCGTGAAGGCGTTCGCCGAGGCCAGAGCCTGCTGGGCGGTCGATTTGAGCTGATTGGTCAGGCTCTGAAGCTTCGTCAGGCCAGTATTCGCGGCCTGGATGGTCTGAATGCCGTTGCCGATGCCGTCGAGCAGCGAGGACAAGCCGGAAGACCGGCTCGACAGGGCACTCGCCGTGAAGAAGTTGGTCGGGTTGTCGAGGGCCGTGCTCACCTTCTTGCCAGTGGCGAGGCGGTTCTGGGTGGTCGCCACCAAGTCGGCGGTTCCCTGCAGCGACAGCAGGTTCTGGCGGGTGGCAGCGGTGAGGGTGACGCCTGACGACATGGTGTGATCCTGTTGATCTCGATTTCGCCTGAGTTGGCGATGGATCAAACAGGCTCCGGGAGGGTTATTCAGACCCTAATACAAATCCCGTCCGACGATATTTGAAGTGACGCTTCGTCTCATATAGGTCGCTTAGTGTATCAAATACTTTTATAGTGATAAAACGTCTCATTTAAGATGCCTTTTGTCTCATAATGATAGCTTCGAAGCCGGACCTGAGTTTGCCCGCGATGGCGCGACGCTGCATTTCTGCGGCGCCCCAACGGGACCGACAGAACCAACGGATCTCCCCAATCGCCGATGGGGACCCCGCCGGAGAAGCGGACCTCATCGAGACGGTGCGCGATGTCAGCGATTCCCTGCGATCGGTTCGTGCCGCCCTCAGACCCCGCCCTGCATGGACGCTCCTGGTGCGAGCACCTCGCCCCGGTCTTCGAGGCGCAGATCGCCCGCGACGCGGATCTGTCCGCGGCCATCACGCTGACGAGCTACAATTTCGGGGAGGTCATTCTCGGGACGGTAGCGGCGCCGGCCCAGCGCCTGGAGCGCAGCGCGCGGATGATCGCGCGTCAGGGCATCGACCACATCTTCATTCAGTTCTACCGCTCCGGCCGGAGTGAGGTGACGGTCGGCCGACGCGCCGGACAGGTGCAACCCTCACAGATCGTCGTCTTCGATCTCGCGCAGCCGCTGGTCAGCGAGGCCGGCCCGGTCTCGGCCACCACCATCATGCTGCCGCGCAAGCTCCTCTCCGACAGGGTCGGCGACATCGGGGACCTTCATGGACAAGCCCTGGATTACGGCTCGGATGCCATGCGAACGCTGTGTCACACATACTTGGCGGGTCTCGCGGACAGCGCCGCGCAGATCGAACCGCACCAAGCCCGCCATCTCTCCGGCGCCGCCGCGGCCCTCGTCGCCGCCTGCTTCCAGCCCGATGCGCCCAGGACGCGCGCGGCGGACCAGCTCCTCGGCATCGCCATCCGCCACTACATCGAGGAAGAACTGGCCTCGGAATCCCTAGACGTCGATGCCGTCATCGCCCGATTCAAGATCTCGCGGGCGACCCTGTACCGCCTGTTCGAGGCGGTGGGCGGTGTCGCGGGCTACATCCGCGAGCGCCGGCTGCTCCGGGCCATGCGGCTGCTCAGCGCCGAAGGCGCCCGGCCACGCGTCTCGGCAGTCGCCTATGCCACCGGCTTCTCCGACGAGAAGACCTTCAGTCGCGCCTTCAACCGGCGGTTCGGACTCCTGCCGAGGGACGCCGCCAGCGGTCATGCCACCGTGCCGGCCGTCACCGGGACCGGGTCGACCCTGCTCGCCTGGATGAGGAGTCTCGCGGCCTGATCCCCCGCGGCCGCTCGGCGCGTTCCTTACGGCGAGGCGCCACCGGCCTCAAGCGGCCAGATCCCTCATCCAGGACAGTAGAATTGCCGCGTCGTCGCTGCCCGTCCAAGGAAACACCTCCGGAACCGCGGTGTCCCGCGGCAGGCAGCCGAAGCGGCGCTTGAACGCGCGGCTGAAGCTCTTCTCGTCGGAGAAACCGGTGGTATAGGCCACCGCGGAGACGCGCATGCGACCATGGCCATCGGCCTGGGTGAGCAGCCGTCTCGCCCAGAGCAGCCGGCGCTCACGGATGTAGCCGGCGACGCCGCCCTCCGCCTCGAACAGGCGGTACAGGGTCGCCCGCGAGAGGCCGAATTCCGCGACGATCGCCTCGACGGTGAGGTGGAAGGAACCGAGTTCCCTGCGAATGAACTGGCGCACCGCGACATTCGTCTGAAGGTCGATGGGCCGCCGCAGGGCCGCCGCAGCCGGGAAACAGGCGCCGCACATCTTGGATGTGGCCGCGGCGAGCGCCGGCAGCTGATGCGACCCCAGCTGTCCGGCGCAGGCGATGAGACCGCGCAGGTAGGTATGGAGCAGGTCCGGTGCCGGATCCTCGCCAGAGTCGAGGATCTGTCCGTGCAGGGCCTCGACCACGCCGATGCTGTCTGAGATCAGGGCCCGCGGAAGCACCACGGCGATGGCCGAGCGGATGGAGACGTCGATGAGGACCGGTTGCGCCATGTCGATGATCGCGACTTTGCGAGTGCGGGCCTCTCCCGGACGCCAACCCGTTTCACCTTTGCCACCGTCGCTTTCGTAGAACAGGAGCAGGACGTGATCGATGCCCTGGCGGGCGACCATGCGCGCCGGCCGCTCGAGCCTGTGAGCCGGAGCGTAGACCTCCCAGACAAGGATCTGCCCGAAGTTGTAGGCCTTCATGGCATAGGGATTCGCTGGCACCGGCGGTGCAATACCGACTTGGAAAAAAGGTTCCAGATAGTCGCACCAAGTCTGGAAGCGACTTGCCGGATCGAGTGGGGCCTCGAACATAAGGGTCGACGCGGACGCCACGACGCTTTTCTTTCTCCGTTATAGTTCACTACAATGCCGATAGGCCCCGAATGGGCGCGCACCCATATCTATTCTTATCGATCCAGCAAAGTTTTTTCAGTATCGATTCGATGTTTTATTTTTCTGGATTTAATGGTGAGTTAGGGATTACGCATGTGGCGGGAAATTGCCAACCGGCCGCACTGATTAAATTTCGCGACGATTGATACCGGTCCTACCTAGGCGGCCCTGATACAAACGCAGATCCGTGTGGCCTTCGGGCCATCACACAGATTGAGACCGATGTCAGACTTCGATATCCCCGATCATCTGGCTTTTATTAAATACAAAACCGCGTCTGAGATCCTGTCCCATTCCAAATTCGAAGAAGCCCGCGAAGTCTACATCGCGAGAACCGCGCGGGTTTACGCGACGGATGTCTTTCCGACCAGAATGAGCGTCGATGCCGGTCGTGTGCTCATCTTCGGTGCCATTATCTGCCTTCACGCCCGGCACGATCCGAGCGACCGCGAGACTTGGCCGACGCTGAAGCTTTTGAAGACGGTGCTCGTGCCGTTCGGTCTCAACAGCCCACGCCTCGTCGACGACGTGGTGGGCCGATTGGTGCAGACGGGCTATCTCGAACTGCCGCAGATCGCGGCGGACCGGCGGCTCCGGTCTCTCCAGCCCACCGAGAAACTCCTGGCCTGGGACCGTGAATGGATCGCGGCCTATCATGCACCGCTGGATGTGCTGTATCCCGACCCGGGCTACGCGGGTCCGCGCCTGCGCGATGAAGCGTTTCAGGCGGTGCAGCGCCGCGCAGCGATCGCCATCTTCCCTATCTCCGCCAGGATACTCTCGAAGAATCCGGAGATGCGGTTTTTCCTGACCATGGCTTCGGGGAACGACATCATGCTCGCGCTGTTCGGCATGGGCGCCGGTCAACCGGACAGCCGCATACGCTCGTCCAGCTTCGCCGTGATCGGCCAGCGTTTCGGACTGTCCCGTTCCCATGTCCGCAACGTGGTGAGGGCAGCGGAGGAGCGCGGGTTCGCAGCCCGCACCGGACCGCGCGGCCAATACGTCCAGCTGACGCCAAAATGGCGCGCAGCCTTCGATCGGTTCATTGCCGAAACCTTGTCGTCGAGCGACCTGACCTACCGGATGGCGCTGCGGAGTCTTAGTGACAGAACGTGGCAATCCAATCGCAGCGCGAGCCCTGCTGGGCTCGATCTTGCCGAAGACGCGCGCAACGAGAATCGGATAGCGCTCCAGGGGAGTGCGGAAGGCCGGGAGGTTCTTGCGGTGGGGTAACGGCCGAATATGGGCCCAGCTTGTCCTCGGCGCGATGCGCGAAAGCGAACGGACCACGGCGAGGCCCGGGGTCGCGAGCATCACCGCGATGCGCGCCGGCCCTTGCTTCAGCGCACGAGAACGCGGGCGGCATCTTTCGTCGTCGCGACCGACTGCGAAACCGCATTGATCGAGGCGGAGATCGTCACGGCGTTTTGCGAGATTGCGCGCACCGCGTCGGCCGCATCCTGCATGCTCGACGACATCTCGGTGGTCACCACGCTCTGCTCCTCGACCGCTGCGGCCGTGCTCACCACATAGTCGCGCATGGTCTCGACCGAGCCTTGAATCGTCTCCAGCGAACCGGCAACCTGCTCGGACGCCGTCTGGACGCGGTCGATCTCGTTCGAAATCTGCTTCGTGGCCTGCGCCGCTTGTGCCGCCAGGTTCTTGACCTCCTGCGCGACCACGGCAAAGCCGCGCCCTGCATCCCCGGCCCTCGCCGCTTCGATGGTCGCATTGAGGGCCAGCAGGTTGATCTGATTGGCGATGTTCTGGATCAATCCCACGAGGCCGCTCATGGCCGTTGCCGTATTCGTCAGGGTCTGGGTGACCGAGCCTGCCGCCGCCACCTGCGCATGGGCCGTGTCCGTCGCGGTTCGCGCCTTACTCATGCTGTGGGAGATTTCATTGACGGAGGCGGCGAGTTCTTCGGCCGCCGCCGCCATGGTCTGCACGTTGGTGGCCGTACTCCCCGCCGCCTCGGCCGCGGAACGCGACTCCTCCGACGAACGAAGGACGGCTTGGTCGATCTCGCCGAAGTTGCGTTCGATCAGCCGATTGAGATCGGCCAAGAGCGCGATCTGTGGCGTGATGTCGGTGGAGAATTTCACAACTTTGTAGGGGCGCCCGCCGGCATCGAAAATGGGATTATAGGACGCCTCGATCCAGACTTCTCGGCCACCCTTGCCGATGCGCTTGAACTGCCCGCTCTGGAACTGACCTTGGCTCAGCTTGGCCCAGAACTCGGTATAGGCGGGGCTGTCGCGCAGAGCCGGTTCGACGAAGAGGCTATGGTGCTGCCGAACGATCTCGGGCAGCGTGTATCCGACGACGGCCAGGAAGTTCTCGTTGGCCTCGATGATCGTCCCGTTCAGATCGAAACTGATGACGGCTTGCGCCTTCCGGATCGCATCGATCTGCCCATGGCGATCCGCGTCCTGTGCCTTCTGGCGCGTGATGTCGGTGGCGAGCTTGAGGATTTTGTAGGGCCGACCGCGACGATCGAGCACCGGGTTGTAAGAGGCTTCGATCCAGATGTCCCGGCCACCCTTGCCGATACGCTTGAACTGCGCAGCTTGATACGTGCCGCGCCGAAGACTCTCCCAGAATTCGCCATAGGCTAAACTGTCTTTGACGGATGGTTCGACGAACAGGCTGTGATGCCGTCGCTCGATTTCGGACATTGTGTAGCCGACGACGGACAGAAAGTTGTCATTGGCGCGAATTATGGTTCCATCGAGCTCGAACTCAATGACCGCCTGCGATCTCTCACATGCTGCGATTTTTGCGGCTGTATCAAATTTGTCAAATCGCCATTTATCATAGATCATAAGCCGCGATGCCTCTGACACTCGTTTATTCATAACTGATTTTGCTAAAACTTGCGCTGTACTTTTATCGAATCTGCAATCGATTACTTTCAAAATCCGATATGAACACGATCGCGTGATCCGAGTTAACATCGCATTAATTTTCGCTGGCAGTTCAACCTCAGCGGGACAATTTGTATGCGAATGCTCTCGGAGAGGGTGTGTGGTGTTCTGGCCGGAGCAGGACGAGTTCCTAAGTCGGCCGATGGGCTTGACAATAAATCCGGCCGAAAAAATCTTTTGTATTCGACGGTTTTGGGACGGGGTGGGTTACGCTTTTCGCCGCGTATTCTCTATGGCCGCTCCAAACCCGACCACCACGATGACCACGCGTAGCTGCGCGCATGCCTGGAACCAGCAACGCAGGTTCGAGCCAAGGTTGCGCCGCTGCCGCGATAAAGGATTTCGTTAAGCCAGCCGCAAATAGTGCGTATTCAGGGACGAGTTTTAGGGTACGGCCAAGACGGACCGGTCGATTGCCCATTCGCACCCTGCCTCCGCCCTCGGCAGATGATGAGACACGAGACGCCGACATGACCAAACATCTCGTCGCGCGTGCCAACATCCTCGTTCTTGGTGTCTTGCTGGTCCTACTGGCCCTCGTCGGTGCCGTGACGTGGGAACGCCTGAACGCCTCGCGCAACGCCCGGGAATGGTCGCAACACAGCTACGGCGTGCTCGGCACCATGAAGGATCTCGCCATCGCCCTCCGTGATGCCGAGCGTGGCCAGCGCGGATACCTGCTCACGGGTAAGAACGACTATCTCGAGCCCTACAACGCCGCGCGCGACCGGATCGGCCTGCTGCAGGGTGAGCTGCAGAAGCTGACGGCGGACAACCCGGAGCAACAGGAGCGCCTGCGTGCCCTGTCCCCGACGATCCAGCACAAGCTGGAGGAGCTTGCCCAGACGGTGCAGGCACGCCGCGACGGGAGCTTGGAGACGGCCCTTCGCATCGTCAACACCGATGCGGGCCGCAGCTACATGCGCGAGGCCGAGGCCATTCTCACCGGCCTGCTCGCAGACGAGCAGGCCTTGCTCACCAGCCGCCTAGCCCAGAACGACACGCGGGCGGCCTGGGTGCGCTGGCTGGTGATCGGCGGCTCGGGCCTCGCCATCCTGACCCTGCTGGTGGCGGCGCGGCTGCTGAACAATGCCTGGTCGCGGTCCTATCAGGCGGAGACCGATCAGAGGGCCCTGGTCCTGCGCCTGCGCACCATCCTCGACAGTCTGAGCCAGGGTGTCGCCGTGTTCGGACCCGATCGAAAACTGAAGAATTGGAACGCGTGCTTCCAGATCCTGCTCGACCTTCCCAAGGCGATGGTCCGGCCGGGCGCAGCCTACACGGCCTTCGCCGAGCATACCGCCGAGCCCGGACGTCCGGAGCTGGAAAGCGAGGATCAGGTGCGGCACGGCGGGCAGAACCTTCGCGAAGCCATCACCTACGAACGGGAGCGCGCCGACGGGCACCACCTAGAGATCCGCCGCACACCGATGCCGGACGGCGGCTTCGTCCTAACGATCTCGGACATGACCAAGCGTGCACAGGCCGAGTTGGTCCTTCGCGAGGCGCAGAAGATGCAGGCCATCGGGCAGCTCACCGGCGGCATCGCGCACGATTTCAACAACCTGCTTCAGGTCATCCTCGGGAACCTGGAATTCGTCCGGGCAAAGCTCGACGGAGATGGCAAGCTGCAAACGCGCATCGATCGCGCCACCTGGGCCGCCCAGCGCGGCGCCACGCTCACCGGCCAGCTCCTCGCCTTTGCCCGCAAGCAACCCCTGGCACCGGCCGCCATCGACCTCGCGGCAACGATGCCCGACCTCATCCCGCTCCTGCGACGGACCCTCGGTGAGCACATCGACGTCCGATACGTCGAGACGGCGGGCCTGTGGCCGGCGATGGCCGATCCGGCACAGTTGGAAAGCGCGGTCCTCAACCTCGCCCTGAATGCGCGGGACGCGATGCCTGGCGGAGGCAGGCTGACCATCGAACTCGGCAACAAGGTTCTCGACGCGGAGTATGCGCGCCACAATGCGGAGGTGATACCTGGCGACTACGCCATGGCGGCGGTTTCCGACACCGGCCACGGCATGACGCCGGAGGTGGTTGCCCGCGTGTTCGAGCCTTTCTTCACCACGAAGCCCGATGGCAAGGGCACCGGACTCGGGCTCGCCATGGTGTTCGGATTCGTCAAGCAGTCGGGTGGCCATGTGAAGATCTACTCCGAGCCCGGCCAAGGCACGACGGTGAAGCTCTACCTTCCCCGGGCGGCGAGTCTCGCCAAGATCACCACCCAGCGCATGAGTTCGCCGGCGGAGCTCCCCCGCGGGTCGGCGACTGTGTTGGTGGTGGAGGACGAGGCAGCGGTGCGCGAGATCGCCTGCGCGATCCTGAGAGACCTCGGCTATCGCGTGTTGGAGGCCGCCGATGGCGACGAGGGCCTTCGGGTTTTCGGCGCCTACGCCGCGGATATCGACCTCTTGCTGACCGACGTCATCCTGCCGGGCGAGATCCGGGGGCGGGACCTGTCCGAACGCATCCGGGCGATCCGGCCGGAGGTGAAGGTGGTGTTCATGTCGGGCTATACCGAGAACTCCATCGTCCACCATGGTCGACTCGACGAGGGCGTCCATCTGATCGGCAAGCCGTTCAAGCGCGAGCAACTCGCCATCAAGGTGGCGGATGTTCTCGGGTTCGCACCGGAGATCGCGGACGAGACCGGCAAGGTCGTCGAACTCAGGGCGAGACGCGAGACATAGGGGGCACGGCCGATCCGGCTCACCCCTCTCGCTGGAACGCGCTGAGGGGCGCGCGGACATGGCACGTCACACCTGCGGGCGCGAAGTCGACGGTGACTTCGGCGCCGACCTGGCCGGATAGGCCCCGCTCGATCAGCCGGGACCCGAAGCCTTTTCGGGTGGGGGCCACCACCACGGGCCCGCCGCTTTCTCGCCAGGCGATGCAGAAATCGGCCTCATCGGCTCCGGCCACGAGGGACCAGGTCACCGCGACCCGTCCGTCCTGGACCGACAGCGCCCCGTATTTCGCCGCGTTGGTGGTGAGTTCGTGAATCATCAGCGAAAGCGACAGGGCCGCGCTACGCGAAATCTCGACATCGGGCCCATCGTAGCGGAAGCGGCCGACCTCGTCGTGGACGCCGACGCCCCCGCGGATGACCGCACCGACCGCGGCACGGTCGAGGTCGTTCCCGAGGAGGATGTCCTGCGCCTTGCCGAGCGCGATGAGGCGCTCGCTGAGGATCTCCTTGACCGTGCCGACGTCCGTGGCGCCGCGCAGGGTCTGCAGCGCGATGGACTGGACCATCGCCAGCAAGTTCTTCATGCGATGGCCGAGCTCGTGATTCATCAGGCTCTGCATCGCCTCGGCACGCAACCGTTCCTCGACATCGACCAGCACGGTGACCGCGGCTTGGATGGCGCCCGCCTCGTCACGGACCGGGGCGCTCGACACCTCGAAGCGGCGCACCTCGCCGGTAATGCCGTTGCGATAGCGCATCGCCTCGGCACGGACCGTTTCTCCGTCGCGCAGCGCACGCAGGGTCGGGTAGTCCGTCAGAGCGTAGGGCGTATCGTCCGGATGGAGCGCACCGTACCCCGCGGCCGTTTCCTCGCCGGGCGCGCCAAGGCCATGTCCGAGCATCTCCTCCGCCTGAGCATTGATCATCGTGGTCCAGGCCGAGGCGGCGTCGGCGACGGCGATGCCAACCGGCGCTTGCCGGAAGATCGCCTGGAGCAGGTTCCGCTCCATGTCGAGCCTGCGCTGAGCATCGCGCAGGGCGGCCTCCGCCGCACGGATGCTGGTCAGGTCCAGCATCGCGCCGATCATGCGGATCGCGCGTCCGTTGCTATCGCGAATGACGTAACCGCGGTCGAGCACCGGCGCGTAAGTCCCGTCGGCGCGCAGGAAACGGTACTCGTCCGTCCACATGGTTCCTGTTCCGTCGATCACCGCGTGGATCGAGGCATCGACCCCGGCTCGGTCATGCGGATGGATGTGGTCGATCCACCAATCCCCCGTCGGCTCGACGGCCGCCGGCGCGTGTCCGTAGGCCTCCGTCAGCGCCTCGTTCCAGAGCACATGGTTGCTGGCGAACTCCCAATCCCAGATCGCGTCCGTGGTGGCCCGCGCCGCCAGGCGATAGCGTTCCTCGGTGGCACGCAGGGCAAGCTCGGCGTCCTTCTGCGCCGAGATATCCCGCACGGTGCCGACGAAGCGGACGGTCTCTCCCGCCTCGACGATGGCCCGGCCGCGGGCGGCAAGCCAACGCTCCGTGCCCGTGTCCGCTGCAATCACGCGGTATTCCGTGTCGAACCGGCAGGGGCCCGTGGGATCGAGTGCCGATTGCACCGCGGCATCGGCATGCGCGCGGTCATCGGGGTGGATGTTGGCGAGGAAGGAGCCCTCGTAGGTGACCTGGGTCAGCTCCGGCACGCCGAACAGGGCGCGGACGCGCTGGTCCCAGTGCAACGCGCCATTCCGGGGCTCGAAATCGAACACCCCGATTCCGGTGGCCTCGGCGGCCAACCGCATCTGCTCCTCCGCCTTCGCCCGTGCAGCCAGGGCCTGCCCCCGATTCTCGACGGCGCGATGAAGCTCGAGTTGCACCATGACCTGGCGTGCAAGCGCCCGCAAACCGGCTCGTTGCCCCTCGGTGAGTCCGCTTGGCCGCGGGTCGATGTCGATCACGCAGAGCGTCCCGAGGGTGGCTCCCTCCGGCGAGTGGAGGGGCGCCCCGGCATAGAACCGCAGGTGCGGCTCACCGGTGACCAGGGCGTTCTCCCGGGTGCGCGGATCCTGGGTCAGATCGGGGATGACGAGCAGGTCGTGACCGCCGAGGGCATGAGCGCAGACGGATTGATCGAGCGGTGTCTCGCACGGGTTGAAGCCGATGCGGGCCTTGAACCACTGCCGGTCCTTCGTAATCAGGCTGACGAGCGCAGTCGGCGCCTCGCAGATCTGTGAGGCCAGCAGCACGATGTCGTCGAAGCCCTGCTCGGGCGCGGTGTCGAGGATGTCATACCGGTCGAGTGCGGCCAAGCGCTCGGCATCATCCGCGAGTTCGAGGCCTATCGGGGAAGACGTCACAAGCTGGGGTCGGCCTTAAGCTGTCTCGCACGCATCGCGAGTGTGCGAGCGCCGTGTCCAAGGTGTCTAGCACATCCGGCTTGTACAAGGGCGCGCGGTCATAGCGTGTTGGACAACGCATTCGTAATGTCATGACGACCAGAAGGCTGCCGGTGAGACGGCCGCCCATCTTACCGAGATGGGGCACAACCTTCATCGCCACTTGGAACCCACCTCCGGGGCCGAAGCTTGCCATCCTGCGCCGGCATGTTGTCAGCCTAGGAGAACCAATATGGCGAGCGATACCGAGACGCACCAGGCCCTGCTCACCGCGCTCAAGGCCGCCCAGGGCAAGACTGATGGTTCCTTCGAACACGCGGTCACCAGCGCCTTCGCGCACGTCTTCGAGCATTTGGAACGCCTGAACGCCGTCAGTGGTCCGGACGAGGAGCGACCCTTACACCCCGGTGAATCCGCGACCTTACGCTAGGCCTGCCCCGGGGCTTTACCAACATACGCGGCGGGCGCCGATTGGCTGAAGGCCGCGGCACCGCCGCAAGATTTGCAACGCACGACCTTGGAATCCTCCGGCGGTACCCGAAGGGCGCCAGTGGGTGGGCTCATCCCGGCGATCAGCCACCCTGCTGGCGCACAGTGCGGATCGTCATCGACTAATCGCGCGCTGATATGTGGGCGCGTCTCATAAGCTTTGTGCAGGAGCGGGCGTGATGTTCTCCCCGATGTTCCCGACAGCAAGAAACCAAGAGCGCGGCAGTGGGTGACGGACGCCGCCAGAAGTGGGGAGCTGCGGCTGGGCGAGATCAAAGTCGCGCGCGAGCCCAGTCGACGCCAGAAGGAAGTGGTGCCGGATGAGGGGATTGAACCCCCGACCTTCGGTTTACAAAACCGCTGCTCTACCGCTGAGCTAATCCGGCCCTCGACCACCGAATTCTCGGCGCCGATTGAGTCTGTGCCTGGGCCAAGCACGCCTTGCCGTCCCCAGGACCTCCAACGACGAAACCGCTGCACTTGAACGGCAGACGCTCTGAAACCGTTGCGAGATTCGATAAGTCTGGCGCGTCTGAGGCGCCTTAAACGACGTTTGAGGCTGCCGCGTCAAGGCACGGAATCCGGTGGATTCCGCTTCCGGCCCGCCACGCGTGCCCGTCGCCGAGTGTGGCTGAGTCCGCCCTCATCACCGTACCGTTCAGGTCGGTCGATTCGACGGAGGAGCGCCTCGGTCTGGCGATCGGGGGGTGGCCGGGCGCTGGCCCGTGTCCGATGGGCGTGAAACGCTCGAGGTGACAGGTTCCGGCGCGCGTCCGGCGGTACGACGCTTGCAGACACATTCCTCCATCAGTCGCCGACCCGCCGAAGGCACGGCCCGCGTGGAACCCAGGACCCCTCGATGCGCCCACCCCTGAATACGGCTCCGAAAGACCTCGCGGTGTCGGGGCCGATGATCGCGATGAGTTCGGTCAGCAAATGGTACGGTGATTTCAAGGTGCTCACCGACTGTACGACGTCGGTCAACAAGGGCGAAGTCGTCGTCGTGTGCGGCCCTTCCGGGTCCGGCAAGTCGACGCTGATCAAATGCGTCAATGCGCTCGAGCCGTTCCAAGAAGGTCAGATTGTCGTGGACGGGACGCCGATCCACGACAAGCGCACCAACCTACCCAAGCTGCGTGCCCGGGTCGGGATGGTGTTCCAGCACTTCGAGTTGTTCCCGCACCTGTCCATCACCGACAACCTCACCCTGGCTCAGGTCAAGGTGCTCGGGCGCGACAGGGGGGTGGCCCTCGATACCGGGTTGACGCTGCTCGACCGTGTCGGCCTCGGCGCTCATGCCAAGAAGTTTCCCGGCCAGCTCTCGGGCGGCCAGCAGCAGCGCGTGGCCATCGCGCGGGCGCTCGCCATGAACCCGGTGGTGATGCTGTTCGACGAGCCGACCTCGGCCCTCGACCCCGAGATGGTCGGTGAGGTTCTCGACGTCATGGTGGAACTCGCCAAGGAAGGCATGACCATGATGGTCGTCACCCACGAGATGGGCTTCGCCCGCAAGGTCGCCGACCGGGTGATCTTCATGGACAAGGGCGAGATCGTCGAGGATGCGAAGAAGGACGAGTTCTTCGGTCATGCCCGCTCGCCCCGCGCGCAGAACTTCCTGTCGAAGATCCTGCAGCATTGAGGCCCTTCGCCGACAGGATCCGGCGGTTTGCGCGGACGGTACTAGGGCAATAGAGACCCGCTCCTTTCGGGAGTGGGTCTCTGACCCGCTCCTTTCGGGAGTGGGTCTCTGACCCGGCACCGTCTTCGTTTCCGACGACAATGGCCGGATGAAGGATATCGGCCCGACATCCTTCGATACGACGTGATCTACCGTGTCGGGATCGAAATGCCTCAATCGGCTGCTGGCGACAGGTGCTTGAACATCTGCGCGCGGGCCGCATCGTCCATTTCCGCCTTGAACGGAAAGCGATCCTTGAGGGCGATTGCCCGGGCCGCGGCCGGCCGGGCCGCGAGTGCATCGTGGTGGCGCTTCAGATTCGGGAGGTCGGACCAGGAATCCTCGCCGAGAATGAAGGGGACCATCCGAGCCCAGCCCCACACGCTCATGTCGACGATGGAATAGGCCTCGCCAAGCATGAACGGCCGGTCGGCCAGATGAGCGTCCAGGATTCCGTAATGGCGCTTGGCCTCGTACCGGCAGCGCTCTTTTGCGTAGGGCACGGACTCCGGGGCGAAATGCCGGAAATGCACCGCCTGGCCCGAGAACGGCCCGACGCCGGTCGCCACGAACATCAGCCAGGACAGGAGCGGCCCGCGCGCGTCCGGCGTCAGGGGCAGGAACTGGCCAGCTTTCTCCGCGAGATAGAGCAGGATCGCGTTGCTGTCGAAGACGGTGACGTCACCGTCGACGATGACCGGAACCTTGCCGTTCGGGTTCAGCGCGAGAAAATCGGGCGCGAACTGGTCGCCGGTGCGCGTGTCGATCGGAATCGGCTCGTAGGGCAGCCCGAGTTCCTCCAACAGGAGGGCGACCTTCGTCGGGTTCGGTGACCCGTTGAAGAAGAACTTCAGCATGGCAGGCTCCTACCGTTGCGCTGGCCCCGCCGTAGCCGATGCGGCGCGCGCTCACAACGCCCGCCTCCGCGATCGCGATTACCAGGGTGGGACCAGGGCCGGGAAGCGACTCATATGAAGCCTTTGGCCCAGGCGCGCGGACCGATGGAAAAGATGCGCTGAGGCTACTCGATGAGCCTGTTCCAGCCGTCCTGGGCGGCACCGCGAGCCGTGCCGCCGATCACTTCCCGTTCGAGCCGGCGCTCAGCGGATCACTTCGACGATGCGGCGGGAGTCCGGCTCGACGAGCACCGGATGATCATTGACGATCGTGTAGTTGAGACCTTGCAGGGCGAATTCGGGTGGCACGTCGTAGTAGATCACGCCGTCCTCAGGCAGCACTGTTCCGACTCGGACAGTCCCTTTGAAGGGGAAGGAGGCGCGGCGCTCCGCAAGCGTGTAGATCCGAAAGCGCTCTCGCCTGTCGATGCCGAGCATCTCGTTGGCGGCGCCGACGGCGCCGCCGATTGCACTGCCGACCGCTGCACCGAGCGGCCCGGCCATGTTCCCGCCGCGCTCCGCACCGTCCTGCGTCCCCCGCGCCAGACCTTGACCGTGGGCGGCCGAACCGACGCCGAGCGCCACCGCGGCAGCGAGACCAATCCCGATCCGCAGGCGCATCACCGTGAACTTATGCAAAATGACCACCCGCCATTGCGGACCCAGCGAGGCTGATCCGCTTGGACGCATTGCGGGTTTCGTCACCCCAGGTTGGCCGGGCGCTGGTTTGCCGGGACTGGGCATGGATCGTCGCGCCCAGGTCGCCCGACATGGAGCGCATCGTGGTGGCATCGCAGGTCGCCGCAACCTGCAATCCCAGATCGCGCGTATGGCTCCGACCGTAGAGGAACGCGGCAAGTCGCGCCCGTGTCAGCGGCGGAATGTCGGCGATGAGGCTTGGAAGGATCTCGACGTGGGCGCGATAGATCTTGCCAAGCGTGTCGGCTGACACCGGGCAACCATCCGCGAAATCGTCGATGTCGAGAGAGCGCGCTTGAAACACGGAAGGTACCTGCTGCTTGTGTCTCTGTACTCTCGTCACGGCATGGTTAACGAATACTAACGGCCGAGCTTGGGTCAGGCTGCCTTATCGACGTCAGGGCGCGATGCCACACCGTTTCCTGGGCTCGATTGCACCGGCCCGTGCTGGGTTCGCGACCAAGGTGGCCTGGTCCTCGAAGCCGGCCCACGACGCACCGGATGCGGGCGATCGCGCCGATCTTCCTGCTGATCAATGTCATGACCGCGCTGTAACGAGCGGTTTGTGCTCCAGGGGCGCCCGGCCTTCGGCCTGATGGTGGTCGCGCTTCCGCATCTGCGCTTGCGCGATGCCGTCGTCCTCCTGCCCGAGCGCGCCATGCGCGCGTGCTTTGCTGAGACCTGGGCGGGGCTTGCCCCCTTTGGCCCTGTCGCAAAAAGAAGAGGGCCGGCTCGCAGGCGAGCCGGCCCCCCTATCGTCTCATCAACGCGGATCAGAACGTGTAGCGCACTCCGCCGCGTACCGCCTGGATCGTGTCCGAGGAGGCGAGTTCCGCGTCGTAACCGAGGAAGCCGGAGAGGCCGGGGGCCAGTTCCGTGCTCACGCCGAGGCCGACGAGGGCCCGGTCGCGGGCGAGGCGGCGGCCGGAGATGGCGAACGGCACCGTCGGAACCAGGGTGAAGGACGCCCCGATGGTGCGGCTCACATCGGCGAAGTCGTGGACATAGGCCGCCTTGACCCAGAACGAGACCGGACGTCCGGCAAGAGCCGTCGTCGCCGTCTCCAAGCGGCCGCCCACGAGGGTGCGGGCCGAGAGGAAGTCCTTGGCGGCGATGGTGAGGCTGAGGGGGCCGGCGCTGCTCTCGCGCACTCCGTCCTGATCGAAGGTGTTCACCTGGAAGCCGACGAAGGGCGACAGCACCGTGGCGGGCGCCACGGCGAAGCGGTAGCCAAGCTCACCCGCCGAGATGAACTGGTCGCCGCTGACGTTGCCCTGCGCGCCGCCGGCCTGGATCTGCGGCAAGCCGAGGGAGCGGTTCACCCGGCCCTCCGTATGCGCGTAGCCGATGGTGGCGTTGGCGTAGAGGGCGCCGCTCGAGACACCACCGTAAATGCCGATCTGAGCATTGTCCGTATGCGCCCGCTCACCGGTGCGGTTGAGGCTGACATCGACGGAGCCGTAGCCGGCCGCGATGCCCAGCACCGTGCCCACCTGCGGGTGGAAGTCGATGCCGGCGGCCATGCCGGCGACGGTCTCGGAGCGGCCGGCGGCGTTGGCGGTGGAATCGACTTTGCCGAACTGGCCGTAGCCGGTGGCCCAGAGGCCATAGCCGCGGCTGGTCTCGACGAACCGGGGGGCGGGCACCGGCGGGCGGTTCGGCATGTCGGCGGCGTAGACCGTGGGCGGCAGGACAAAGCCCGTCGGGCCGGCTTCCGTGCTTGCCGCATAGGCCCGCGACAGGAGCTGGCTGCCGAAGGCACGGCCAGAGCGCAGCTGCGGGTCGGCCAGCGACGCGTAGCCCTGGCCGGCGACCCGGTCGAGAGTGGCGGCGATGCCGGCATTGCTCTGGTTGTCGATGACGAGGAGCGCCTGCGGGTTGTTGGCGAGCGCCGCATCGAGGCCGCGGGCGACGCTGGCCTGATTGGCTGTCTGGGCCACGAGGCCAAAGCTCTGCTGCGCCAGGGTGACGTAGGCGTTGTTGGCATCGGTGGAGGCGGTCGGCCGAATCAGGAAGGGCAGCGTTCCGCTATCCGTCACGGTGGCGAAGTTGCCGCTCACGCCGCCGGCGGCCGTCAGCACGGTGTAGCGGGTGTTGGGCAGGTAGGTGCCCGCCGCCGCGATCAGAGTGGCGGTGCCGTCGAGGGTGGCGGTGCCGGTGGTGACGAGGCGAGCGGCCTGTCCATCAGCGGTGACGGCGCTCTGCAGCGTGCCGCTGGCCTGCTGGACGTAGTTGCCGGCCACGGTGAGCGCGCCGTAGGGCGCGGTGATCGAGCCCGGGGCGACGATGCCGGCGTTGGTCAGGGTGCCGGCGATGCGGCCGGTGCCGGCCAGCGTCCCTGCAGCGGCCACAGCCGTGTTGGCGTTGAGGGTGGAGTTTACCGTGAGGACGCCGCCCGCGACTGTGGCTCCGCCGGAGAAGTTCTGGGTCGAGCCCGCCGCCAATGTCCAGGCGCCATCGGATTCACGCAGGGTAGTGAAGCCGGTCACGTTGCTGGTGAGGGTGCCGGTGCCCGAGAGGTTCAGGGCATTGATGCCGAGGCCCGAGGCGGAGATGTTGCCACCGATGGTCGAACCCGTGCCGAGATTGACGGTGTTCCGGCTCGCGGCGACATCCGCGTACGTGATGTTGCCGGTGATCGCGCCGGTGTTGGTCAGGGTTTGATTGCCCATCCCGTACTGGATGTTGCCGACGATGCGACCGGCATTGGTGGTGGTGCTGTTACGGCGGTTGGCCGTGGTGGCAACCTGCGGATCGGAATCGGTGAAGCGCACGTCGCCGGTGATCACGCCGGTCGCCGCGTTGTTGAGGAAGCCGTTGCCGGCGCCGTAGACGACGATGGCCTGGCCGCCCGCCGGGCCGGTGATCGTGCCGGCATTGTTGATGGTGTAGCTCTGCGCCCGGCCCTGGATGGCACGCACGCCGGTGCCGGTGCCGGAAATCGTGGCGCCGGCGCGGTTGGTGACGGTGAGAGCGGCGACATCGTCGTCAGAATCGATGGCCGCCACGGCCGCCGTGCCGGTGCCGGTGCGGGTCGCCGAAATGGTGCCGGCGTTGGTGATCGTCATGGAGGCGATGTTCTCGCCGGCATAGACGCCGCGCGAAATGCCGATGCCGTTCTCGGTCACCGCGATGGTGCCGTTGTTCGTCACCGACACGTTGGCGAAGTCGGCGCCGGTGGAGTTCGTCAGCACGCCGTAGACGCGAGTGGCGGCAGTATTGGCGCGGCCCGCGGCACCGGTGCCCGTGAGGGTTCCGTTGTTGACGAGGCTGGTATTGGAGCCCGACAGGTTCACGGTCTTGTTGGTGAGGGTGTTGTTCACGGTGAGCTGCGCGCCCGAGCCCGTCACCTGGATCAGGCCGCCAACGTTCTGGGTCGAGCCGGCGCCCAGGGTCAGGTTTCCACCCGCCACCGTGAGGTTGCCCGAAAGGGTCTGAACGGAGCCGCTGGCGGTGGTCCAGGCGCTGCCGGTGCCGGTCTGGTTCAGGCTGGTGAAGCCCGCAACCGTGCCGGTGAGGGTGCCGGTGCCCGTGAGGTTGAGCGTATTCGTGCCGAGCCCTCGCGCGGTGATGTTGCCGCCGATGCTGGAGCCGGTGCCGAGGGTGACCGTATTCACCGTGGCGGCAACGTCGAGGAACGACAAGCCGCCGGAGATGCGGCCGATGTTGGTCACCGTCTGGTTGCCGCCGCCGAACGCGACGTTGCCGTTGATGGCGCCGGCATTGGTGAGGGTGCCGGTGCGGCGCAGGTTGACCACCGTCGTGGCGGTCTGGAGATCCTGGTCGAAATTGCGCACGTCGCCGTTGATTACACCCGTCGCGGTGTTGGTGATGACGGTGTTGTAGGCGCGCACCGTGGTGGCATCGCCCGCCGTGCCGGCATTCAACGCGAAGGTGGCGACGGCGGCTTCACCGGCGGTGGTGTTGGTGATGGTGCCGCTGTTGTTGATCTCGTACTGCGCGGCGCGGCCGGAGATCGCGCGGGTGTTGACCCCCGTGGCGGTGATCCGGCCGGCGGCGGCATTGTTGATCACGAGGCGGTCGGTGTCGTCGTCGGAATCGACGCCCGCGACCACGGCGGTCGAGGCCGTGGCGGAGGTGCCGCGGGTGGCCGAGATCAGGCCGGTGTTGTTGATCGTGAACAGCGTGGTGTTCTCGCCGGAATAGATGCCCCGCGCGATGCCGTTACCGTTCTGCGTCACCGCGATGGTGCCGGAATTGGTGACGGTGGTGCTTTCGTATTGCGAGCCGCCCGGCGCGCTCGAATAGGCGCCGTAGATCCGCGTAGTGGTGTTGCCGGCGGGCGCCGTTAGCGTGATCGTGCCGGTGTTGTTCAGGGTCGACCGGTCACCCGCGAGGTTCACGCCGAAATTGTCACGGTTCAGCGGCGCGGTGTTGCTGATGGTGCCGGCGTTGTTGACGACGCTCGTGCCGTTCACCCGCACGTTGGTGAAGCTCGGGTTCGTGCCGGCGCTCGTCTGCTGCGAACCGATGGTGGCGCCCGGCTGGATGTTGACCGTCAGGCCGGTGACAGCGGCCGGGGCAATGAAGCCGGTCGGCTGCGTATCGGTGCAGGTGACGGTCTGCCCGCTCGCAGGTGACACCGGCTGGCACGCCGCCGATGCTTCGGCGATCAACATGCTCCACACCGGAACACTTACCATGAGTGAACGCCGCAGCACCCGACCTTGCATCGACATCGCGTCTCCCCAAATTTTTCTATTATCAATTGGTCGAATGCTCGCGCCCACAGCGAACAATGAGGACGATTAAGGTGTGCACGATCGGAGTCAAAAGTTAGTTCGCTATTCGATGGCAAACTTCCTGCTTCCGACGCTCGACGATGTAAAATAATCACACATTTATCAGATAATAGGCAATTTAGGCGAACTATAACGGGCAATCAGGCAGCGATTTCATTTAAATCAGGCAACTAAAATGGGATGAACTGGCAATCGCCGTCCCGGACGCGTTGCGGGCTCAGTCGCGCTCCGCTCAGGCTGCTCGGGTGTGTTGGAGCCGAGGGGCGCGGGGACACGCCGCCGGCTGGGTAGCCTTCGGTGTCGGCGAACAGGTCGCGGCGCGCTTCGTCAGGTTAAGCCCATCGCCTCTGGTGGCCCGGTTCCCTCGGTCGGATTCCGGCGGCCCACTCCGCCGAACTTCAGCGGCAATCCCGAATGCCGTCACTCGCGATTTGGCTATTCCGCCGTCGCGGAACCGCTCGCATCAGCGATCAGAATCATGCACCAGCATCTCGATGAAGCGCGCCGCCGCGAGGGCCCTGGCATCGTCGCCGAGGCGGGCGATCGTCTGCACGCCGAGCGGCAGCCCGATCGCGGTGCGTCCCACCGGCACGGTCACGCAGGGGACACCGAGGAGCGTCCAGAGCCGGTTGAAGCGGGAATCGCCTGTGCTGGCATAGCCTTCCGGCGCCGGGCCGGGTGCCGAGAGCGTCAGGATCACATCGACGTCGTGCTCCGCGAACAGGTCGGGCAGCTGGCGCCTCGCGCGGTGCGCCACCTTCATCGACGCGTCGTAGGCGGCAGCGCTGATCTTCTGCGCCGCGTCGAGATGCGCGCCGAGGAGGGGCCCGAGATCGACGCGATGCGTGGCGTATTCCCAATCCAGCGCCTGAGCCGCCTCGAAATCCTGGATCGTGCCGTGAAGCCCGAAGGCCTCGGCGAAGACGGCCGGTAGGGTGATGTCGCGCAGGCGCGCGCCAGCGGCTTCGGCGCTCGTGCGCACGCGCAGGAGCGCCTCCAGCGCTTCAGGCTCTGCGGGCGTGCAGAAATCCTGCAGGACGATGCCGATGCGCGGCAGGCCTGGATCGCTCGCGGGAAGGTCGAGGCCCGGTCGTCCCGTCATCAGCGCAAGGGCATGCGCGGCGTCCGCGACGCCCGCCGTGAACAGGCCCAGCGTATCGAGCGTCCAGGAGGAGCACTTCATGCCCACCGTCGGCAGCAGGCCGAAGGAGGGCTTCAGTCCCACCACCCCGCAATAGGCGGCCGGCCGGATGATCGAGCCTCCGGTCTGGGTACCGAGAGCCAGGGGGAGCATTCCCGCCGCGACAGCGGCAGCGGAACCGGCGGACGAGCCGCCGGGCGTATGGCCGCGATGATGCGGATTGCGCGTCTTGGTCGGGTCGAGGAAGGCGAAGGACGTGGTGGTGGTCTTGGCCAGCGGAACCGCACCGAGCCGCCTCAGGCGGGTCACGGCGGCCGCATCGGCGCGCGGGCGCCAGCCTGCATAGATCGGAGACCCCATCTGCGTCGGCAGGTCGGCGGTATCGAGGATGTCCTTCACCCCGACGGCGATCCCCGCGAGCGGGCCGCGTTCCGGCACGACAGGGTTAGTCTGGCAGCTGACCAGGGCCTGGATGTCCGGCTCGCGCTCGGCGATCGCCGCCTCGGACAGGGCGATGGCCGCGCGCGGCGTGAGGGTTCCGGCCTCGATGCGGGTACGCAGCGACAGGAGCGATTGCATGTGACAGCTGTCCGATGACCGGGGTTTCAGAAGGCGAGAGCGGGCACGGGAAGCCGTGAAAGCGGCGCCCGCTTGCAACGCGATCGGGCGCCGCTTCAGGCGGCGGGGAAGGCGATCGGTCGAGACAGGACCCTCTCACACCAGCGTGCAGTGCCCAGCAGCGCGAGATCGTTTCGGTAGGTGCCGACGAGCTGGAGCCCGAGGGGAAGTCCAGCGCTCTCGCCGGCCGGAAGCGCGAGGGCCGGGACGCCGAGGCAGGTCCAGGGCACGCAGAAGCCGGGGTCACCGGTGGAGGCCAACCCTTCCGGCGCCGGGCCGGATGCGGGCAGGGTCAGGATCGCGTCGTAGCCTTGAAGCACGGTGCCGAGGTCCGCCCGCAGATCGGCCTGTCGCCGGAGCGCTTCCGCGTAGGCGACGGCTGGGATCTGCGCCCCCTCCGCCACCAGATCCTTGAGCGGTTGGCTCGTCCGGTCGGGAAAGCGCTGCACCAGCGTCCCGAAGCCCGCGCTCGCCTCGACGGCCAGGATGGTACGCGCATCCTGCCACAGGACGTCATAAGCGGCCGGAAGCACGAGATCGGAGACATGGCCGCCGGCGCTGCGCATCATCGCGGCCGCTGCCTCGAGCAGCGCACGCGGCTCGGGCTCTGCCCGGTCCCAGAGGGCGGTTCGCACGAGGGCCAGGCGCGGCGCGGCGCGGGGTACCAGTCCGGTATCGTGGTCGAGGGGAAAGCCCGGGAGCGGACGACCATGCCGATCCGCATCGTCGCGTCCGATCAGCCGCGCCAAGGCGAACGCAACGTCCGTCACCGAGCGGGTGAACAGGCCGAGATGGTCGAGGGAGGGGGCCAACGGGTGCACGCCGATCCGCGGGATCGCGCCGTAGCTCGGCTTGAAGCCGACGACGCCGCAATAGGCGGCCGGCCGGATCACCGATCCGAAGGTCTGGGTGCCGAGGGCCAGAGGAACAATCCCGGCGGCGACGGCGGCGGCCGATCCGCTGGACGAGCCGCCCGGCGTGTGCCCGCGCTTCCAGGGATTGTGCGTCGGTCCAGGGTGGCGCCAGGCGAACTCGGTGGAGACCGTCTTGCCGATGACCGAGGCCCCGAGGGCCTTCAGGCGGCCGACGATCCAGGCATCCGCGGCCGGCACGTGGTCGGCGTAGATGGCCGAGCCGTTCGTCGTCGGCATGTCGGCCGTGGCGATGATGTCTTTCACCCCGACGGGAAGACCGGCCCACGGACCGTCGCCCACCGCGAGGTCGGTCGCGAGATAGGTGAAGGCGGCGAGATCACGCTGCGCGAGGGCGGCGGCTTGGCAGGCGGCGAGGTAGTCGGCGGGCGTCGCCTGTCCATCGCGAAACGCCGTCAGGGCGTCGACGAGGCCGAGATGATTGAGCATCGAGGAGTCCGTTGTCTTTCGCACGTGAAAGCCGCGCCGGTGAGGCACGGCTTTCGGTCGTTGAGCTCAATTCGCCATGAGGCTCTTCTCGATGAAGTCGCGGCGCACGAAGGTGGCATAGTCGGGCAGTGCCGGGAGATTGCCGAGGGCCACCTGCGTCTCCATCCCGGTCTTCAGGGCTTCGGCCGTGATGTCGACGCTGTCCGGATAGACCTTCTCGCGCATCATGCGCTTGACTGCGGCCTCGACCACGGCGGGGTCGAGGTTGGGGAACTGCTTCTTGGCGATGGCGATGGTCTTGTCCGGCTCGGCATGCATGAAGCGGATCGCCTTCTCCAACCCGGTGACGACCTTCTGGGTGACGGCCGGATCGACGTCCTTGCGGGCGCTCACGGCCGAGAACGCATAGGGGCCGTAGCGCTCGGGAAAGCTCAGCACGACCTTCATGCCCTTGGCCACCACCTGATCGAGACCGGGCTCGTACATCACCGCAATCTTGGCCTGCCCGGCGAGGAGCGGACCCGGCTCGGAGCCGAGCTGGACCTGGGTCATCTCCACGTCGTCGGGCTTGAGGCCGTTCTCCTTGAGGAGCTTCAGGAACAGGGAAGTACTCGTCGTCGGCATCAGCCCGGTGACGATCTTCTGACCCTTCAAATCCTTCACGTCGTTGAAGATCACGTCGGGGGTGGTGGCGATCCAGACCGCGGCTCCATTGACCACGTTGGCCACGACATTGACGGGCGCGCCTTTGGAAGCGGCGATGGCGGTCCATTCGGGGCCGTGGATCGAGTATTGCGCGCTTTTCGAAATGACGGCCGAGAGGGCCACAGCGGGGGCGCCCGCCGTCTCCTTCGTCACCTCGACGCCCTCGCCCGCGAAGAACCCGCCATCCATGGCGACGTAGAAAGGCAGATAGAGCATCGACTGGAAGGCCTGCGAGATCGTGACCTTGTCGGCGGCGCGGGCCGGCAGCGCCGCGAGGCCGGCGAGCCCCAAGGTTGCTGCCAGGGAGGTCGAGAGACGCAGACGCTTGAGACGGATCATCCGTGAGGCCCTTCTTGGAGGAAATTGTTCGGCAAGCAAGTGCTCGGGAAACAGGTGTCGCAGCGTCGTGCGCAAGAGGTCGCCGAGGTTGGCGGACCGATGAGCGCAGAAGGCGGGTCGGGGATCAGACCTGGACCTGACCGGTGGTGATGACCTGTCGCCAGGGAAGAATGCGTCGCTCGGCAAAATCGATGACGTGGTAGAGCAGGAAGCCCACGAACATCAGGACGAACAATCCGACCCAGACCGTATTGAGGTCGTAGAGGCTCGAGGCCGAGTAGATCAGGTGCCCGAGGCCGCGCTGCGACGAGATGAACTCACCGACCACGGCACCGACGAGGGCGAACCCGATATTGATGCGAAACATCCCGATGATGGCGGGCAGGGTCGAGGGCACGATCACGCTCTTGAAGACGCGGTTCTTGGAGGCGCCCATCGAGGCGAGCAGAGCCTGCAGGTCGGGGTCGGCATCGCGCGCGGCCTGGTAGGCGGCGATGAGGGCGACCAGGGCGGTGAGCGAGACCGCGAGCGCCACCTTCGAGACGAAGCCCGTGCCGAACCACAGGATCACGATGGGGGCGAGCGCAATCTTCGGCACCGAGTTGATGGCCACGATGAAGGGTTCGACGAGCCGTGCCACAAAGGCCGAATACCAGAGGCCGAGGCCGGCGACCGACCCCATCAGGGTGCCGATCAGGAACCCGATGATCGCTTCGATTACGGTGTACCAGGTGTCCACCGGCAGGGACCCGTCGCGCATCGACGCGAGAAACACTCGCCAGATGCCCGATGGGGCACCGACCAGGAATTCAGTGAGCCAGCCGGCTCGGACCGCGACCTCCCAGGCAAGGAAGAACACCGCGACGGCCAGCAGCTGGATGATGCCGCGCCCGAGCATCGTGTCGGCCGCTCTGGCGACGGCACCCGGCTTGGCGCGTGGCCGCACCGCGGATTTCCGAGCAGTCCGTGCCGACGCTTTCGGGGTTTGGGCGGTCGTCGGAATTTGGGACGGATTCGACGGCTGCGACGTTTTCAAAGCTTGCGACGCCATCAGGCGGCCCTCTGGCGGGTCTGGATCTCGAGTTCGCCGCACAGGGTCTGGAAGTAATCGGAGAAGCGCGGATCACTGCGCGCCCCGATCGGCGACCGCGCGTCGAGTCCGATCTCGTGGACCGACTTCACCTTGGTCGGGCGATTGCCGAGAACCACCACGCGCTTGGACAGCGCGACCGCCTCGTCGATGTCGTGCGTCACCAGGACGACAGTCTTGTGGAAGGTCTCCACCGCATCGAGAAGAACGCCTTCGAGGTAGAGCCGCGTCTGATAGTCGAGGGCCGAGAAGGGTTCATCCAGCAACAGAATATCGGGATCCATGATCAGGGTTCGGATCAGCGCCGTCCGCTGCCGCATCCCGCCGGACAACATCTTGGGATAGGCATTCTCGAAGCCCGAGAGGCCGAACGTCGAGAGGTATTCGCGGGCCGTATCGAGGGCCTGGGCGCGATCGACGCCTTTCATCTCCAGGCCGAGCATCACGTTTTGCAGCACGGTCCGCCAGGGAAACAGCAGATCCTTCTGCATCATGTAGCCGACCCGGCCTTGGAGCCCGGGCACCACCTCGCCACGAAACGTCATCGTGCCGCTGTCGGGCTCGAGAAGCCCGGCGATGACGTTGAACACCGTCGTCTTGCCGCAGCCGCTCGGGCCGATGATGCTGACGAAATCGCGCTCGTAGATATCGAAGGTCAGACCGTCCAGCACCGGAACCGGACCGCCCTTGCCGGGAAAGGACTTACGGATGCCGTCCAGGCTAAGTTGAACTTCGGGAGCCGTCATGAAGCCTCCTTATGCGTGAGACGGCTCCAGCAAGCCTCAGGCCAACGGGAATTATGAATTCAAAACACTTGACCGCGGACGCATCGCTTTCGGCTTGAACCTAAAGCGGTCCGCTACTCGTGGTATTCGGTACGCTCGATCGTCCGGGACCAGGCTGACCCCGGGGGCGGCTCGGATCCATAAACCTCCTCACGGGAACGGGACGGGCCAGTCGATTGCGCACGAGCGAACGGTGCCCTAGCCTTTCTTCACAGCGTCGCGACGCCTCCGATCGAGGCCCCCGATGCTGCCGAACCCGCACGCCATGCGGAACGAACGACGAGGAGGATGTATGGACACGCATGCGACCGGGGATCCCGCGACTGGCGATCCCGGCGGTACGACCTGGGGGGCCCACAACACGGTGACGGTGGTCGATCCCTCACCGGTGAACTGGCTCTCGATCACTTGGAATACGATGGAGGAGGCCAACCGCGTCGATCACGACGGGATCGGTCAGCCGAGCCTCGCCGAATCCTGGCGCTGGCTCGATGCCGAGACCCTCGAACTCAAAATGCGGAGCCACGCCGTCTACCAGGATGGCGAGCCCTACGACGCGAAGATGTTCAAGCTCGGGTTCGACAAGGTCCAGGAATGGACCAACCCGCACCCGCCGGGCGCCTTCCTCAACTTCGCCCGCGACGTGACCTGCGAGGCGGTGGACGACGCCACGATCCGCATGCGCTTTCCCGGCGGCGACTCGGCCGCGGTGATGAAGCTCAGGGGCATGCATCTGCCCTCGACGCGATTCTGGAACGAGTGGGGCTTCATCGACCCGAAGACGGGATCGGCCGAAGGCCATTGGTGAGTGATCGACGCGCCTGGTCCGTGGGGGACTGGCCCGTTTGTGCTCACCGAGGGTGTTTCGCTGATCGAATCCCGGTCCGACCGGGTCGTGATGGAGCCCAACGCAACCTACTGGAATCCTGACCGCAAGCCGACGGTCCGGATCGTCTACGACAACGTGATCGGCAAGGCGGAGGGCATCGCGTCCGTCGCCTCCGGTGACGGACGCGTCGACGTGGTGTTCGACCTGACGCCCGACGAGGCCAAGGCCTTCGACGGCGGTGGCCATGGCGCGATCCAGACGAAGAAGGCCAAGACGATCCTGTGCGGCGTCTTCAACGAAAAACGCGAAGGCTCGCCCTGGACCGATCCCGCCCTGCGCCGGGCACTCAATCTGGCGATCGACCGCCAGTTCGTGCTCGACACCGGCGCACATGGCTACGGCACGGTGATCCCGGCCTTCATCCAGCCTGGCCGCTACGGCGCGGACCCGGAGATGAAGCCGTTCGTGCAGGATCTCGAGGCGGCGCGAACCGCCCTTGCGGCCCTGCCGAAGGCAGAAATCGTGATCGTCGGCTCGCCATCGCAGGCCGGCGTCATCGCGGCGATCCGCCACTGCCTCGCCAAGGTCGGGCTCACGGTGAGACCCGTGATCACGAAGGAAGCACCGCCGGAGGATTTCGACGTCAAGCTCGAATGGTATTTCGACTGGACGCCGCAATACCCGGTAGCCTGCGTGCACCGCGAATTCTTCGGCAGCGACGGCGCTCTGCGGCAGGGTCCCGAGGACCCGGCCTTCGATGCGCTCTACGCCAAGCTTCTGAAGAATCCGATGGAGCCGGCGCAGGAGGGCGTGGTGCGGGAAGTGGAGCGGTTCATTCAGGACGAGGCCAAGTGCCTCTTCCTGTATTCGCCCTTCACCCTGTTCGCGGTCTCGAACCGGGTGGATTTCACCGCCTACGACACCTGCATGTCGGAACTCGCCGAGACCCGCATCAAGGGTTGAGGTCATCCTGAAAACCGGCGCGGAGCGATCCGCGCCGGTCCATTACCGAACCCGGCAAAGTCCCAAACAATGATCGTCGCCACGGCGGGGCATATCGACCACGGCAAGACGGCTTTGGTGAAGGCGCTCACCGGCGTGGATGCCGACCGGCTGCCGGAGGAGAAGGCCCGCGGCATCACCCTCGATCTCGGCTTCGCCTATGCGCGCGACCGGATCTCGCCCCTCGGCTTCGTCGACGTGCCCGGTCACGAGCGCTTGGTACGGACCATGGTGGCGGGTGCGAGCGGCGTCGATTGCGCGCTTCTGGTCATCGCCGCCGACGACGGCGTGATGCCCCAGACCCGCGAGCACCTCGCGATCCTCGACCTGCTCGGAATCGTTCGCGGTGTCGTGGCGATCACCAAGAGCGACCGGGTGGATGCGGCCCGCGTCGGTGCGGTCACAGCCGAGGCGCGGGCGCTGCTCGCGGGAACCGGGCTTGCCGACAGTCCCATCGTGTCCTGTTCGGCACGCACCGGGGCCGGCGTCACCGCGATCGCAGGGCTCCTCGAGGCGGCCGGCGCGCGCACCGAGATGGCGGCGGAGGCCGACCGCGGTTTCCGCCTTGCGGTCGATCGCAGTTTCACGCTGGCGGGGATCGGGCTGGTCGTTACCGGTTCGATCCATGCGGGCAGCGTGCGCGTCGGTGACCGAATGCTCTTGTCCCCGGGTAATCGTGAGGTTCGGGTTCGCGGCATCCAAGCCCGGAACGCAGTCGTGGAATCAGCCACCGCTGGGGAACGCTGTGCCCTCAACCTCGCTGGTCCACGGCTCGCGCAGGGCGACCTCCACCGCGGCGACTGGATCCTGAGCCCGGACCTTCACGCCCCGACCGATCGGCTCGCCGTGCGGCTGGTTCTCCTGCCCGGCGAGGCCCGCCCGCTTCGGCATCGGACGCCGATTCAGGTCCATCTCGCCGCCGCCTCCGTGACGGGACGGGTTTTGCTCGACGATGGACAGGCGCTCGAACCGGGCGGCAGCGTCATCGCGCAGCTGATCCTCGACGCGCCCCTCGGGGCGCTGGCACGAGACCGCTTCATCCTTCGCGACATCTCCGCCCGGCGGACGCTGGGCGGCGGTCGGGTCCTCGATCCGTTCGCGGCGCGCCGTGGCAACCGCTCGGCGGCGAGGCGGGCGGAGGGCGAAGCTTGCGACACGCTCGACGACCGCGCCGCGCTCGCCGCGCTCCTCGCCGGGGCCGAGGGCGGGATCGATCTCGATCGCTTCCGCCTCGCGCGCAACCTGCGCCCGGAGGCGGAAGCCGCTCTGCTCGAAACGATGGGGGTCGTCGTGGCCCCCGGCCGCATCGGCCTGTCCTCCGGCCGCTTCGACGGGCTCTGCGATCGCCTGTGCGCGATCCTGACCGCCCTGCATGAGCGGGAGCCAGACAATCCCGGCCTCGGCCTCGACGAGATCGCCGCGCTCCTTGCGCCGGCCCTCAAGCCTCTGGTCCGTCCAGCGCACGACCGGCTGATCGCCGACGGACGCATCGTCCGCAGCGGGTCCTACCTCCATGCACACGGCCACGTCGTCCGGCTTGCCCAGGCCGACGCGGAAGCCTGGGAGCGGATCCACGCCATCCTCATGGAGGCCGGCCTCGACCAACTGCGCCTGACCCTCCTCGCCGAACGGATGGGCCTCCAAGCCGACGCGCTCCGCGGCCTGTTGGACAAGCTCGGCCGGCTTGGCAACCTCGTCCGCGTCTCCCGCGCCTACTACATGCTGCCCGGTATCGTCGCGGATCTCGCGAGCCGGGCGCGATCCGTGGCCGAGTCCCATCCCGATGGTTTGCTCACCGTCGGTCGCTACCGGGATGCAACCGGCATCGGCCGCAATATGACGATGCCGCTGCTCGAGTATTTCGATGCGATCGGAGTCACGGTTCGGATCGATGAGGGCCGCCGCATCCGCCTCGATTGACCCGCTTTTCCGGTTAGCGGTTTGGCGTGTGGTTCCGACCAGCGGATCGTCTCGCAGGCGAATTGCCCAGCCTCGGTCGACGTGGTTGGTGGCCGGCCGGTCCTCGATTGCCTTGAGCGGCGCCAACGGAGGGGCACGCCGCGAACGACGCAGGCACTCTGCATCCGGGGACCGCGATCAAGGCGGTATTGCTGAGCGCGACCCATCCGGTCGAGTCCGGTCCGCCGCAGGGTGAAACACCTGTTTAAGGCTTCGCGTGCGAGAGGAAAGTGTTCTCGAAAAAAACAGACTGGCTTGGGATCGGCGATGGCTTCACTCATTCGCCTGTACCGCCGGCTGAACTCGGCCCATACTTGGATTGTGCTGAGCGTCTTGGCGCCCATCGGCATGGTCGTCGTGTCCAGCCTCATGCTGCTCGACTTGCGGCAGGACGCCTGGGAAAAAGCGGATCAGACGTCGAAGAACCTCCTGCAGGTTCTCGAACGCGACATCGCCCGCACGGTCGAGCTGTACGATCTCTCGTTGCGGGGCGCCGTCGACAGTCTCCACGCGCCGGGCGTCGCTCAGCTCAGCCCCGAACTCCGCCAGCTCGTCATCTTCGATCGTGCGAGTACGGCCCGTGACCTCGGCGTGATGATCATCCTCGACGAGCGCGGCGACATCGCCGCCGATCTCGACGCGGTTCCGCCGCGCAAAGGCAACTACGTCGACCGCGACTATTTTCGCGTCCACAGAACCCGCGGCGACCTCGGCCTGTTCATTGGTCAGCCGCTGATCTCCCGCCTGACGGGGGAGCGGATGCTGCCCTTCAGCCGGCGCATCAACAAGACGGACGGCACCTTCGGCGGCGTGGTGCTCGGGAGCGTGAAGTTGTCCTACTTCACGCACCTCTTCAGCCAGATCAGCCTCGGACGCGCCGGAGCGATCAACCTCTACCTGCGGGACGGCACGCGGGTCATGCGGCAGCCCTACGTCGAGAGCGATATCGGCAAGAACATCGCGGACGCTCCAACATTCGAACGGTTCGTGCGCGAGAACAGCGGCACCTTCGTCGGCACCTCAGTCCGAGACGGCATCGAGCGGCACTACAACTTCACCCGCGTGGGCGACCTGCCGCTCGTGCTGAACGTGGCGCTCTCCGTGGACGAGATCGAGGCGGATTGGCGCCTGAAGGCGCTCGTCATCGGCGGCATCGTGCTGCTGCTCTGTGGTCTGACGATTACCCTGTCCTTGCTGTTCAGCCGCGAGTTGCGCCGGCGCACGGCAATGCAAGCCGAATTCGCCAAGCTCTCCAAGACCGATGGGCTGACTGGCCTGCCGAATCGCCGTGCTTTCGAGGCGGGCTTCGCGGAGGCATCGGGATACCACGGCCGGCCGTTGTCTCTGCTGATCGTCGATGCCGATCACTTCAAGCACTTCAACGATAGCCATGGTCACCAGATCGGCGACGACGTGCTGAAGGGCTTGGCGCAGTGCCTGTCGGCAAGCGTCCACCGCCCGCAGGACCTGGTCTGTCGCGTGGGCGGCGAGGAGTTCACACTTCTCCTGCCGGATACCGACCAGGCCGGCGCCCTTCGCATCGCAGAGAAGGTTCATGCCGAGGTTTCGACCCTGGCGATCGGATCGGTTGGCATCGGGGCCGGGGCGGTCACGGTGAGCATCGGGCTCGCGAGCGTTACATCGACCCAGGAGCGAGACACCTCGCTGACGGACCTGTATCGCCGCGCGGACGCAGCGCTGTACGAGGCCAAGGAAGGCGGTCGGAACCAGACCCGGTGTGCCGCGATGCCGGTTGCTTCCGCAGCCGCGCAAAAGCGCCTTCTTCAGCTGGTGAGCACGTCGTAGATCGGGCCTGTTCCAAAGCCGGAGCCGCCTCCCAGCACGCTCGCAGGTCGCGTGGCGGCAGACCTCACGAACGGAGCGCTACGCTTTTCATTGCGATTTAATCCCGAGGTCGCAACGATGTGCGACGGCTGAGATTGTCCCTGCGCCGATGGGGATCACGAGTGTCCATGGAACGACAGAACGACTTTGGCGCATCCGACCACGTGGTGTCCGATCAGAACCGAGACGGGGTGGTCGAGTCCGCCGGTGAGGTCGTGCTGGAACCGCTTGCCGATTATCCACATATCGACCTCCGCGAATGCGGCGAACCCTGGGACAAACGCCGGGCCGCCGGCAAGCGCCTGCGCGAGGTGGTGCCCCACGCCGCGCATGCCGCGCTCTCCTTGCCGGAAGACCGGCCCGACCCGGTTACCCTCATCGAGGGGGCCCATGATGGACGACAGCCTGCGCTGATTCCGTTGCGGATCGCCCGCATGGCGAGTTCGCCCTTCGCGTTCCTGCGCGGCGCTGCGCACGTCATGGCCTGGGACCTCGCGCAGAGCCCGCGGAGCGAGATCATGGTCGTGATGAACGGAGATGCCCACATCTCAAATTTCGGCCTGTTCGGGACACCGCAGCGCGACGTCGTGCTCGACCTCAACGATTTCGACGAGGTGACCATCGGTCCGTGGGAATGGGACCTGAAGCGGCTCGTCGCCAGTATCGAGGTGGCGGCACGCGGCGACGCGGTTGCTACGAGCGAGCGGCGTCAGGCGGTGATCGCCGCCGTCAGCGGCTACCAGCACACGATGACAGAGATGGCGCCACAGGGCTCCCTCGACGTCTGGCAGCAGGCCGCACGCGCCGACCAACTCGACTTCACAGGGATCCGGATCGATGCGGAATCGCAGGCCGTGGTCCGGAAGGCGGTGGAGAAAGCGCGCAAGAAGAACAACCAGAGCCTCCTCGCCCGCGTAGGCGAGCGGCGCGTCGATGGCGGTTGGCGGTTTCGCGAGGATCCCCCAATCCTCACGGGCGTCGACGAAGCGACCCGCGAGGCGGTGATCACCGGTCTCGAGCATTATGCCGAGACTCTGCCGCGCGAGCGCCGGTTCATGCTGAACCGCTACCACGTCGTCGACGTGGCGCACCGGGTGGTGGGCGTCGGCAGCGTCGGCACCCGTGCTTACGTAGCACTGCTCTGCGGCAACTCGGATCAGGACGTGCTCTTCCTGCAGGTGAAGGAAGCGGTGCGCCCCGCCCACGCGCCATACCTTCCCGGCATGCCCGAGCCCTATGCCAGCCACGAGGGCGAGCGGGTGATCTATGGGCAGCGTCTGCTCCAGGGCGTCGGCGACCCGCTTCTCGGGTGGACCACGATCGCCGACCGCCCGTTCTATGTCCGGCAGATGAAGAACATGAAGGGGGAGATTCCGGTCTCGTGCATGACTGGGCAGCCGCTGCTGTACTTCGCGTGGGCTTACGGCGCGCTGCTCGCGCGGGCTCACGCGCGCACCGGCGACGCGGCCGCCATCGCCGGCTATTGCGGACGCGACCGCCAGACCGGCCTCCGCGAAGCGCTCGCCGGCTGGGCGTCTGCCTACGGCGACCGGAACCAGGCCGATTACGAAGCTTTTCGCGAAGCCATGGCGAACGGTCGGCTCGTGGCGGCAGAGGATCCGTGCCTGTGAAATAGCCTAACGCGCCCTTCACGCCGAGCCAGCGTCACGCCGGCGCGCGCCGGTCTCGGCGACAAGCGCACCTGGACGACGAAGTTTGCCCTGCTTAGCCCGTGGGACACGACTCGGGTCAGCCCGCCGACGGCACGCGCCCGATGTGGAAGACGCGGAACCGCATTGGAGGCCCATCGGACGTTGGTGCGCTCAAGGCCCGGTGTATCCGAGAGCAACCGCGGCATCTCTCAAACGCGGAATGGCGGCAGCATACCGGGCCGTGAGGCTGCTCCCGAGCGGAAGCTGGCGCTCGGCGTTGGCATTGTCCTCGTTGGTCCGACAGTTTGACCAGGATCGCACCGAGATTGCCCGACGGGATGAGGGCCGTGATGCGTTCGGCATACGACACGCCTTCGTCCGGCTTGCTCAGGAGTTGCACCATCTTGATCGTCGCGGCCGTATAGCCGGCCTCGGCCAGATCCTCGGTGCTGGTCGGCGTGTCCTCGAGAACGTCATGCAGATAGGCCGCCTGAAGGACCTGGTTCGGATCGATCTTCGATCCGTCGACGTCGCGCGCCTGTCGTGCACGCCGGTCGACGGCTCCGGCTACGCGGTTGACGTGCCGAATGTACGGCTTGCCGCTCTTGTCGCGTTGCCCGGCATGAGCCTGCGCGGCGAACTGGTGCGCATCGGAATTCGAGGGTGGCATCAGTTCTGCTCCGGCGGAGCCAGCAGTATCGCCGTGCGTATCGCAGTGGGCCTGCGGTGCTCGCAGACTCCCCGAGCGGTATCGCCACCTTCGCCCAGGACTGGGCCTTCACTGCCGCGGTAGGATCCAAGGTGTGCCCGCTTTCAAACCGGAAGAATTGCACTGACGCATCGCACAGAACGACGCTGATCGCTGCAGCGATCTTCGTACCTGCCACGGCCTCTGCTTTGAAGCGATCTACACGTGCTGGATTTTCAACCACAAACCCAAGATAGCGCGCCAACGGCCTTCGGCAGTCCCATCCGTAGTCCTCGCCGCTCTCACCGTGTGGTCGCGACTGCTGGTTCCGGTGCAGATTTCGTGGTCTGCGTTGCCCCAACTTCACGAAAGCGTCAGGCGTCGACGACACCGTCTTGGCAGTCAGGTTCGAAGACGTTCTGTGATCCGCCCGAGTGGCCGGGACGGGCGCGCAGGAGACACGTCGTCAACCGACCTAACGACCAGCCGCTGGCTAGCGCGCGGCAATGGCCGAGCACGCCCAGCTCATACACAGCGAATGATTGGAGTTCTATTCCGGCTGGTATCAGCTTTTGGCGCACCCGACACGATTCGAACGTGTGACCTTTGCCTTCGGAGGGCAACGCTCTATCCAGCTGAGCTACGGGTGCTGACCAGCGGAGTGCTTAGCTCAAGCGGTCGCGCAGCGCAACGGGTGGGCGGTGGGGTCGCGCAGGGTCGGGTGCCTGCCGCGGCCCCGGGGGCTCACGCCGTACCGTCGTAGCGGGGCGGATTGTGCGGCGGGGTGGGCACGCAAACGGGTCGGACGCGGGGCTCCGTCAATTCGCGGTGCGCACGAACGCGTAGCGGCCGACGGAGGCGGCTGCGCCGCGATGCTGTACCGCTGGCGCGATGCGGCTGTCCGGTTTGGACGCGGCGCTGCGACGGGCGTCGGAGGCGGGGGCCGAGACCGTGCGCAGGGCGCTGCGGAGACGCAGGACCTCGCCGCGCAGGTTGGCGTTCTCGCGTTCGACCCGGCCGAGGCGCTCGACGCCTGCCGGGGGCAGGCCGCCGAGGCGGCGGCGCCAGCGATAGAAGGTACCGATGGAGATGTGTGCCGCCGCGCAGATCTCCGCGATGGCGATACCGTTGGCGGCCTCCTTCAGCAGGAACGCGACTTCCTGGTCCGTATGCTGGGATCGACGCATGCGCAGCTTCCCTGTTCGGCGTGGCCCATTCGCGGCGATGCGTTCGCCTGCGATCACGCGAGACGGCCCGATCGCAGCAAAAACCGGACCGGTGGGTAAATGACAATTTTGACGTTCTGGAACCGGCGGGCCCACAAGACGGGCGCTGCGCCGGCAATTTGCGCACGGTCTCGCCGCGGATGCGGTCACTTGAGGCTTCCGCCGCTCGCTCCGGGATCGGACAATCCGGCGACGCGGCAGGAGAACGGGCCCGATGACGGATTTCACGAGACGAGGCTTGATCGGAACCGCCGCGGCACTCGCTGCCCCGGCGCTCATCCGCCCGGCCTGGGCGGCGGACACGGTGAAGCTCGGCTGCCTGTTTTCGTCCTCGGGCACGATGGCCAATATCGAGGGCCGCCTCAACTACGTCGTGCGCATGGCCGCCGACCAGTTGAACGCCAAGGGCGGCGTCAACGGACGCCAGGTCGAGGTGATCACCTCGGATCCGGCCTCCGACTGGCCGCTCTATGCGCAGATCGGCCGCCAGATGCTGCAGCAGGAAAAGGTCGCGGCCCTGTTCGGCTGCTGGACCTCGGTGTCGCGCAAATCGGTGCTGCCGGTGGTCGAGCAGAATGACGGGCTCCTGTTCTATCCGCTGCATTTCGAGGGTGAGGAGAACTCGAAGAACGTCGTCTACGTGAACTCGCCGCCGGCGAGTTCGGTGCTGCCGGCCGTCGACTACCTGATGGGGTCCGACGGCGTCGGCGCCAAGCGCTTCTTCATGATCGGCTCGGATTACGTCTGGCCGCGCACGATCAACAAGATCCTGAAGGGCTACTGGAAGTCCAAGGGCATCGCCGAGAGCGCGTGGCGCGAGGAATACGTGCCGCTCGGGTTCTCGAACTTCCAGACCCTGGTCAACCAGATCCGGACCTTCGCCGCCCAGCCCGGTGGCCAGCCGATCGTGGTGCTCACCGTGGTCGGTTCGTCGATCCCCGATTTCCTGCGCGAATTCGCCAACCAGGGAATCCTGGCCACCGACGTGCCGATCCTCGGCCTCGACATGGTCGAGGCTGATCTGGAGGGGCTCGATACCACCAAGCTCGTCGGCCATCTCAATTGCTGGGCCTATCTCCAGGCCGCGAAGGGCGAGCGGAACAAGCAGTTCCTTTCCGACTGGTCGGCCTACGTGAAGGCCAAGGCCGTGCCCTTCAGCGCCGATACGGTCATCGACCCCATGGTCTCGGCCTATGACAGCGTCCGGCTCTGGGCGCTCGCGGCGGAGAAAGCCAAGAGCTTCGCCGTGCCCGACGTGCGCAAGGCCTTCGCCGGCCTCAGCTACGACGGGCCGTCGGGCTACACCCTCACCATGACGGCCGAGAACAACTACGTGTCGCGCGGCGTCTTCATCGGCTCCGTCAACGAGACGCGCGGGTTCGACGTCCTGTGGCAATCTCCGGATGCGCCCAAGCCCGTGCCGTTCAGCCCGTATGGCTGAGATGTGGGATTGGTCGCCGCGCCCGCTGGCCCGTCTGGCGTTCGGTCTCATGCTGATGCTGTCCGCGACGGTGGCGGCGGCGGCAGGAGACGCGCTCGACCGGCCAGGGCTGGTCGCAGCGCTCTGCGGTGACGCCGCAGCCCTGGGACGCGGTGCCGAAGCGGTGATCGGCTCGGCCGGTAGCGCGGCGCCCGACGATCTCGCCTTTGCGGGCGGCGTATTGCGTGGATTGCTCGATCGCCGCCTCGCCTGTGTCGGGACCGGCGCGGTCCTGCTCGATCGTGTCGGAGCGGCGGACGGGCGGGATGTTTTGACCGGAATCCCCGCATCGGCCACGGGGGGCCGCTCGCCGGTTCTCGGCCTGCGCCAGCGCGGACTGGTGGAGGCGGGTGCCGGAATCGTCGCGCTGCTCACCGGTGCCACCGTCGAAGCGCGGTCGGCCGGGCTCGCCACCCTCGCGCGCCGGATGGGAACCCTGCCGGAGGCCGACGCCATCCTGGAGCGGGCCCGTACCGCCGAGGCGGATGCCGGCCTGCGCCGCGCCATCGCGCAGGCGATGCAGGCGGCTGCCCTCGATGCGCCCGATCCCGCCCGCCGCCGCGCGGCGATCGCCGCCATCGCGGCCGTCCCGTCGAGTGCCGCGCTGTCGCGGCTGACGAGCCTGAAGGCCGATCCGGCCTATATCGCCGACCCGGCCTTCCGGGCTGCGCTCGATACGGGCATCGCCAGCGTCGAACGGGCTGTGGCCATCGGCAACGGTCTCGCGCTCGCCTACAACGCCGTGAGCTTTGCCAGCATTCTGTTCATGGCGGCGGCGGGACTTGCGATCATCTTCGGCCTGATGGGCGTGATCAATCTCGCGCAGGGCGAGTTCATCATGGTGGGCGCCTATGCGGCCTACGGCGTGCAGGAGGCGTTCCGCTGGCTCGCGCCCGGCCTGATCGACCTCTATCTCATCGCCGCGATCCCGGTGGCGTTCCTGGCCTCGGCCTGCGTCGGGATCGCCGTCGAGGCGCTGATCCTGCGCCACCTCTATCGCCGGCCGCTCATGAGCCTGCTCGCCACCTGGGCGGTGAGCCTGTTCCTGATCAACGGGGTGCGCGTCGCCTTCGGCTCGCAGAACCTGCAGTTCGGGATGCCGAGCTACGTCAGCGGCGGCGTGCCGCTCTATGCCGACTTCATCGTCACTTGGAACCGGCTCTTCGCCATCGCCTTCGCCGCGGTGACTCTGGTGGCGACGCTGCTGATCCTCAAGCGCACGCCCCTCGGCCTCGATATCCGTGCGGTCACGCAGAACCGCGACATGGCCGGCGCGCTCGGCATCCGGACGCGGCGGGTCGACCGGCTCGCCTTCGGCTTCGGCTCGGGTCTCGCCGGGCTCGCGGGCGTGGCGTTGTGCCCGATCTACAGCGTCAATCCCGGCATGGGCGCGAACTTCATCGTCGACAGCTTCATGGTGGTGGTGCTCGGCGGGGTCGGCACCGTGGTCGGAACGCTGGTGGCGGCCCTCGGCATCGGCGGCGCCAACGTGCTGATCGAGCCGTTCTACGGCGCAGTCGCCGCCAAGGTGATCGTGCTGGTCGGCATCATCGTGTTCCTGCAGCGCCGGCCCGAAGGGCTGTTTGCCGCAAGGCGCCGGCGATGACCGGACGCGCCGAGATTCTGTCGACCCCGAGCGAGGCTGCTCCGGCCCGCCCCGCCGCCGCGTGGCGGCGCGACCCGCTCCTCGTCGGCATTCTGGTGGTGATCGCGGCGGTCTGCCTCGGGCTCGTCGGCCTGCAGCCGGCCCCCTACCTCGTCAACGCCATCGGGCAGCTCGCGGCCTTCGCGATCCTGGCCGTGTCGCTCGATTTGGTCTGGGGCTACCTCGGCATCCTCAGCCTCGGGCACGGGCTGTTCTTCGCCATCGGCGGCTACGTCTGCGCCATGCACCTGCTCGCACACGCCTTCGCGGTGACGGGCGTCGCGCCGGACTTCGTGCAGTTCATGGGCTGGACGGCCCTGCCGGCCTATTGGGCCGGGCTCACCCATGCGCCCTACGCCCTGGCCCTGGCGCTGGGGCTGGCGGCGGCGGTGGCCTTCGTGTTCGGCCTCGCTTCGTTCCGCTCGCGGGTGAACGGCGTCTACTTCTCGATCATCAGCCAGGCGCTCGTCTATGTCGCCATGCTGCTGATGTTCCGCAACGATACCGGCCTCGGCGGCAACAACGGCATGACCGGGTTTCCGCTGCTGTTCGGGTATCCCATGGGCTCCGCGGCGGTGACGACTGGGCTGGCATTGGCCGCGCTCGGCACGCTGGCGGCGGTTCTCGTCGGCACCCGCGCCCTCGTAGCGGGCCCGATCGGCCGGCGCATGCTCGCCTGCCGCGACGACGAGACCCGCTTGCGCACCCTCGGCTATGGCACGACCCGGCTCAAGCTCGCGATCTGGTGCCTCTCGGCCATGATCGCGGCTCTGGCCGGGGTGCTGTACGTGCCGCAGGTGGGCATCATCAATCCGCGCGTGCTCTCGCCCGATCTGTCCATCGAGATCGCCGTCTGGATGGCGATCGGCGGAATCGGACGCCTCGGCGGCGCGGTGATCGGCGCGGTGGCGATCAACGCCCTCAAATTCTGGCTCAGCGCCGCGCTGCCGGAGGCGTGGCCCTTCATCCTGTCGGGGCTGGTGCTCGTCGTGGTGCTGGCGTTGCCCAACGGCCTGCTCGATCTCGCGACGCTCAGGACCAGGCCGACCTGGCTCCGCGGAGGAGCCCCCCGGTGAGCGCCCTCGTGGTCGAGAACCTGACCGTGACGTTCGGGCGTTTCCGCGCCCTCGACGCCCTCTCGCTCGCCGTCGATCCCGGGGAAATCCGCGCGGTGATCGGCCCGAACGGGGCCGGCAAGACCACCTTGCTCGACGTGATATCCGGCATCACCAAGCCCGTCAGCGGCCGCGTCCTGATCGGCGACGGCATCGACCTGACCACGCGCTCGGAGGCCGAGATCGCGAAGGCCGGCATCCGCCGCAAGTTCCAGAAGCCGAGCGTCTTCCCGGCGCTCACGATCCGCGAAAACCTCGAGATCGGCTGCGGCACCGGGCTCTCGGCCACCGAACGCCCCGCGCGCATCGCCGAGATCCTCGCGGAGACCGGGCTCGCGCCGCGCGAGCACGCCCAGGCCGGCGCGCTGGCCCATGGCGAAAAGCAATGGCTCGAGATCGGGATGGTGCTGGCCTCGAACCCCCGGATCATCCTGCTCGACGAGCCGGTGGCGGGGCTCTCGGATTCCGAGACCGAGCGCACCGCCGCCTTGATCCGCTCGCTCCGCCGCCTGGACCGCGCCATTCTGGTGATCGAGCACGACATGGCCTTCGTCGAGGCGATCGCCGACCGGGTGACGGTGCTGCACGAGGGCCGCACGCTGTTCGAGGGCAGCCTGCACGGCGCCCGCGCCGATTCCCGCGTGATCGAGGTGTTTCTCGGCCGATGAGCACGCCGGACGCGCCGCCACCGATGCGGCTCACGATCGAGGGCCTCGACCAGCATTACGGCAGCGCGCAAGTGCTGCGCGGCGTCACGCTGTCGATCGCGCCCGGCACCTGCCTCGCGGTGGTCGGGCGCAACGGGGCCGGCAAGACCACGCTGCTGCGCTGTCTCGCCGGACTGATCCCCGCGAGCCGCGGGCGGATCGCCTTCGACGCAGCCGAGATCGCCGCCTGGCCGTCCGACCGGCGCGCGCGGGCCGGCCTCGCCACCGTGCCGCAGGGCCGCGAGATCTTTTCCGATCTCACCGTCGCGGAGAACCTGCGCGTGGCCGCCCGCGCCCATGGGCTGGAGCGCAGCGATGCCATCGACGAGGCGGTGGCGCTATTTCCGGCGCTGCGCGAGCTCTGGCACCGGCCCGGCGGCAACCTCTCCGGCGGGCAGCAGCAGCAGCTCGCCATCGCGCGGGCCCTGGCGACGCGCCCGCGTCTCCTCCTGCTCGACGAACCGACCGAGGGCATCCAGCCCTCCATCGTCTCCGCGATCGAGACGGTGATCGCCGGCCTCAAGGGCCGGATCACCGTGCTGCTGGTGGAGCAATATCTCGATTTCGCGCTCCGGCTCGCCGATTCCGTCGTGGTCCTCTCGCGCGGCGCCATCGTCGAGCAGGGCGAGCGCGGCACGATCAGCCATGCCGACCTCACCCGCCACATCGCCGTCTGACCCGAACCCAGGAGCGCCCATGCCGACGCATCACGAGATTCCCGCGACCCCCGACACGATGGTCCTGGGCTATTTCGACGCCGCGCTTCCGCCGGTGCTGGAGATCGAGTCCGGCGATACCGTCACCCTGCACTCGTTTCCGGCGGGGGGCCGCGAATCGCTGCATCCCGATCCGACCCGGGTCCCGGCCGACCTCCTCGTCGCCCTCGACACCTGCGTGCCCGGCCCCGGCCCGCACTTCGTCACCGGCCCGGTCCATGTCCGCGGCGCCGAGCCCGGCGACGTGCTGCAGGTCGAGATCCTGGACCAGAAATTCCGCCAGGACTGGGGCTTCGTGGCGATCCTGCCCCTGCTCGGCACCCTGCCCGACGAGTTCACCGACTACGAGACCATCCACCCCGACATCGACGTCGCCCGCGGCGTCTGCGTGCTGCCCTGGGGCACCGAACTGCCGCTCGATCCGTTCTTCGGCATCCTCGGCACGGCGCCGCCGGCCGCCTGGGGCCGCGTCGGCACGCCGGTGCCGCGCGGCTTCGGCGGCAACATGGACAACAAGGAACTGAAGGTCGGCTCGACCCTCTACCTCCCGGTCTACAATGCGGGCGCCGGATTCTACGCCGGCGACGGCCACGGGGTGCAGGGCGACGGCGAGGTCTGCATCACCGCCCTGGAGACCGGGCTCACCGGCACCTTCCGGCTCACCGTGCGCAAGGACCTCGGCTACGACTGGCCGTTCGCCGAAACCCCCACCGACCTGATGTCGATCGGCCTGCACGAAAGCCTCGACGAAGCCATGCGGCAGGCGGTGCGCGAGATGGTCAAGCACGTCTGCGCCCGCACCGAACTCACCCGCAACCAAGCCTACATGCTGTGCTCCCTCACCGGAAACCTGCGCATCACCCAAACGGTGGACGGCAACAAGGGCGTGCATATGCTGATGCCGAAGAGCGCATTGTTGACGTAGAGGGTGGCCGCGTACGTCCGCGAGGCGATGCTGGCGAAGTCTCTGGGCGGCATGCTGCCCAGGGCGGTACGGGGTCGAATTTCCTCGCGGTGGCACCTCGGTGCGTCGATGCGCCCGCGGGCATCAGACTGCGAAGAGGGCCACGGGGCGTTCAGGAATTCCACGCGTCTGGATCGGCGTCACGCCTCGATGCAAACGGTATCGGAGCCAATCGCAGTACGACCATAGCGAAGTGGTCAGGTGTCTACCCGATGGTGCAACCTGTTCGGATCGGAATCCGCGCAAGGTCTTGGACGCCGATATGGCGACGGCGCAGCAACCTGCAGAGCGCACTGGCAACGAAGCTCAGTGCTTGCCAACACAAAAATGATACGGCTGAACGCTGTACCGCAAATCCCGTCAGGAAAAACCACAAATGATCTTGCTGTCGGCGACAGTGCTCATTTAGACATAGTTGTCACTGGGATTTTTCGATGGCCGGCTTGCACCACGACTCTTTTTCCAAGCTTGCGCCGAGCTTGGAAAGATCAGTCCTGGATCCGAGCCATTGGCCGGTCTTTCTCGAAAATGTGGCTCGCGCCACGGGCAGTGAAGGTTCCGTTCTCATTCGTATTGACGAAGTCGCCGAGGCGACCATCTCGACCCCGTCGGTAACGGAGCTGACCGACCGGTATTTTTCCGAAGACTGGCACACGATCGACCATCGCCTCGCAGCAATTCCCCTGATGCGGGATCGCGGGATTTCAGTCGATCAGGATTTCACGACGCGAGAGGAGTTCGAGCGGCTCCCATACTATCAGGATTTCCTAGGGCCCCACGGCCTGCGCTGGTTCGCCGGCGTCGGCTTCCAGTCCGAACGCGCGTTCTGGTGCCTCTCGCTCCAGAGGACACCCCGAGAGGGCTTCTTCGAGCCGCACGAGCAGGCGAGGCTTCTGGAGTTGGTTCCGGCCCTCCGGCGAACGGCTTTGCTTACCTCTGCGGTCGAGAGGGCGCGGGCTGCCGGCATGACGGATGCCTTCGATCTTGTCGGACGTGCGGCGATGATCCTCGATGGCGATGGCAGGGCCGTTCGCTGGAACGAGTCGTTCGCCGGCCTTCTCGACGCGGATCTCCGCATCGCAAAGGGCCGTCTCGTGACGCGAGATGCATCCACGAACGCCCGAATCGAGAGCTTGTCGAACGAGAGGGGACGCTATGGCGTAACGGCATTCGCCGTGCGCCGCCGCGACCAGCCTCCGATCGTCATCCATGTCTTGCCGCTCGGCGGAGAAACGCGTCGCGCCTTCGCCTACGGGACGACGCTGCTTGTCGCGTGTACGCCGGAGATCGGGCCAATGCCGGCGGCGTCCGTGCTCCAGACCGCCTACGGCTTGACCAAGGCCGAGGCCCGTCTCGCCGTTGCCCTGGCCGAAGGCGAGTCCATGGCGGAGGCCTCACAACGTTTTGCCGTGGCCTACTCGACCACCCGAACGCAGGTTCAGTCGATCTTCGCGAAGACCGGCGTCTCGCGGCAGGTCGATCTCGTGCGCCTGGTTTTCGGACTGAGCCTGAACCAGCAGATCTCCCAATCGCCGAAGCGGGACTGACCGCCACCCGAATTTGCACGCCGAAGCGGGCGCGCGGATGTCGGCTCACGCCTCGGATTCCGACGTCAGATCCTTCCCACGCGTCTCGGGCATGAACAGGGCCGCGACGGTTCCGATGATGCTGAAGCCGACGAGGTAATAGGCCGGAGCCATCTTGTCGCCCGTCAGGGCGATGAGCTTGTTGACGACGTAGTTCGTGCTGCCGCCGAAGATCGAGACCGAAAAGGCATAGACGATGGACAGGCCCGCACTGCGCACCGCGCGGGGCAGGGATTCCGGAATGGCCACGATGATCGCCGCCGCGTTGATCGAGGACAGGGCCGACAGCAGGAAGGTCACGGCATAGACCGACAGGCCGGTCGGGCTCCGTACCAGCCAGGCGAAGGCGGGGATGGTTAGGATTACGATGAGCGCGCGCGGCCAGATCATCACCGCGCGGCGGCCCACCCGGTCGGCGAGCCAGCCGCCGAGGAGCGGAAAGATGATGGATGCCAGACCCAACGCGATCGGCACGGCGGTGGAGATCGTCTCGGTGAGCCCGAGGGTGGCCTGGGCATAGACCGGCATGTTGGTGCCCACCGCATTCGAGACGGTGGAGGCCGCGATGATCAGGAAGGTCAGCAGCAGCATCCGTCCGTGCTCGCGCACGAGGCGCTTGACCACCGCGAAGGTCGAATCGGCCGCCGCCGGATCGGCCTGGTCTCCGGCGGTCTCGGGCAGGTGGCTGCGGATGATCAGGCCCACCGGCACCACGCCGATCCCGAGGGCGAACATCACGCGCCAGCCCCAGGCGCCCATCGCCGCGTCGCCCACCGCGAACGTGAGAGCGGAGGCGACGATGCCGGCGATCAGGGCGGCGCAGCCCTGGCTGGCGATCTGCCAGCTCGCCACGAAGCCCCGCTGCTTGGGCGGCGCCGCTTCGAGAAGGTAAGCGGTGGACGGGCCGACCTCGCCCCCGAGCGCCAGCCCCTGGATGAGCCGGCCGACGATGACGATGACCTGCGACCAGCCCCCCAACGTCGCATAGCCGGGCGCCGCGGCCAGCATCAGCATGCCGATCGCCATGAGCGCGATGGTGATCAGCATGGCCGGCTTGCGCCCCGCCCGATCCGCGAAGGCCCCGATGAGGATGCCGCCGATGGGCCGCATCACGTAGCCGATGCCGAACAGCGCCAGGGAGGCGAGCAGGCTGTCGGTGGCGTTCTCCGAGGGGAAGAACGCCTCGCCGATCGGCTTGGCGAAGAAGGCGTAGATGGTGAAGTCGTAGAATTCGAGGGCGTTGCCGAGGACCACGGCCGCCACCGCCTTCCGTTCGAGGCGTGGCTGCGCTGTCTCGGTGGTCACGTCCGTTTCCATGCCCGTCCCTCGTCCTGTCCGCGTGGCCTATGCCGCCACCGGCGCTAGGGTTCCATGGCGGCGGGGCCGGCGGCCGAGCAGCGCCCCTGCCGGCACTCCAGCGGCGCCCGTGAATGGCACGCACAAGGAGGGTTCGGCGAAAACCGTGCCGGTGGCCATCGCATCAAGCAAGCACTGCGCGCCCCGCGCAATGACTTGCTTCCCATACCTTCGCCGCGCACCTGACCGTTGTTCTGGTCTTCAATCCTCGCACTACGGCGACGAACATCCGCCTCGCGGCGTGTCATGCATCGGTTGCCCTGTCGCCAGCGGACCGCCACCAACCCCTGGCCACGAGGGCTGAGACGCGGCCGGTCCATTGTCCGTCGAGACCAGGCCCGCGCTGCATCAGCCCTCCGTAGGCCCGCCGGCGATCCGATCGAGAACGCCCATCGTATCGTCCGAGAGCGCGAGGGCGGCCGCCGCTAGGTTGTCGTGTAGGTGCGCGAGCGACGATGTGCCGGGAATCAGCAGGATGTTGGGGGATCGTGCGAGCAGCCACGCGAGTGCCACCTGCATCGGTGTCGCGCCTAGTCCCTCGGCGACCTCGGTGAGGGCCGTCGACTGGATCGGGCTGAAGCCGCCGAGCGGGAAGAACGGCACATAGGCGGTGCCGGACGTCGCGAGCGCGTCGATGAGCGCATCATCCGCCCGATGCGCGAGATTGTACGCGTTCTGGACGCAGACGATCTCGGCGATGGATTTCCCCTCGGCGACCTGCCGGGCCGTGACGTTACTGAGTCCGATCCTGCGAACCAGACCCTGGCGTTGGAGGTCGGCGAGGATGGCGAGGGGCTCTGCGATCGAGCCCTCCGCAGGCCCGTGGACATCGAGCATGATGCGCAGGTTGACCACGTCGAGGACGTCCACCGCGAGGTTGCGGAGATTGTCGTGAACCGCGCGGGTCAGCTCCTCCGCGGAGAAAGCCGGGTTCCAGGACGCGTCTTCACCGCGCTTGGCGCCGATCTTCGTGACGATCACGAGATCGTCCGGATAGGGGTGGAGCGCCTCGCGGATGAGCTGGTTGGTGATGTGCGGGCCGTAGAAGTCGCTGGTGTCGATGTGGTTCACGCCGTTCGCCACCGCCTCGCGCAGGACGGCGATGGCCCCGGCCCGATCCTTCGGAGGCCCGAAAACCCCAGGCCCCGCCAATTGCATCGCGCCGTAACCCAGGCGCTTCACGCTACGGTCGCCGAGGGCATAGGTCCCGGCTTGTGCGATGTCGGTCATGGTCACTCTCCTCTGGCGGTGAGAGGAGACTTAGAGCGCGCCCTATCGTGTGATAAGTTGGGCCAGTCGGCACAGGCTGTACGAAAGACCGAACAGTGGCGGCTGATCTTGGAGACATCGCGGCTTTCGTAGCCGTCGCGCAGGCAGGCGGATTTCGCGATGGTGCGCGGGCGAGTGGAACCAGCGCATCCGGCTTGAGCGAAGCCGTCCGTCGGCTGGAAGCACGGCTCGGCGTCAGGTTGCTGAACCGTACGACGCGCAGCGTGGCACCGACCGAGGCGGGCGCGCGTCTTCTGGAGCGGTTGACGCCGGCCTTGAGCGAGGTCGAAGCGGCGCTCGATGTGGTCAACGGCTTTCGCGACCGCCCGGCCGGCACGCTCCGGCTCAATGTTCCGGTCAGTGCGGCCCGGCTCGTGCTGCCCGGTATCGTTCCGCCCTTCCTCGCCGCCTATCCCGACATCCGTCTCGAGGTGGTGGCCGAGGATGGGTTCGTCGACGTGCTGGCCGCCGGTTGCGATGCCGGGATTCGCTACGATGAGCGCCTCGAGCAGGACATGATCGCGATCCCGATCGGACCGCGTGAACAGCGTTTCGCCACCGCCGCCTCGCCGGCCTACCTCGACCGCTGCGGACGTCCTGCCCACCCCCGCGAGTTGCTGAAACACGCCTGTATCGGCGGCCGCTTCGCGAGCGGTACGATGACGGCGTGGGAATTCGAGCGTGATGGGGAGATCGTGCGGGTCGACCCCAGCGGCCCGCTCATCGTTCGGGTCGGGGCCGCCACGGATCTCGCCGTGGACGCGGCCATCGCGGGGACCGGCATCATCACCTTATTCGAGGACTGGCTACGGCCGCACCTCGACAGCGGGGCTTTGGAGCCGGTCCTGACGTCCTGGTGGCAACCCTTTTCAGGGCCCTTCCTGTACTATCCCGGTCGCCGCTATCTCCCGGCGCCACTGCGGGCCTTCGTCGACTTCGTCGGCCAGCATCGCGTGCGTTCCTGAACCCATCAAAAAACTGAGCCGACCTTGATCGGGTCGCCGTCGGTGGCGACGCCGTCAGCGATGCAGCCGGCCCCCAAGGCACTCACCCGACGAACGCGCCGTTGTCGTCGCTCACCTCGTCGGTGTGAACCTGGAACGTCACCAGCGGAGCCGGACCGAAGCTCGTTGTCAGGGCGCAGTCGGTGGCATCGCGGCCATAGGCCATCACGATCCGGGCGATGCGTGGCGTGTTGTGCCGGGCATCGAACGTGTACCACCGTGGCCCGGCGGGGCCGCGCAGATACACTTCGAACCAAGCCGAGAAGTCCATGGGAGCCGGGTCCTTGGGGACGCCGATATCGCCGAGATAGCCCGTGGCGTAGCGCGCCGGGATATTCATGCAGCGGCACAAAGTGATCGCGAGATGGGCGAAATCTCGGCAGACACCGACCCGTTGGCTGTGGCCGTCATGGGCCGACCGGGTGGCATCCGCCTGCATGTAGTCGAAGGTCAGCCGTTCGTGAGCGTAGTCGACGATGGCCTGAACGCGGGGCCAGCCCTCGTTCGTATGTCCGAACAAATTCCAGGCATCCTGGGACAGCTTGTCGGTGTCGCAATACCGCGATCCGAGCAGATATTGCAGTACCTCATCCGGTACGTCCTGGATCGGGATCTGCCAGGCGTTTGGCGCAAAGGCGTCCGGCCTGCCGGAATCCTCGATCTGGAAATCCGCCGACATCGTGATCCGACCGCCCGGCACGAAGATACGGGTCGCGACATTGCCGAAAGCGTCGAGATAGCGCCGCGCCGCTACCGGCGGATCGAAGGTGATGGTCTCTTCGGTGACGAGATCACGCTGGCGCTCGGGGCGTACGTTGAGCAGAAGCGTCATCGGCGTCGGGCCGTAGGTATCGTAGGCGATGGTATAACCGGTGCGAATTTTCATGATCCGGCCTCAGCACGTCTGTCGCTCTTTCCAAGCAATGGAGGCTCGTCGCGTTCCGTCGCCTGTGCCTCAATGTCGGCACTGAATTGCAGAAGCTTGAGGCACTTGGCTGAAAGCGGCCTCATGAACGCCCGATCGGTCGCTCACGGGCTTGCACGGCACGACCGTGGCCGACGCCCGAGAGCGGCGGCCACGGCCCCTTGTCGGGGACCAGTCAGGCGGGACGGCGACCGTCGGTGGCGTACTGATCGATGGCCGAGGGCAACTCGCGCGAGAGACGGGACAACAGGGCAGCTCGGCTGAGGCCTGTCTGCTGCGTGAGATGCTCCAGAGTCTCCGGACCGATCGCCCGTTCGAGGTCGCCCTCGGGAATCTCGCGGTTCGGCCCCTGGTTCACCCAGGAATTCGCTGTCTCGCCGTGGCCGCCCTTGGTGAAGTGGTCGACGAGTTCGCTGAGGCCGCTGGCGATCAGGCCACCGATGCCGGCCGTGCCGACACCGCCCAAGAGGTTGCCGAGGTTGCTACCGGTGCTGGAGCCGGTCGACGTCGTGTTCGGGATCGGCGGGTTCGTCGAACGGGTCGGCTCGGTGCCGTGGCCCTTCAAGAGTTCGGCGAGCTTGTCGCGGTTCTGGTAACCGGCCACGGCCAGCAGGCCCAGCAGCGCGGTCATCGAGGGATAGCCCTTGCTCATCGGTCGTCCTTCATCTGTCATGGTTCGAATAACCGGACAGGCATCCGCCCGGGGTGTCGCCGTCAGCCGGTCGCGGCGGCCGCCGTCGATGGGGTGCGCCCGGCCAAGTCGCGAGCATCGGAAGCGTACTACGAGGCCGTGAGGGCGCGATTGGCCGGGAGCAGGCGGCGCGATCGACGAACGCACGACTCAAGCGGGGCCGGGCGACAGGCATGGATCGCTCGCTCCCCACTTGGTGCGAGACCGCTACGGACAGGCGTGCCGATCGCCATCGTTGCCAAGGTAGGTCCCGCTTGCAGCGTCGTAGGACCGGAACCGACGCGCACAGACTGCCACCGCATCGGCGCTGACGCCGCGCGGACCGGCCTGGGCCTGCGAATTCGCGATCGCACCGCCGATGATCGCCCCCGCTGCGAGGCCGACCACCCCTGCACCGACCGCGGCACCGACGCCCGGACCCCGGCGATAGCCATAGCCGCGACGGTAGCCGTAACCCCGTCCATAGCCGCGCCCGCCGCGAAAGCCGTGGCGACGCCCGAAGCGGCGATACTGCACGTAATCCGTCGTCAGGTCGCTGCGAACGAGAGCGTCGACCGCACTGCCGACGGGTGCAGCCGCGGCGGGCAGGCCCATCAGGCCGATGGTGAAGGTGGCGGCAAGGGCGAGTGTCAGCTTCATCAGGTAAAGGGTCCGCTGTTGGATGGCGAGGTCGGTTGCGGTCAGTGGGGCCGACGCGGCTGGGTCGCAGCCCGGCCACTGACGCGGCGGCTGACATAGGCGATGATTTTCGGAAGCAGGAAGGCAGTGAGGAGCTTGCGAATCATGGGGTTTCTCCGAATTCGGGTGGATCAGCGCTTGGACCGGGCGAGCCAGCCCACAGCGAACGCCACGGCGGCGAGGCCGAGGATGGCGGATGTGCGGTTGTCGTCGGCGTAGCGGACGGCCTGACGCCCATAAGTCTGACCGCGCTTGCGAGCTTGACGGGCAAAATCGCGGCCGTCTTCGATCAGATTGCCGGCCCGGTCCCGCACTTCGCGCGCGAGGTGACGACCATCGTCGGCGAGGTCTTCCGCGCGATCACGCGCACGGCCATAGGCATATTGCGCCCCACCCGCCACCTGGTTCACCGCGCCGCGGATCTGTCGGGCCGGGTCGCCGATGACGCCGCCAAGGGCGGTCTCGGCGCGGCCCTTCAGGTGACGCGATGCGCCACGGAATTGATCGCGGTTCATGGGTCTCTCCTGTGTATTCGAATGGCTCGGAAAAGGCCTTCGAGAGGATGTTCGCCCCTCTCGAAGTGGTAGGATCAGTGCTTGCCGGTGACCTTGTCGACGACCGACTTTACGCCGTCCTTGGCCTCGCCGACGGTGCGCTGGGCCTCGCCCTTGAGTTCCTGGGCCTTGCCCTCCGCCACGAGCGTGTCGTTGCCCGTGATCTTGCCGACACCTTCCTTGAGGTTGCCGACGGTCTCGTTGGCGAGGCCCCTCAGCTTGTCCGTGGTGCTGCTCATGGTAATGCTCCTGGGTTGCGAGAGAGGATCGTATAGTGACGGGGCCGGCCGGTCATCGCGACCGGCCGGTTTGACGGTTCAGACGCGGCGAGCGCCGTAGGTGTCGGTCAAAGCGATGAGCTTCGGCGCGCCGAGGCGGCCGCCGAAGAAGCCGGCGAGTGCGCCGAGGATCAGGGCGAGTGCGCCGTAGAAGGCGCCCTGGGTGGCAGCGGACTTTGCTGCAATCGCTGCGGCCTCGGCCTTCTGCTTGGCGACAGCGACGGTCTCCTCATACTGCTTCTTGTAGTCTTGGATCTGGGCCTTGGCCTGATCGACCGGGATACCCTGCGCCTTGGCGAGGGCATCGGCGGCGCGGTTCTCGGCCTGGGCCTTCTGGGCCGGGTCACCCGTGAACACAGCGCGGATCGCTGCGACAGCGGCGTCCTTGGCGGCCTGGGGGTCCTGGCCGGCCGCCTGCTGGCGGACCGACTGTTCGATGCCGTCGAGCGGGTTCGTGATCTTCGACAGCGACGGAGCCGCAGCCTGAGCCGCGGTCTGCACGGTTCCGCCGACGAGGGAGCCGGCACCGCCGAGGGTGCTGGTCACGCCGGAAAAAGCGCCGCCGATGATGCCGCCAGCGGCGGAGGTGAGCAGGTACAGAACGACCAGGGTGGTGACGGCCCAGGAGACGAGGCCGTGCAGACCGGCCGCTCCCGTGATCGGCTTGCCCGACAGACGACCCGCGATGAACCCGCCGGCGAGGGCAGCGACGATCCCCGAAACGATGAACCAGATGCCGGCGCTCATCGACAGGGTCGAAGCGGCCGGATTGTCGGCGCCGGTGGTGCTGACGCTGGACAGGCCGATGCCGACGCCGACCATGTTGAGGATGACCTGGGTCACCAGTGCCGTCACGGCACCGGCGAAGATGGCGCCCCAGGACACCTGATTCAGCAAGACGGTGCGGGTGTCGTTCGCCACGAGCGGCGAGGTGGGGATGCTGGAAGAAGACACGTTAGATTGCTCCGGGGTCGTCGGGAGTCCGAGGAATTCGGTCGTCCGAGGGGTCGAGAGGGGGCTGGCTGCGGATCAGTCGCGGCCATGAATGAGGAGGCCGATGCCGTAGCCAAGGAGGCCGGCGACCAGCAGCGCGGCGATGGGGTGCTCGGCGACCTGATGGGTCACTTCGCGGCCACCCTGGCGCAGGTAATCGCCACCGTTCTCGTAGGCGTCCTCAGCGTAATCGTAGGCGTCACGCCCGGCATTGCGGACGGAGCGCTCGGCGCGCTCGTAGGTGTCCCCGGCGGCAGCCTGCGCCTGACGTGCGCGATCCTTGATGGCGCGGCCATCGGAATCGGCGAAGTCGTCGACTGCGTCGCGGACTCGGCCACCAACATCGTGGGCGGCATCGGAGACTCGGTCTGCAGCATCGCGGACCGCGTCCTTGGCCTGTCCGTAGAGGTTCTCCGCGGTGCCCTGGACCTCGCGGGCGCGGCCCTCGACGGAATTCTTGTTCGAACCGGTCAGGTCGCCGACGGCGCCCTGGATCTTGCCGCCGAGTTCCTTGGCGGCGCCGGTGATGCGGGTGGTGTCGACCATGATTGGATTTCCTGTCTGAACTGATTGCGAAACGGGTGAGGGTGCGCGATGCGGTGCCGAGGCTAAGCCTTGTCGGAGGCCTTCGGTTTCACGTCGGACTTCGGTGTTTTCTGCTGAGCCTTGCCTTCGGCTTCGACCTTGCCATCGCCGATCAACTTGCCGATGGCCTCTTTCATCGAACCTTTGAGCGCCTCGGTCGTGGACGTCGACTTGGTCTCGCTCATGAGTACCTCCGAATGCCTGGGCGTCGTTGATTTGCACCTGAAGTGGCGCCTGCCTGTCGCCAGACAATGATGCGGATGTACTGGTACGGCGGTTTTATTTAACCGGTGCGCTGGCTGGGAAACCGTTGTCGCGGCCCCAGATGATCGCCTCGGACCGCTTGTGCACCCCGAGCTTCCGGTAGAGCGCGGCCGAGTGGTTCCGTACCGTGTTGCGCGACAGATTCAGCCGCTTGGCGATGGCGTCGTCGCCGAGGCCGGAGCAGATCAGGTCGAGGATCTGGCGCTCGCGCACCGTCATGTTGGGCGACACGGCATCGTCGTGGCTGCCGCCGGGCTGGCGCAAATTGGCGAGCTTTTCGATGAGGCCGCGACTGAACCACGAGGTATCCGCCATCACGGTCTCGATGGCCCCGAACAGGTCGCGCTCGCTGCGCTTGCGCTCGGTGATGTCCTGCAGGACGAGGAGCGCGTAGGCCTCCTCGCCGATCTCGACCTTTTCGGCAGAGGCCAGGCAATCGAGATACGTGCCGTCCTCGTGCTTGAGGCAGACCTCCAGTCCGAGGACATAACCGGTTCGCGTCACGGCGCTTTCGAACTTGGACCGGGCCGCGTCGTGAACCCAGAGGCCGAGATCGTCCGGCGAGCGGCCGGTCACCTTGTCGGCACCGAACCCAAACACCCGGCTGAAAGCCTCGTTCACGCCCGTGATGGTGAAGGTGTCGGCTCTGGCGAGCACCGTCGGTACCGGTGTGAGGCGGAACGCCTTCGCGAAGCGCTCCTCGCTCTGACGCAGGGCCGACTCGGCCTTCCGGCGCAGTTCGAGATCGGCGAAGGTGAAGAGCATGCAGGGCTCGTCACCGAGGTCCATCGGCTGGCCGGCGACGATGACGTAGCGGGTCCCGCCATCCGGCAGGTCGAGGCACGCCTCCATCTGCGGGATGGTGCCGCCGTTGTTGAGACGGGAGATCGCGAGCTCCCGATTGCGGGCATTGGCGAGAACGTCGACCTCGTAGACACTGCGGCCGATCACGGCGTCGCGGGTGTACCCGGTCATCTCCAGGAACCCGAGGTTCACCTTCACATGGCGCAGGTCGGAGAGCCGGCAGATCACCGCCGGGGCCGGGTTGGCGTTGAAGGTTTTCTCGAAGCGCTCCTCGGCCTCGAACTGTTCGGACACATCCTTGAGGATGAGGGCGAGACAACTCGGATTACCGTCGCGATCCGTCGCCACGATGCTCCGCAGCGAATGAACGAAGTCGACGTCGGGTTTGTCGGTGCGCTTCACATCGACGATGACGTCATGGAAGCTTTCGCCCGAGACGACGCGCTCGATGGGATATTGGTTGGGCGTGCGATTGTTGCGGTAGCGCAAGGAAAAGCGCTCGCGGTAGGCGTCCACGGTCTCGCCAAGCTCGTCGACGGTCGTCGCGCCGTGCATGACCAAGGCGGCCTCGTTGGCATAAGCGATGGTCTGGTCGGGCTCGACCAGGATCACCCCCTCGCTGAGGCCGGCGATGATCTGCCGGAGTTCGTGCCTGTCGACGCCGAGTGTCACTGTCGCTCCCAGATTGCGCTACGCCGCATAACGGTCCAGCTCGTAACAAGTGCGTGGGACAGTGGTTCCGCGCTCAGGATTCGATCGTCTGGTATATCTGGATCATTGACGTGAACGTGATTGCTCACCGACAACCTCGGTGCCCGCCCGAGCCCTAGGACGCCGGGCAAGTCGCGCCACGGTCAGGTAAAAGGCGGTCGTCAGGTGGTCTCAGATGTCACAATGCTTCGCGACCCGCGCGCGGGCGATGGTCTACCCCGTCATATCCAGGATCTGATCGGTCGGCGGCTCGATGCGATGTTTCCGTTTCCGGTCGTGATCGAGGTCAAGTCTCGGTTGGGCAGCGTTCTGCTTCGGCTTGAGGATGCGTTGTCTGCGGCAGAAGCCGAGGGGCAGGTCTCCAAAACGTTCAAGGCCGATCTCGTCGCCGCCGTGCCGCGGCTTCGGCGCTACGCCCTCGCCCGATCCCAGAATGCCGCAGAGGCCGACGATCTAGTGCAGACGACCTTGATGCGGGCCTGGGAGAACCGGTCAGGGTTCGTACCGGGTACCAACCTCATCGCCTGGCTGTTCACGATCCTGCGCAACACCTTCATCAATCAGCGCAAGCGCCTTCGTCGCGAGGTCGAGGACATCGATGGCGCCTTTGCCGCCACGTTGAGCCTGGAGCCCGAGCAGGAGCACCGGGTCGGGCTCATCGAACTGCAAGCCGCCCTCAACAGCCTCACGGCCGAGCACCGCGAGACCCTGCTTCTCGTGATGGTCGATGGCCTGCTCTACGAAGAGGCGGCGGCCGTACTGGGATGCCAGCCCGGCACCGTGAAGAGCCGCGTGAGCCGAGCCCGCGAACGCCTCGCCTTGGCCATGGGAGCGGCCTGAGCAGCCCCAGAGGTCGCGAGCGGATAGCGGACTTTCCGGCAATCCCGACCTCTTCGGGGAGCCATCCGGCACGGTCTTGAGGGCGGGCATCGTGCAGTTCCGGGCGCCGCCCGGTCCCACCAGACCTATCGACGGAAACACGCGTGGAGGACCTTCGAATGGCCAATCCAGGACTGCCCGAGCCCGCCCCTGGCGGCGATAGCCCGCTCGAGCTGCCGCCTCGCCCTTACCCCGGCGAGCGGCCGCTCGGCTCCGATGAACCCTCGGCCCCGTTCGAGGAGCCTCCCATCGACGATCCGGTCGAGCCCGGCATCGGACCCGATCCCGAGCCGGGCACCCCGACCGATCCGGAGCGCCGCACCTGATTCCGATCTCTCCAGTCGCGCCGGAATCACGAGTCTACGACGAGCGTGCCGTCCGGGAAGCCATCGAATCCGGCATGGCCCGAACCGAACTCATGACCATCCTGGATGGCAGGGCCGTCACGGACCTCGTTCCGCCCCATGCCGGCGAGGCGACCCGGGATTACGCCATCCGCGCCACGGGCGAATTGATGGTTCTCTATCTCTCGAGGGATGCGGACGACGCCGGTCGTCCAGTCTGACTGGGGGGAGCGGGGCCGACGCACCGGAGCGTGATGGGAGGGCGACCGCATCGCCGTCGCGTGGCGCTTGCGTGCTGCAGAGCGCTGGCCGCTCAACATCGGCGAAGACCGACCGAAGCGTCCCGAAAGGCCTAAGGAGCATCGCCCATCGATTCAGATCAACCTACACGCCAACACTTGGCGTAGATCTGATACAATTTGCAACATATTCGAGCCTAAATTAACGCAACACTTATCGTGAGATCTCTGTTTCTGCATCATCGCAACAGAGGAAACACCAATGCGCATGAAATTTGCTGGCGCAGCTATTCTTGCCCTGAGCACGCTTGCTGTGACCGTAGGCTCCGCCGAGGCCCGTGATGGCTGCGGAATCGGTGGGCATCGCGGGTATTACGGCTCTTGCCGCCCGAACGTGGTCTATCGCCCCGTCGTGGTTCGCCCAGCGTTTTATGGGTATCGCCGGGTCGGATGGTATGGTCCCCGGTGGCACCGCTGGGGTGGATACCGCCCTGTCGGATTCCACCGGGCCTGGGGATGGCGTGGCCATGCCCGCCCTGTGGGCTGGCATGGCGGATGGCATCACCGGTGGTGACCTGACACGGTCTTAAGCCTCGGCGCCCGGCTCCATCCGGGCGCCTTTGCGACGTCCGGCCTTTGTCGACGATGACCGTTGCAACTGGACCGACGCCACAGTCCCTGACACCATCCTGGAGACATCGTGCCGCTCGGGGAGCGAAGGTGCTAACGCTGCGGTTGGCCGCTGACCGATGTTCGCAGCGGACCACCCGCTTCACGCGCGATCCAGGACGCATATGACCGAGGGTTCCGAACTGACCGGCGACGAGTGGACGCTCGCCAGCTTCACCGCCGCGATCCACCGTGGCGGGGTCGGCCTATGGGCGTGGTCGCCGTCGCGTCAGCTTGCGCAGCTCGATGGCCTCTGCCGTGAGTTCTGGGGGACGTCCGAGACCGTCGTCAGCGCCGAGACGCTGTTCGCCAAGGTGCACGCCGAGGACCGCCACCGGATGATTCTCGATTGGGAGGCGAGTGCGACAGACCCCCATCCCTACGATTTCGAGTTTCGCATCGGTGACGAGCCCGATGCGCGCTGGATCTCGGCGCGGGGCGTCGGTGGCGAGGCGGGTCGCGTGGGTGAATGGGTCCAGGCGATTTTCCTCGACATCACCGAGCGCAAGCGTGCGGAGGATGCCGAACGGCTCGTGACCGCGGAATTGGCCCACCGCATCTCGAACATGTTCACGGTCGCACGCGCGCTGACGGCCATCGTTGCCCGGGACGCCAAGTCGACCCCGCTTTTCGCCGAGGACCTGTCGCGGCGTTTCGGCGTGCTCCATGAAGCGACCACCCTCGCCACGCGATCGCTCAAGACGGATCAGGGCATCGTGAAGCTTCAGGATCTCGCCCAGCGCATCCTGTCCCCCTACGTCACCGGCACCAACATCACGGTCTCGATCGCCGATGGCGTTCGGGTGCCGGCGGAGCACATCAACGATTACGCGATGATCTTCCATGAGCTGGCGACCAACTCGGCCAAATACGGCGCACTGTCGGGGAACGGAACGCTGACCCTCGACGGACGGATCGAAGACGAGGCGCTGAGCATCGCGTGGAACGAGGAGATCGCCCGTGCCGAGCCGGCCAAGTCGGATGGCACGGGGTTCGGCTCCCGCCTGTTGACGCAGACCATCGAGCGGAGTTTGCAGGGTCGGTTTACCCGCACCATCGACGCGCGGGGTGTCCGCGTCGAGATCGTGGTTCCGGCTTTGTAGCCGCGTCCGTCAGGAGACCGCGTTCCTAAACGCGGTCGTCGGTGCTGCCCTGCGTCTCGCCCTCACCGCCTGCCGACGCGGATGGCGTTTTTTCTGCCGGAAAGACGCCTTCCCTGGACGATCAGGTCACCGCGGAGCGACGCCGACAATCCGAGATACTGAATGTCCTTGCTGCTCTCCTGGTCCACGGAAAGCCCTCGACGAGGGGGGGCGGCCCGAATGGAGAGCCGCAGGCGTCGAAGCGGATATTTCGCCTCCGCGGACACCGACATCGCTGTCCACTGTTCACGCGCGGTCTCGACGAATTGTCAGGGCGGCGCTCCCGGCCCTGTGTCACTGTCTGACCTCAATAGTCCGTTCGGTGACCCCCGGTGGGACTGGTCCCCTGGGAGTACCCGTTGGTCGAGCTACGCATCCATCACCAGACGACCTATCGCTACCGGCAGCCTGTCAGCCTCGGGGCACACCGGCTCATGCTGCGACCGCGCGAGACCCGCGAACTGAAGCTCGTCTCGAGCGTCATCACCGTGACTCCGGCCGCGACGGTCAATTGGGCCAATGACGTCGCCGGGAACGCCGTCGCGACGGTGACCTTCGCACTGCCGTCCGATACGCTGACGATCGACAGCTTCTGCCGCGTCGCGCTGTCCGCGGTGGCGTATCCGATCTTCGATATCGCAGCCTCCGCCATCGCGTTTCCTTTCCGGTATTCCGACGACGACTGGACCGACCTGGGGGCGCTGACGGTCCGGCAGTATCCTGGCGGGGATGGTCTGCAGGCCTGGGCGCAGGGGTTCGTCGCGGGCTACCCGACCGATACCCTGTCCCTGCTCAAGGACATCAATTCCGGCATCGGCAACGCCATCGCCTATCAGGCCCGCGAAGACGAGGGCACCCAGTCGCCAAGCCAGACGCTGGCGTTGAGCGCCGGCTCCTGCCGGGACTTGGCGACGCTCTTCGTGGAAGCGGTCCGCAGCCTGGGCTTCGGAGCCCGGGTCGTCTCGGGCTATCTTCATGATCCGACGCGCACGCTCCTGGGCTCCGCCGATGCCGGATCGACCCATGCCTGGGCCGAGGTCTACCTCCCCGGCGCGGGATGGATCACCTTCGATCCGACCAATCGCAGCGTCGGCGGCGCCAACCTGATCCCGGTCGCCGTGGCCCGCGACATCCGCCAAGCCATGCCGATGACCGGCAGCTTCGTCGGACCGTCCGACGCCTTCCTGGACATGTCCGTCGCCGTCAGCGTCGCGCCGTAAGCGGTCCTCAGAGCATGAGGACGCTGACTGGACTAATGCTCCGTCCCCGGACGGTTCGGGCGCGGCGGGCCGCCATGATCCTTGATGATATTGGACCGGGCGGGATCATTCTTCAGGTCCGCCACCTGTTTCCGCGCGCCTATCGCCAAAAACAAGATTCCCCCGAGCGTGCCCAAGGCCAGAATCAAGAGCGGGTAGCCGTTGCTCATTCCCTGCATCCTTCCGATGGCCCTGCCTCGCCAGACGCAGCAGGACATGAAAAGCCGGCGCGAACATGCATTTTAGAACCGGCCCCTCAGAGACATGCACAATCCCGCATGGAGCGCCACATCCCATGTTAATTCTGTTCGCGCACGCGCTGCGCTCCTCTGTCTCAGGTCGTGCGCGGGCAACCTGCTTGATGTCGGTGGTGGTGGCTCAGTGAAAACGATCGTCTTAACTTGACCTTGCACATCATCGAATTCTGATCGTCAAACCAGGTAGGCCAATTGTTCTTGGAGATTCGCCACACTATCATGCACTTCCTGTTCGCCTACCGGCCCGGCTCTACCGATAAAGCAGAGGGCCCTTCCTCAAACTCCAAACGGATATCGGCGTAGAAGCGCTTCCTCGCGCCTACCGGCGGGCACGCTTAAGTCGCGCAGAACAGCACGGCGCAACGAGTGATCGCTGCTGTGACGGCATTCAGGACCACGGCGTCATCGACACCGCCACGCCACATCGACAGCGAAGATCGTTGAATTTTCTATTTTTTGCGGATCAACAGCTCAACCGGCTAACAGTGCCGAGGAAAGAATTGGACATGCCTCGCAAAGACGCCAGTAATATCAAATCTTTGAGCCTGACCACTTTGTGTGACATACATGCGTGATATTTACCCACGTTGCAGACGAGCTTTCGCGCCCAAACTTGTGACGATTTTTGTATTATAAGATTAATTTAAAACGTAGCAACTCAATATTCGGAAATATCTCGAAAAAATACATCGGAAAATTTGCTCGATAGCAAACATATTTTGGTAGATCCTCTCTCTAAAAAGACAAGTCTATCAACGATCAATCTGATTCACTGTTATTAGTACATATAATCTCATCTTAAATAATTAAATTTACTTTGCGCTCCCCGGCGGGGTGGTTTTTTGGCCGTACCTATCAGAACATTTCTATGCCTCGCCACGCCGCAATCGATCCAGCCAAATGCAATCCGCCCGTCCAACTCGCTCTCCACGCTTTCATGACGCTTGCATCCGCCTCGACCTCAAAACAGTCCATTAGATCAAGGCTGAAGATCTCAACTCCTACCCGACCAAGTGAGCCGTCTTCTGCGATAGTGACCGGACCGGCTGGCTTCGGACCGGATCGACCATCGGCTGACCAAGCCGCGTCCCCTCTGGACCAACGGTCAGATCGAGCGGATGAAGGGCACGTTCAAAAACGCGACGGTCAAACGCTCCCGTTACGACAGCCATGAGCTGCTCCGCGCCCACTTGGCGGACGTCGTCAGCGCCTACAACGTCGCGGACGGCGCTCGAAAACCCTAAGGGGCCTCACGCCCTATGAAGCCATCGGCAAAGCACGGTCCGCCGAGCCTTGCCACTTCAGGTCAAACCCGCTCCACCAAATGCCGGAACCAAACACGATCCTGCTGTGGTCGAAGGGCGACATTGCTACCGTTCGCGAAGCCCCTCCTGCTTGAGCCTTACGAGAGGCGAGAGAAGATAGCTGATGACCGAACGCCGGCCGGTCTTGATCTCCGCCGTCACCGCCATGCCGGGCTCCAGGCGGACCCGCCCTTCTTCCGTCGTGATCCATGCGTCGGGCAAGGCGACGTGAGCGACATAGCTCGGCTGGCGGGCCTGTCGATCCCGCTCATCGCCGCCGTCCATCGTGTCGGACCGGGAGCCCCGGCCATCCCCGGCATCCTGGGATGTGACCACGTCGTGGCTCAGGTTCGAGACGTGTCCGTGCAGAAGGCCGTAGCGGGTGAAGGTGAAGGTTTCCACCTTGACCTCGACCGGCTGCCCCTTGCGCACGAAGCCGACATCCTTGTTGAGCAGCGTCGCCTCGATCTCGATGCTGGCATCCTTTGGCACGATCACCATCAGCGTCTGGGCCGGCGTGACGATGCCGCCCAAGGTATGGAGCGCCGATTGCTGGACGGTACCGTCGACCGGCGCGCGCAAAGTGCGCAGGCCCCGACGCAGGGCCGCCTTGCGAATTTCCTGGCCGTGATCCACGGCCGACAACTCCGCCTTCGCAAGATCCGCCAGCAGCCCCTTGCGGTAGCCGGCGACAGCTTCCGCCTTCTCCTTCTCGAGCACCGCGAGCGCTTCTCCGTTCTCGTCCTGCTTATGCCGCTGCGCGGTAAGTTCGTGCTGGCCCTCCACCAGTTGCTGCTGGACCTGGAGGTAGGTCAGGCGGGAGCCGTATTGGTTCGCCAGCAGGGTTCGGCGGATGTCGCGCTGCTCGGTGATCAGCGGCAGGCTCGTCTCGAACTTCTCGATCGCGGTGCCGATCTCTCGGCCCTCGACCCGCTTCTGCGCGGTTCGCCGGTCGATACCGTCGAGCTTTGCCCGGTGCTCGGCGGCCTGCGCTTCCATCTGCCGCCGCGCGGTCGTGGCGATACGTGGTTCCGAGTTAGGGTCGGGGCTGAAACCGTCCGGATCGTCCGCGAGGAGCGCCTGCAAGCGTACGATATCGAGGCGGTCCGCCATCAGTCCGAACAGGGACCGGGCTTCGTCGGACGCTTCGGTCGTCGGGTCGAGCTCCACCAGGATGTCGCCCGCCTTGACGGTCGAGCCGTCTGCGACGGCGATGCGGCGCACCACGCCGGTCTCGTACGGCTGGACCACCTTGGACTTGCCTGTCGGAATCACGCGGCCCTGCGCCGTTGCGACGATGTCGACCTCGCCGAGGCTCGCCCAGACGATCGCGATGGTCAGGAAGGCGGCGATGCTCAGGGCGACAATTCTACCGAGCGGCGAGGCCGGAGTCTCGATGATCTCCAGCGCCGCCGGCAGGAACTCGGTCTCGCTACGGTGGAGCCGCGCCGCCGTAATCGGGACGACCTTGGCCGAGGCGTCAGACGGCTTCATGGAGACCGCCCTGGAGGCTGTGAAGCTTCGCGTAGCGTCCACCGCTCGTCACGAGGTCGTCGTGGCTGCCATCCTCGACGAGGCGCCCCTGGTCCAGGGTGAGGATGCGGTCCGCGCGGCGGACCGTGGAGAGCCGGTGGGCGATGATGAGAACCGTCCGCCCCTGGGCGATCCGGCGCATGTTGTCCTGGACGATTCGCTCGCTCTCGTAGTCGAGCGCGCTCGTCGCCTCGTCGAAGATCAGGATGCGCGGGTCGCCGATCAGGGCACGGGCGATGGCGATGCGCTGCCGCTGGCCGCCGGAGAGGGTCGAGCCCCGCTCGCCGACCAGCGTGTCGTAGCCCTGCGGCAGGGCGCTGATGAAGTCGTGGGCGCCCGCGAGTTCGGCGGCGGCGATGACCCGGTCCATCGGGCGGCTCGGGTCGGCGAGGGCGATGTTGTCGCGGATGGAGCGGTTGAAGAGCACGTTCTCCTGCAGCACGACGCCGACCTGTCGTCGCAGCCAGGCCGCATCCACGACGCCTATGTCGGTTCCGTCGACCAGCACGCGTCCGCTCTCGGGCACGTAGAGGCGTTGGACGAGCTTGGCCAGGGTGGACTTACCCGATCCTGACGGCCCGACGATACCCACCACCTGACCGGGCTCGATGGCGAGGTGGATGTCGTGCAGAACCGGTGGACCGTCGGGCCGGTAGCGGAAGGTCACGCGATCGAACGCGATCCAGCCGCGGATCGCCGGAAGGGTGGCGCTGCCGGGCGCATAGGCCGGTTCGGGGGCCGCGTTCAGGATGTCGCCGAGACGCGCGATCGAGACGCGGGCCTGATGGAAGTCCTGGTAGACCTGTGCGAGCCGCAGGACCGGCTGGGCGACGCGGCCGGCCAGCATATTAAAGGCTACGAGTTCGCCCACCGTCATGGTGCCGGAGATCACGGCCTTGGCGCCGAAGTACAGAATCGCGGCCGTCACCATCTTGCTGATGAGCTGGATCGCCTGACTGCCTGTGTTGCCGAGCGAAAGGACGCGGAAGCTGGCGCGCACGTAGCCGGCGAGCTGCTCTTCCCACCGCTGCTGCATCTGCGGTTCTACGGCCATGGCCTTCAACGTCTCGACGCCCGTGAGACTCTCGACGAGGAAGGCTTGGTTCTCGGCGCCCCGGTCGAACTTCTCGTCGAGGCGACGCCGGAACAGCGGCGAGAGCAGGGCCGAGATGGCGACGTAGAGCGGGATCGAGACCAGGACGATGCCGGTCAGGAACGGCGAGTAGGCAAGCATCACCGCGAGGAAGATGACGGTGAAGGCGAGGTCGACCACCAGGGTGAGTGCCGAGCTCGTCAGGAAGTTACGGATGTTCTCCAGTTCGCGGACGCGCGCGACGGAGTCGCCGGTGCGGCGCGCCTCGAAGTAGCCGATCGGCAGCGCCAGCAGGTGCCGGAACAGGCGCGCGCCGAGCTCCACGTCGATGCGGTTGGTGGTGTGGGCGAAGAGGTAGGTGCGCAGGCTCGTCAGCAGGCTCTCGACAATGCCGACGACGACGAGGCCGATCACCAGGAGATCGAGGGTGGTGATCCCGCGATGGACCAGCACCTTGTCGATCACCACTTGGAAGAACAGCGGCGTGACCAGCGCGAAGATCTGGATGAACAGCGACGCGACCAGGACTTCGCCGAGCAGACGTCGGTACTTGTGCATCGCCTGGAGGAACCAGCCGATATCGAACCGGCGCCCGAGATCGGACAGCCCCGCGCGCCGCGCCATCAGGATCAGCGTTCCGTCCCACATCTCGGCAAACGCGGCCATCGCAACGAGGCTCGGGCGGCCGGTCGCGGGGTCGTGAAGCAGGACGGTCTCCTCCACGACCTTGGCCAGCAATACGAAACGCCCATCGGTCAGCCGGACGATGGCCGGCAGTGCCTGGCGCGGAAGACGGCCGATACGGGACGTGCGGGCCTGGACTTTGAGGTTGTGCTGGCGTGCGCCGCGAACGATCTCGGCAATCCCGAAGGTCCGCCCGCCGGCCCGATGGGTCAGCTGATCAGCATCGACGGCGATTCCATGGAAGCGCAAGATCGTGACAAGACTGGCTAGGCCCAAATCCGTGACGGATGCTTCATCCACCGTTGTCATTGCCGCTCAATACGCTCGAGCGAAACGATAGACGCGAAGACAATGACCGCCACCCACCGCATACTTTCCTCGAAAATTCGTCCAGATTGTGCGCAATTATTTTTTGCGCGTCTGAATTGTAACTTTATCTTTGCGCCGCATAACACTGGAGCTATAGCTAGGAAATGACTTTCTATAGATCGGCGAATTGATGCAGGATCGACCGGGCAATGGTGTTCCATGGTGCGCGGGGAGGAGTAACTTGGCTTTATTCGCCTTAAGACAATATCTAGATATGGCCGCAGCGCCGATCCGGCGGCGGCTGGTGTCTCGCGCTAAGGAGGCGCGGCTCTTGGCTCGCGGCGTTTTGGGTCGCTTCGACGATCTCGATCCGAGGCCGAGCCACCTTGGCGGTTGTCGGCTTCAACGATGAAAAAGCAGGGGGTCGTTCATCCCAAGTTCTGGTTCCGCCATTGGCGGGTCCGGCGCGCGCTCGTCGGATACCCGCTCTATGACGTTCCTTATAAAACACAGGAAGCCGACCTGACCGAAACGCAGGTTCGGGAGAACTTCGATTACTTTCTGCGTGTGCGGCAGGAGCGCTTGGCGTTCTTCTTCGATTGGCTGCGACGAAAGTTCGGTGTCGCTGCCAGTCTGACGCCGGAGGGTGTACTCGCCATCGAGCGGTGGGTCCGTGATTTCGGCGGTGGGGCAATCGAAAGCACAGCCTGCGATCTCCGGATATTCGCGACCTATACGCCAGCCTGGACGGACAGCCGGGCCGGTTACAATGTAATGATCGACCTTGGAATTTTCATCGGTGAGTACCTGATTTGGAGGCGCCCGGAATTGTACTGGGAAATCTATCGGGGCCACGAGATAGAACCGGTGAGCTTTCGCTCCCCCACTTATCTCAAGCCGATAATCGATGGGATGCCAAGACTTTGGAAGGATGATACCTTTAGGACCGGGTATGGAGCAATTGCAGGTGCCTGCCAAAAGAGTCTGATTGGTTCAGACGGTTTTCGAGACAGATCCAATAGTTTTGTTTTTCATATCAAACAAAGCCTTTATTTTTCGAGACTGCCCGACGATGTCGTTGTCCTAGGAGAATCGAAAAACGAGCCCCTTTAATCTTGATAAGTGTAGCAGAGATTCATGAATGTGCCCAAGAAGAAATCAAGCGAGCACGCAACTGCTGCCCCCCCACTGTCGCTGTACATGCGACTGCGCAGGAAGCGATTGCTGCGTGCGCTTTGCGATTATCCCGTCTACGACCCCCCTCACAGGAGGGAGGAGCGCCTACTCTCGCTGGAGCAGGCTGCGGAAAATTTCGAATACTTCATGAGTGTTCGCCAGCAGCGGCTAGCTTTCTTTCAAAGCTGGCTGCAACAGCATTTTCGTGTAAAGATCGAACCCTCGGAGCGTGGTGTCCGTAGGCTCAATAGATGGGCCAATTTTTACGCTGGCTTTCTTCTTTATCATTCTGACGATCCTTCTGCGGCCAGGGCAGCTTACTTTTGCTACCAGCAACACTGGACTGCCGATTTCATCGGATGCAATGTCGTTTTCGATATGGGAATCGCGCTCGGCGAATTTATCACCATCAAATATCCTCATCTTCACTGGGACTTCGACCCGGTCTATGTTTCCATCAGAAGGGCAAGAGATCTTCCAGGCGGGGAAAGTAGATTGAGCTTCCAAAGACCGCTTATTACGGGATTTAAAAACGGAGATATGAAAGAGTATGTTTTAGAAGAGTCCTATTTGATTTGCGATTATAGGATAAAGTATGGGCTTACGATATGTGGGGGATTAGAACTCGACTCTCGACCAGACAAGCACCTCATATGGAATTGGCTCCTGCTTTCTTTCAAGCGTGCCGCGAAAGATGAGGCCACGGCGGCTCCCAAAACCAGCTTCTTTGAGGCGCAGGATGACGGAAGCTTGCCGCCACGGCCGAGGTCCAGTGAGTTCTCAGCATTACTGCCGCCTGGTATGTGGTTGCGACGGAGGCGGTTGTTGCGCGCGCTTCGCGACTACCCGGTCTACGATCCGCCCCATAAAAAAGAGGAGCGCCTTCTATCACGAGAGCAGGCCGTCGAAAACTTCGATTACTTCATGCGTATACGCCATCAACGCTTGGCATTTTTTCAGGCATGGCTGCAGCAGAATTTCCGCGTGACCATCAATTCGACTGAACGCGGCGTTCGTAAAATCAACCGGTGGGGCAACGACTACGCCGGCTTATTGCTCTATCATCCCGAAGATCTCAACGCACCGGGCAATGCTTATTTTTTCTACAAGCATGCCTGGATCGAAGATTTTGCCGGCTGCAATGTCGTGTTCGATATGGGTATCGCGCTCGGTGAATTCATCATAGCCAATTGCCCAAATCTCTACTGGACCTTCGATCCACTGTCGGAAAAATTTCCAAAATCGTCTCGCTTACTTAAAAATTTACCTGGGATGAGCTTTTGGCGAGCGGAGATTAGCGGTTATGATAGTTTAACATGCACAGCTTCTCCTTTGCATGATATATATACATATGCTCAAGAGATCTATATTTACACTAATAGTCTTGCTGGAAAAAGTAAATTTCAAGATCTTATTTTAAAAAAGTCCGCCACTAACAGGATTATTTATTTATTTATTCAGGCTATCGAGAGCTATCCGAGCGGGTATCCACCGGGCTTCAAGAAAGACAAGTCTGAAAAAGAATACATAGATATGTTCGACGAATTAGCCGACGAGGAGAGTGACGAAGATGACTGATAATGCAAATCGTGGATATGGATATGCATTTGGGTCTGGAATATATGCAGGCGGCTTAACTGTCCTTGACATTTTTCCTTACTCCAGCGGTCGTTACTATTCGTTTAATTCTTCAAAATACAAGCCAAAAATTTCGTTGAATTTCTAGGCTGCTATTGCGAATAGCAACTTAGATCTTTTTGAGGTTAGGCGCTCTGCAGGCGTTTTCCGGCCTAGTAATGCCCTATATTCTTTAAACCCGGCGGCAAATATTGGTAATCCTGCCGTTATCGAAGCTTTTCGTATGCTCGGCCAGCAGCACTTCGGATCAGTCGTATCAAATATTAAGATGGAGCTTACGTCCTTGATTGGACATGGGTAATTGCTCAGGTCCTTGGGCGTGGTGGTTGGACGTGGGCTGCGGGACGGAGGCCGCATTTCCGCTCGACGGCGGGGCTCGTCTGTGAATCAAAGGGTGGGTGAAGCCACTCGCCGCCCTGTCCGACAAAGATGCCCTGATCGCCGCGCTGATGGAGCGGATCGAGGCGTTGGTGGCCCAGAATGCCGCCTTGATGGCCGAGAACGCGCGTTTGACGGCACGGGTCGCGGCGTTGGAAGCGAAGCTCGGCCTGCCGCCCAAGACGCCGGACAATTCGAGCCTGCCGCCGTCGAAGGGGCAGAAGTCGTCGCAGCCCTCCGTCCCGAAGCGCAAGGCCA
>NZ_JAAHTB010000016.1 GCF_010692745.1 Methylobacterium sp. BTF04
TCATAACCTGAAGGTCACAGGTTCAAATCCTGTCCCCGCAACCAAAACTACAGACTAGACCAAACCACACACACAAACGGCGGAGCCTCCAAGCTCCGCCGTTTTTGCGTTCTGAGGCGTGCCGCTCACCCGAATCGCGTCACGCTCCGGAATGCGCGTCGATGTAATGCCCCAATGCGCTCGCGGCGTTGAGCATGTGGGCGCGCATCCGGCGTGCGGCGGCCTCGCCGTCTCCCTCGGCGATGGCGGCCAGGATCTCGCCGTGCTCGGCGCGGGAGCGGCGGATGCGGTCGCCGTGGCGCAGCTGTGTGCGGCGAAACCCCGAGAGGCGGGTGCGCAAGGCCAGCGCCTGTTCCAGCAGGAAGCCGTTATGGGTCGCGCCGTAAAGCGCCTCGTGGAAACTGCGGTTGAGCGAATCGTAGGCGTCGAAATCGCCGGCTTCCACGGGAGTCCCGGAGCGGTCGTGGAGATCGATCAGGGCGCTGCGCTCCAGCGGAGTCATCCGGTAGGTGGCGAGACGCACGCACATCGCCTCGAATTCGGCGGTGGCTTCGAACATGTCCATGACCCGCTCCGGCGTCATGCGGGTGACGACGACGCCCCGCCGCGGGCGCAGCTCCACGAGGCCGTTGAAGGCGAGCTGGCGCAGGGCCTCCCGCACCGGCGTACGCGAGGCCCCGAAGCGATCGGCCAGATCCTGTTCGTCGAGGGCGGTGCCGGCACTCAGCGTGCCGGCCGCGATCTCGTCGGTGAGCGCATTGCGGATCTGGTCGGAGAGGAGTTCGCGCTCCGCCACGTGTTCGTCCACCACACTCTCCCCTGCCGATCCCTGTCCAGAGGCTGGACGGATGACGCCCCCGGTCTCATCCCACGATGGCCCGCACGATCAGGTAGAACAGCGACGGGCCGACGAGACAGCCGATGCCGGTGTGGAAGGTCGCCGTCAATGCGCCGTACGGCACCAGCTTCGGATCGGTGGCGGCCAGGCCTCCGGCGACTCCGCTCACGGTGCCCATCAGGCCGCCGAAGGCCATGGCCGAGCGCGGGTTGTCGAGGCCGATGAGCTTGGCCACCAGCGGCGTTCCCACCATCACCATCACCGCCTTGGTGACACCGGTGGCGATCGAGAGCGCCATCACGGCAGAATCGGCGCCGAGCGCCGCCCCGGTCACCGGGCCGACGATGTAGGTGACCGCCCCGGCGCCGATGGTCGTGATGCTGACGGCGTCGGTATAGCCGAAGGCCACCGCGGTGAGGGCCCCGACCACGAACGGGATGATGGTGCCGAGCGCCAGCGCCACCACGCCGAGCAGCCCGGCGCGTTTCGCTTCCACCACGTCGACCTCGAAGGCGGTGGCGACGATGGCGAAATCGCGCAGCATCGCCCCGCCCATCAGGCCGATTCCGGCAAAGACCGGCAGGTCGGCGACCCCCTTCTTGCCGCCGGTATAGAGGCCGGCGACGTAGGCGAGCACCAGCCCGAGCACGATGGCGATGGCCGAGCCGTGGACGCGGCCGGCGGTGAGCGTCTTTCCCGCGAAGTTCGAGATCAGCATCAGCGCCCCGACCACCGCGAAGGCGGCCACCAGGCTCTGTTCGACGAAGACGTGTTCGATCATGTGCAGCATGGGATCACGCCTTTGTGCCGGGACGGGAATGCGGGGCGGAGAGGGGCCGCGGCGCGGGCGCCGGTGTGTCGTCGATGTCGCCGGCGATCACCGCGCCGCCGTGCCGGACCTGCTCGCTCGCCTCCGCCTCCTCCCGGCGGCCGAACCGACCGAGCAGGGCCACGCAGCCAAAGCACAGCAGGAGCGAGACCGTGGCGGCGATGAGCACGATCGGGCCGCCGCGCACCGCCGCCACCACGTTCTGCTGCGCCGCCATGGCGACCACGATGGGGATGTACATGGTCGACCAGAACTCGACCCCGAGCTTCACCCCGTGGCCGAGCTTTCCCTTGGCGACGAGCCAGGACCGGGCGGCGATGAGCAGGATCATGGCGAGCCCCACCCCGCCGACATTGGCCTTCACCCCGAGGGCGACGCCCAGGAGATCGCCGAGGAACACCCCGATCAGGGTGCAGAGGGCCAGCAGCGCGACGCCGAAGATCGTCATCGTCCCGCCTCCCCTGTACGCAGTCGGGTGGCGTGGGGCGGGCTCTCGTATGCGCAGGCCATCTGGTGGCTCCTTCCCGTGTTCGGCGATTCGTTTTTTATTTCGTTCAGTATACCCAGGATTGACATTTCCGCAATTCGGAATACCAAAAGACCCAGAATTGCGGCTCGCGGATATCGAGTCGGGCAAACCACGCGTTCGGCGCATACGGGCCGGAGCGTCAGCGCGAGGAGCGGATCGGATGACCGATTGGCGTCAGGAACGGACCGCCCGCGATGCGCGCATCGCGCGGGCCGGCCCGCATGCGGACGGCAAGGTGGTGCCGGCGGCTAAAGCCGTGGATCTCCTGGAGGCGATCCTCCAGCCCGGTGACCGGGTCTGTCTCGAGGGCGACAACCAGAAGCAGGCCGATTGCCTCGCCCGCGCCTTGAGCGCCTGCGATCCGGCCCGCGTCCACGACCTGCACATGGTCCAGTCCGGCATCGTGCTGCCGGAGCATCTCGATGTCTTCGAGCAGGGGATCGCCCGGCGGCTCGACTATTCCTATTCCGGTCCGCAGGGCGCGCGCATCGCCAAGATGCTCTACGGCGGACAGATCGAGCTCGGGGCGGTGCACACCTACCTCGAACTCTTCGCGCGCTACTTCATCGACCTGACGCCCAACGTGGCGCTCATCGCCGGCGTCAGCGCCGACCGGGACGGCAACCTCTATACCGGCCCCAATACCGAGGACACGCCCACCGTGGTGGAGGCGACGGCCTTCAAGAACGGGGTCGTGGTTGCCCAGGTCAATGCGATCGTCGACAAGGTCCCCCGCGTCGACATCCCCGGCGACCGGATCGATTTCGTGGTGGAGGCCGACCGGCCGTTCTACGTAGAGCCTCTGTTCACCCGCGATCCCGCTGCCGTCACCGAGACGCAGATCCTGATGGCCATGATGGCGATCAAGGGGATCTATGCCGAGTACGGCATCCGCCGGCTCAACCACGGCATCGGGTTCGGGACCGCCGCCATCGAATTGTTGTTGCCGACCTATGCCGAGCGGCTCGGCCTCAAGGGCCGGATCGCCACCCATTGGGCGCTCAATCCGCATCCGAGCCTGATCCCGGCCATCGAATCGGGCTGGGTGAAACAGATCCACTGCTTCGGCTCGGAAGTCGGCATGGACCGCTACATCCGCGCGCGGCCGGACGTGTTCTTCACCGGATCGGACGGCAGCCTGCGTTCCAACCGCGCCTTCTGCCAGACGGCGGGGCTCTATGCCTGCGACCTGTTCATCGGCTCGACCCTGCAGATCGATCTCCAGGGCCATTCCTCCACCGTCACCACCAACCGGGTGGCGGGCTTCGGCGGCGCGCCGAACATGGGCTCGGACCCGCACGGACGGCGCCACCCCTCCGATACCTGGATGAAGGCCGGCCGCGAGGCCGGGGGCGAGGGCGATCCGGCCCTGCGGCGCGGGCGCAAGCTCGTGGTGCAGCTCGTCGAGACCTTCGGCGACAAGCTGGTGCCGGCCTTCGTCGAGAAGCTCGATGCCCTCGAACTCGCCCGCAAGCTCAAGCTCGAACTCGCGCCCGTCATGATCTACGCCGACGACGTCACCCACATCGTCACCGAGGAGGGTATCGCCAACCTGCTGCTGTGCCGGACGCTGGACGAGCGCGAGCAGGCGATCCGCGGGGTGGCCGGCTATACCGAGGTCGGGCGCGGGCGGGACAAGGCGATGGTGGAGCGCCTGCGCCAGCGCGGCATCATCCGGCGTCCCGAGGATCTCGGCATCGAACCGCTGGACGCCGACCGCTCGCTCCTGGCGGCCAAATCGATCAAGGATCTCGTGCACTGGTCGGGCGGCCTCTACGAGCCGCCGGCCAAATTCCGGAACTGGTGAGGGATTGTCGCGATGGAAAAGCTGAACTTTCGCCATTCCACCACCCAGGCCCTCCCCGGCACGCGCCGTCAGGCGATCGTCGGTGTCGTGGCCTCCGGCAATCTCGAAGTGCTGCTCGAACGCAGCCTGCCGCCCGACGAGTTCACGGTGGAAATCGATACGGCGATCGACGGCTTCGGCGATGTCTGGGAGGCGGTGGTGGCCGATTTCGTCGATCGCCGGCAGCCGGGAGGGCTGCGCATCACCATCAACGACGGGGGCGCCCGCCCCGATACCGTCGCCCTGCGCCTGGCCCAGGGCGCGCGCCTGATGGAGGCGATGTGATGGCCCTGAAACCCGTCACCTTCTCCGCCGACCCGGGCGACCAGAGCTGGTACGAGGCGAGTGCCCGCGCCCGCCTCGCCGGCCTCCTCGACGCCGAGTCCTTCCAGGAGTTCATCGGCCCCGAGCAGCGGATGATGAGCCCGCACCTGCCGCTGTTCGATCTGCCGCGCGCCTTCGATGACGGCATGATCGTCGGGCGCGGCCGCCTCGACGGGCAGGCGGTGCTGGCCGCCGCCCAGGAGGGCCGCTTCATGGGCGGCGCCTTCGGCGAAATCCACGGCGCCAAGCTCGTCGGCCTGCTGCGGGCCGCGCTCGCCGAGGCCCCCGCCGCCTTGCTGATCCTGTTCGATACCGGCGGCGTCCGGCTGCAGGAGGCCAATGCCGGCGAGACCGCCATCGCCGAGGTGATGCGGGCCATCGCCCAGGTGCGGGCCGCCGGGATTCCGGTGATCGGTCTCATCGGCGGCCGCGCCGGCTGCTACGGCGGCGGCGGCCTCATCGCCGGCACCTGTTCGCGGCTGGTGGTCTCGGAGAGCGGGCGCATCAGCGTCTCCGGCCCCGAGGTGATCGAGACCAACAAGGGCGCGGAGGAATTCGATTCGCGGGACCGGGCGCTGGTCTGGCGCACCATGGGCGGCAAGCATCGCCGGTTGCTCGGAGGCGCCGACGCCTTCGTGGGCGACACCATCGGGGCGTTTCGCGATGCGGCGCTCACCCAGATCGCCAAGGCCCCGGCCTTCGACCTCGCGACGCTGGAGGCGGAACAGGCACGGCTCGAGGCACGTCTCGCGCGTTTCGGCGATTGTCACGACGCCACCGAGGTCTGGGGCCGGCTCGGCGTCAACGACCCCGACGCGGTACCGGGGATGACCACCGAGGCGTTCGACGCGCTCCTCGCCCGCTTGCCGGAGGCACCCCATGACGCTCGCTGAGATCCTGACCTCGCTGTTTCCCGACGGCCATGAGGTCGGCGTCGCCGACGGTCTCGTCGCCGGCCATGGCCCGTTCGACGGCAAGTCCCTCGCGGTGATCGGCATCGACGGCAACACCCCCTTGGGGATCGAGGGCGCCTGCACCCTCGCCGGCCACGTCCTCGCCGTGGTGCGGGCGGGGGGCGATACGCCGATCCTCGTCGTGGTCGATTCCGACAGCCAGCGCATGAGCCGCCGCGACGAGCTTCTGGGGCTCAACGAATACCTCGCCCATCTCGCCAAGGCGCTGCTCCTCGCCGATGCGAGCGGGCATCCCACCGTCGGGCTCGTCTACGGGCACACGGCGGCGGGCGCCTTCATCGCCACGGCCCTCGCCACCCGCGTGCTCGCCGCCCTGCCCGGTGCCCATCCGAGCGTGATGGACCTGCCATCGGTGGCCCGCGTCACCAAGCTGCCGCTCGACAAGCTCGAGGCCATGGCCAAGACCACCTCGGTTTTTGCGCCGGGGCTCGACAACATGGTCAAGGCCGGCGCCGTCCATGCGGTGCTCGATCCGGAGACGCCCCTCGGGCCCCAGATCGCGGCGCTGATCGCCGGGATCGCCCCCGACGACGTGCGCGACACCCTCGGCCGCGATCGCGCCGGCCGGCCGCAGGCCCACGCCATCGCCGCACGGGTGATGCGGGAAGCCCATGGTGGCTGAAGCCGGATGTCGGCGTCACGACCTCCTCGACGTGGCGCCGGAGGCATGGGCGGCGCTTCTCGCCACGCGCCCCGACCTCGACGGCGTGCCGCATCTCGCCGGATGGGCGCGGGCCGGCCGGCCGGTGATCCTGCGCCGGCGCGGCCCGGGCGAGGCCGCCGCCGCCCTCCCCGTCGGCCTTCCACTGCCGCCGGGCGACGGCAAGCGCCGCATCGGATTCCTGCTGGAGCCCGGGAGCGCCACCCCGCGCCCGCCCGTGACCCTCGCGGCCGCGCGCCGTGCGGTCCCGGATGCGTGGCAGCCGACCTGCGACGCGCTGATCGCGCTCGGGGCCGCGCACGGCATCGCTCCGTGCGTGTTCGGCGGGTTGCTGTGGCAGGCGCTCACCGGCCTGCCCTACCTGACCGGGGCGTCCGACCTCGACCTGCTCTGGCCGGTGACCGACGCCGTCGATCGCCGCCTGCTCACCGCCCTGGCGGAGATCGAGGCGCGTGCCCCCATGCGCCTCGATGGCGAGATCGTCCTGCCGGACGGATTCGGTCTCAACTGGCGCGAAATCCACGCCGCCGAGGCGGGTGGACCGGTTCTCGCCAGGAGCGTTGAGCGGATGGACTTGCGCGCACTGGTGGTCGGCCCCGACGATCGCCTCGTTTTCGCGCGCGCTGGCGCATGAACGCCCTCGCCCAAACCCGCCGGTCGCTCGACCCGGACGATCAGGCGCTTCGCATTGCGCGTCTCGCCGCCGAGGCCCTGCGGGGCGAACTCGCGACCTATCCCAAGCCCGGCCTCGTCAGCCACGTCGACCGCGGCAGCCATGCGGACATGGATGCGGACACGTTCCGCCGGAGTGCCGCCGCCCTGGAGCCGTATTTCGCCGACCTCGCCCGCGCGGGCGCCGGAGGGGCCGCGATGCCGGCCCTGCGCCGGATCGGCCTCGACGCGGAGGCCGCCATGCGGGCGGCGACGGGGGGCGTGAACACCCATCGCGGCGCGATCTTCGGCCTCGGCCTGCTCAGCGCCGCCGCCGGCGCCCTCCCCGGCTTGCCGCGCCCCGGTGCGCTCGGCGACCGCGTGCGCACCCGCTATGGGGCAGACATCCTGGACGGCCCGGTGCTGCTGCATGCCCCCGGCGCCCGGGCGCGCCGCCGTCACGGCGTCGGCGGCGCCCCGGCGGAGGCCGCGGCCGGGTTCCCCACCCTCTACCGCGTCGGGCTGCCGGCCCTGCGCCGGGGGCGCGTCCTGCGGCCCGACGACGAGGAGGCCGCGCGGGTCGAGGCCTGCCTCGCCCTGATCGCGCATCTGGAGGACACCAACCTGCTGCATCGCGGCGGCGTCGAAGGCTTCGCCTTCGCCCGCGCGGCAGCGGCGCGGTTCATCGCCGAGGGCGGCATCGCGCGCGACGACTGGCGTGCCCGGGCGACAGCGCTGCACCACGCCTTCGTCGCCCGGCGACTCAGCCCCGGCGGGGCGGCCGACCTCCTGGCCATGACCCTGTTCGTCGACGGGATCGAGGGGTCGCCATGACCCTCGCGGTCCTGCTGTCCGGCCAGGGCGGCCAGCATCCGGAGATGTTCGCGCTCACCGCCGATCATCCGCCGGCGCAGGCGATCTTCGCCGCCGCCACCCCGCTCCTCGGACAGGACCCGCGCGATTTCGCCCGCGCCGGCGGCCCGGCGCTCCACGTCAACCGCGCCGGCCAGATCCTCTGCTGCGTGGCCGGGCTCGCCGCCTGGACCCTGGTCGCGGAGGCGCAGGGCGCCCGGATCGTGCTGGCCGGCTACAGCATCGGCGACCTCGCCGCCTGGGGCTGCGCCGGGCGCTTCAGCCCCGCCACCCTTCTGGCCCTCGCCGCCGCCAGGGCCGAGGCGATGGATGCGGCGGTCGGCCCCGGCTACGGCCTCGCGGGGATTCGCGGATTGCCCGCCGACCGGGTCGCCGCGATGGCGCAGGCCCGCTCGTGCCATCTCGCCATCCGCAATGCCGCCGACAGCGTCGTGGTCGGCGGTCCCGACGCGGCCCTCGAACCGCTCTGCCGGGAGGCGATGGCGGCGGGTGCCGCGCGGGCGGTGGTTCTGCCGGTGCACATCCCCTCGCATACCCCGCTCCTGGCGGAGGCCGCCGCGCGGTTTCGCGCGCAGCTCGCCGCCGCCGAGGCGGTCGCGCCGGCGCGCCCTGCCCCGCGCCTTCTCAGCGGCCTCGACGGGGCGCCGGTCTTCGACTTGGCGGCGGGTCTCGACAAGCTCGCCGGCCAGATCGCGCAGACCATCGACTGGGCCGCCTGCCTCACCGGCGTGCGCGAATACGGCGCCACCCGCGTGCTCGAACTCGGCCCCGGCCATGCCCTGGCGACCATGGCCCGCGACGCCCTGCCCGGCGTGCCGGTCCACGCGGTGGAAGACTTTCGCTCCGTGGCCGGCGTCGCGCGCTGGCTCGCCGGGCCGGACTAGGATCGGCTGCTACGGCATCCGGTGGGCGGCGAGCGCGGCGCGATCGCCGATCTCGATCACGCCGCGGCGGAGCACCACCAGGCCGGCATCGGCCCATTCGCCGAGCATCCGGCTCACGACTTCGCGGACGCTGCCGACGTCGGAGGCGAGCTGCTGGTGGGTCTTGACCACCCGCCCCTGCCCGTCCGCCTCGATCAGCAGCCGCCGGGCGAGGCGCTGTTCGAGGGGCGCGAAGGCCACCTCTTCGATCAACGTGAGCAGGCTCGCCAGGAGCCGCGTGTAATCGTCGAGGACGAAGTCGCGAAACGCCGTGCTCTCGCGCATGAGCTGGCGGAAGGTGTCGCTCGGCAGTGCCGCGAGTTCGGTGCGGTCCTCGGCGATGCTCTCGGCCGGGAAGTTGCCGCCCGACAGCAGGCACTGGGTGGTGAGCACGCAGGTGTCGCCGCCGCCGACCTTGTAGATCAGCATCTCGCGGCCGCTCTCCGAGGTGCGGAACACCCGGGTCCGGCCGTCGATGCACATCAGGTAGTTCGCACAGGGGCCCTGGAGCGCATACGCGACGGCGCCGGCCTCGAGCTGGACGAAATGCACCGTCCCGCGCGCGATCTGAAGATGCGCGGCGCTGAAACCGGCGATGAGCGGAAACCGCTCGATCCAGCGCTCGATCGTGTGGCGCGTGCTCATGGGCTGTCCCGTCTCCTCGCACCCGGTGGTCGTGAGATGCCGCCGTGGTGTCGTTCGCTCGCGTGGTCTCGCGCGCGCGGTTCCCTGTGCGCACGAATTCGTCATCGGTGACCTGGGTCACAGACGCGGTCCGCACGATATCATAAGCTTCGTCTAAAGAGCCGCTGCGAACGCCGGATTGGGGCGATCGTCAAGACGGCTCGTACGTCAGCGAGGAGACAGCGCCCATGCGGATATCACGCCACACCACCGCCCTGACACTGGGTGCCGTCCTCTCGGCCATGGTCGTGGGCGGCCACGCCCAAGCCGCTGCCGGCGACGACGAGACCGAGCGCGCCGCGCGCTGGACGGAGCTACAGCAATCGATCTTCGGCGACCGCAAGGTCGAGACCGGCCCGGCGCTGGTGACGATGGACCTGCCGGATCGGGCGAGCGACGCCTCCCTGGTCCCGCTGACCCTGACGATGCCGGGCAAGGACAAGATCCAGGGCCTCTATCTCGTCATCGACGACAACCCGGCGCCCCTGGCCGCCCACTTCGTCTTCGGCCCGGCCGCCGACCCCGACACGCTGAAGATGCGGGTCCGGGTCAACACCTACACCAACATCCACGCGGTGGCCGAGACCAAGGATGGCCGCCTCGTCGAATCCGCCAAGTTCGTCAAGGCCTCCGGCGGCTGCTCGGCGCCCATGGGCATGAGCGACCAGGAAGCGATGCAGGGCATGGGCGACATGCGGATGAAGTTCGCCGATTCCAAGCCCGGCAAGCCGATCGAGGCGACGCTGATGATCCGCCACCCGAACTTCAGCGGCATGCAGATGAACCAGGTCAGCCGCGACTACACGCCCGCGCGCTACATCAACAAGATCGCCGTCACCTATGGCGACAAGAGCGTCTTCACCATGGACGGCGATATCTCGATCTCCGCCAACCCGGTGATCAACTTCGCGATGCTGCCCGAGGGCAAGGGCCCGATCAAGGTGGTGGCCGGCGACAACCAGGGTGGACGCTGGGAGCACAGCTTCGACGCGCCGGCGGCGAGCAACTGAGTCCATCACCATGCGCCGCTCCCCCCTCGCCCTCCCGCTTGTAGCCCTGGCCGCGTTGGTCCTCGGGGCGGCGGCCCCCGCCGATTCGCCGGTCAACGTGCCCGAGCCCGCCGGCTACTGGGAGGGCGCGCTCAACGGCTACACGCCGAAAACCCTGGCAGGGGCCGGACTGGTCGATGCGGCGGGGCTGGCGGCGCTGATCGCGGCGGAGAAGCCCGTCCTCCTCGACGTGTCGGAGGCCGACCGCAGGCCGCCGGACATGGCGCCGGGCCGGATCTGGCTGCCGGTCCATCGCGACATTCCCGGAAGCGTCTGGCTGCCAGGCGCCGGGGAGGGCGTGTTGTCTCCGGCTTTGGAGGCCGCCCTGACGGCGCGGATCACCGCCCTCACCGGCGGCGACCGCGACCGCCCGGTGGTCGCCTATTGCCACCCGGATTGCTGGGGCAGCTGGAACCTCGGCAAGCGCCTCGTCCGGCTCGGCTATCGCCGCGTGTCGTGGTTCCCGGAGGGGATCGAGGGTTGGCAAGATGGCCGCGAAGATGGCCGCGATACGGCGACGATCCGCGCGGATGCCGAGTGGTCCGCCGCGCGCAAGGCCTCTGCCGGACGGTAACTTCCGGCGCTCCCGATCGAACTGGATTTCATGATGATGCTCCGCCGCTCCCTCCTCGCGCTCGTCGCCCTCGCTCCCTTGAGCCTCGCCGCCCCGGCTCTGGCCGGGGAATCCGTGCCCTACACCCCCGAAGCCTTCGCGGCGGCGCAGAAGGCCGGCAAGCCGATCCTCGTCGAGGTCAGCGCGCCGTGGTGCCCGATCTGCAAGACGCAGAAGCCGATCCTGTCGAAGCTGTCGGCCGATCCGCGCTTCAAGGAGCTGCAGATCTTCGACATCGACTTCGACAGCCAGAAGGACGCCCTGCGCACCTTCAACGCCCGGATGCAGAGCACCCTGATCGCCTTCAAGGGGGCCACCGAGACCGGCCGGTCCGTGGGCGAGACGCAACCGGAATGGATCGAGGGCCTCGTCGAGAAGGCGCTCTGAGGCCGTCGCGATGGGCGCCAGTCTCGGCCTCGCCTTCCTCGCCGGCATCCTCTCGGTGCTCTCGCCGTGCGTGCTGCCGTTGCTGCCGCTTGTGCTCGGTGCCGCCGCCTCCGAGCATCGGTTCGGGCCGGCGGCGCTGGCCGGAGGGCTGGCGCTCTCCTTCATGGTGATCGGGCTGTTCGTCGCCACGGTGGGCTTTGCCATCGGGCTCGACACCGACATCTTCCGCACCGTCGCGGCGATCCTGCTGGTGCTGCTCGGCCTGGTGCTGATCGTCCCGGTGGCCCAGACCCGGCTCGCGGTGGCCGCCGGCCCGATGAGCAACTGGGCCGAGACGCGGTTCGGCGGGTTCTCCACCACGGGGCTGCCGGGCCAGTTCGGCGTCGGCCTGCTCCTCGGCGCGGTCTGGAGCCCCTGCGTCGGCCCGACCCTGGGCGCCGCCTCGCTGCTCGCCGCGCAGGGACGCGATCTCGGCGTCGTCGCGCTGACGATGGTGCTGTTCGGCCTCGGCGCCGCCCTGCCGCTCCTCGTCCTCGGCACGCTGTCCCGCGAGGTGATGGTGCGCTGGCGCAACCGGATGATGGGCCTCGGCAAGGGTCTGAAGGCCGGGCTCGGCCTGATCCTGGTGGCAACCGGAGCCGCCATCCTGCTCGGCGCCGACAAGGCGCTGGAGACCGCCCTGGTCAACGCCTCGCCCGACTGGCTGACGCACCTGACGACGCGGTTCTGAGGCCATTTTCGTTGGGTTGGAGCCGAGTGGTCCCACCCATGGCCTCGTCCTGAGGCGCCGCAGCGCAGCGGAGGCTTTGAGGGAGGGCTCCGGGGATCACGGAGCGCACTAAGCCCTCCTTCGCGGCCGCTGACCCGGCGCCTCAGAATGCGGTGGCGGGTGGGACCGCGCCGCTTCGATCGGACACGAAAAAGCCCGCTAAGTCATTGACCGAGCGGGCTGAAGACGTTGGCTGGGGGACGAGGACCCGAAGCGCCTATCCGAAAACCCTAGACTTTCCAATGCCCTAGCGTTGCCCGATTTGGACCTGTGGGTACATTGTGGACCGGCGTCGTGGACCCGTCAACGGCCTCCGAATGCCCTTACGGTCAGGGGTTCGTCATCGGTGACATCCTGGCCGGGTTTCAACTGATTCCTACTTCCGGCGATGCGATAGCCCATCTTTAGAAGCCCCGAAGGCCCCATGCGTCCAAGGTCCGGGCGTTGAAAGAGAAGCTCCAAGGCGGCTTCGATCGCGGCGATGCGCTCCGGCGCTCCCTTAGCTTCTGCCTCCCAACCTTGGCGGAATGCGCGATCAGCAACCGTGTGAACGGAGATTAGCGTTGCGAGGCGGCGCTCGGCCTTCGAGGAGACAAGGTTTGCAGCCTCCATATCAGCCTCTGCCTTGGCCTTCCGCCCTTTTAGGTCTGTGCCAATTCTTTGGTGCCGCTCGGCTGCTCCGGTCATCCATGCCATGAGCCCTCGCCAACCCGATTTCGGCGGAGCACTAAACAGGTGGCATTTGAGTTCGACAATTGCGGGGGTCACGGCAGCACGGAAAGGGGCCGCAGCCTTTTCGGCACGTTCGAGGGCTGCTCTTGCCGCCTTCAAGTCCTCGGGTTCAGCGAGCGTCGCTGATTGCGCCATGACGCGAGCATAAGCTGCGTTGTCTCTCAGTTGGACTAACGCGTCTCTGGCGTGCTCCTCGTTAGGGCAGGTCAACTTGCGGGACTGATGGACAAGGTCGCAGAGGTTAGAAATGTGGGCCGGGCGATGGAGGGAAATCACCATCCCGATTTCTAACGCCTGATTACCAAGGCTCAGCCTTTCACGGCCGCCTTCAACGCCTGTTCGAGGCTGGGTTGGTCCATCCGGGAATGAAGCCCTTCGATGCTCGTCCGAAGTGCCTCCTGGCTGGTCAGGACGTTGCGCAACAGGTCGAGGATCATCGTGACCGGACTGTCCTCGGGCTCCGAACCCTGGGCTTGGTCGGCCAAGCCCTTCAGCGGCTCCAGTTGCCGCAGGATGTTCTCGGTGTTCCTGTGGATCGCCTGTTCGATGGTCATTCTGGGGCGAGGTGGCGACGTTCCTGCGGTCGGAGCCGTCGTCGATGGCGTTGACTGGTTGGTCATCTTGCTTCCCCATTCGTGAAAGAACGTCCACCTTCCGGGACTTTGTCAGCCGGGCAAGCGAGCCCACAAAATCGCCATCCCGAGTGACGACCTTCAGGACCCCTGCCTTGGTGGCGGCATCAATGAACAGGCCATGACGGCCGATGGCGAGTTCGAAATTTGATCGGGTATCGGTGGAGCGCCATGCCACGGCGACGGCTTCACGGGCCGCTGGAAGGTCGATGCCCAGCCGCCTCGCTTGATGGTGCGCCGAGTGCGTGAACGCCTGTCGAGGCACCGTTCCGGGCTCTGGGAAGGCTTGGTCGAGTGCGTTCGCGGCGTCGCCATGTCCGTCCCGGCGAAGGGCGGCTAGGACTGCCTTGTGATGGGCGCCATGTACGAAAGGATGGCCCCAGCCGTGTTCACAGAGCCGGGCAACCTTTTCCTGACGCGGAAACGAGTGGGCGGAGGATAAGCCCTTGCCAGTTCCGGGATCAGCCTCCGGCACCAACGCGTGCAGGTGACGGTCGAATGCTGTGTCGGATACCCTGGACTTACGGTGTTCGATGACCACTGCGGTTTCAGGGTCGAACCCGAATTCCGCCCCGAGGCGGTCCACGACGGCCAGCATGGCGTCGGTCCCAACCGCCTGACCTGGCGCGATGATCCAGTGGCGGACCGCGTATTCACGGGAGAGGCGGCGAGCGTCCAGAAACGCATCGGCAACGTCCTGCTCGGTACCACGCAGCACGTTGACGGTTTCGTTCTCGTCACCTCGCCAGAGGTGATCCTGAAGGCGGCCGCGCGAGCCGCCGCGCGTCTTGACCCGGAAAGCTTTGAGGATCATCGCGCCACCTCACCCGACACTGAGATGACGGCTGAGGATCGCCTGCATGGCGGCGGCGGCCTGTCCAAGGCGACGGGCGTCCTCCCGGCTGAGCCCGCCATCGGCGGCATCGTTCGCGACGCTCGCCACGGCGTTGGCGTAACGCCGTAGAGCGGTTAGGTCGGCGCGGGTAGTAATCGGATCAACGCCCATAACCGCTTGGTCGCATGCCCGACGCATGAAGGCCGAGAGATTGCCCCCAACCTGGCCTGCGGCGGCCAAGTAGGTGGACTTGCGGCGCTCCGAGAGACGCACCTTCGCGATCGTATCGTGAGCCATGATGCCTTGCTCCTGGGGGTTGCACAGGGGGGCGGAGCCCCCCTTGCCCAGGCTGCCGTCCTACGGACGGCATGGCTGGCACCCTCTCAGCCTGTTTCGATGCCTGGTCTTCAATATGATCGACGCGAACGATTCGGTCGCAAGAGGCGTGTGGACACAAGACGACGGGCGACATCGGGCGAACCCTTCGGTTGTGCCGTTGTCCGCAGGCCTTCTATGGTGTTCCAGTGGACGGAAACGGTCGTGACGGAAGCGGCGGCGCAGGCGTGGGCATGGTCGAGGCGTTCATTAAGCGTTGGCAGGGGCGAGAGGGGGGGCAGGAGCGGGCCAACTATGGTCTGTTCCTATCGGAACTCTGCGACGTCCTAGACGTGCCGCGCCCCGATCCCGCCGGAGCAACGACGGAAGGCAACGACTACGTTTTCGAGCGCGGCGTCCGTGAGCCGAACGGTGACGGCACTTATACGAACCGGCGCATCGACCTATACAAACGCGGCGCATTCATCCTGGAAGCGAAGCAATCTCGGCAGGTTGGCGGCTCAAAGGAGGTTCCCGGTGCCGGGGCGGTGAAGGAGCCTGCGCCTCGGGGACGCCGTGGTGCCGAACGTGCCTGGGACGTTCTGATGCTGAATGCCCGTCGACAGGCTGAAGGCTACGCTCGGTCCCTTCCCTCGGATCACCCCTGGCCGCCTATCATCCTGGTCTGCGATGTCGGCAACGTCATTGAGGTCTTCGCCGACTTCTCCGGGCAGGGACGCAACTACAGCCAGTTTCCTGACCGCCAAGGCTTCAGGGTGTATCTAGAAGATCTCCGTCGCCCTGAAATCCGGGAACGCTTGCGAGCCGTGTGGCTCGACCCTCACTCCCTGGACCCGGCGCGCCAGAGTGCCCGCGTCACGCGAGAGGTCGCCAAACGCCTTGCTGCCGTCTCCCGAGCGCTCGAAGGACGGCACGACCCGGAAGAGGTGGCCATGTTCCTCATGCGTTGCCTGTTCACGATGTTCGCGGAGGATGTGTCGCTGCTCCCAGAGCGCTCCTTCCGCGATCTTCTCGCACGGTGCGAGGCCGATCCGTCCAAGCTCCAACCTCTCGTCGGACAGCTATGGGAGGCTATGGATGGAGGCGGCTACGCCTATGGCATCGAAGCCCAGGTCCGCCGTTTTAACGGCGAGTTCTTCAAGCGCCGCACCGTCCTTCCGCTGGGACCTGAGGAAATCAGGAACCTGAAGGAAGCCGCCGACGCGAACTGGAAGGAAGTCGAGCCGGCGATTTTCGGGACGCTGCTCGAACAAGCTTTATCGGATCGTGAGCGGGCCAAGCTGGGGGCGCATTACACGCCACGGGCATATGTCGAACGGCTGGTGGTCGCCACGGTGATCGAACCCCTACGAAGCGATTGGGCGACGGTACTGTCCACTGCGGAACGGCAGAAGGCTGAGGGACGCACCAAGGATGCGATTGCAACCGTACAAAAGTTCCAAAACGGAATCTGCGCAACCCGAATTTTCGATCCGGCATGCGGAACGGGCAACTTCTTGTACGTCGCCTTGGAACTGGTGAAGCGCCTCGAAGGCGAGGTTCTGGAGGCCCTCGCTGACCTTGGGGGCCAGGAGGCCCTATCGGGCCTGGAAGGGTCCACTGTGGACCCGCATCAGTTCCTCGGCCTGGAGTTGAACCCACGGGCGGCGGCCATCGCTGAACTAGTTCTGTGGATCGGCTTCCTGCAATGGCACTTTCGCACCAAGGGGGCCGCCCCATCTGACCCCATCCTCAAGGCGTTTCGCAACGTGCGGGGGGCCTTCGACGCGGTGCTCGACAGCCACCGTGAACTTAGGAAGGACGAGGCTGGTAAGCCGTTGAGCCGCCTGGACCCTGACGGCGAGCGGGAGCCCGTTTACGTCTATCGAAACCCGCGCCGCCCGGATTGGCCCACGGCTGAGTTCATCGTAGGCAACCCACCGTTCATCGGTGGCAAAGACCTCCGGATGCGCCTGGGAGACGCCTACACCGAAGCCCTCTGGGCAGCGCATCCGAAGATGCCCGAGAGCGCCGATTTCGTGATGTTTTGGTGGGATCGCGCGGCGGAACTTCTCACCCGCAAGGGGACCGCCCTACGTCGATTCGGATTCGTGACGACGAATTCGATCAGCCAAGTTTTCCAGCGGAGGGTTATGGAACGGCACCTTAATGCCAAGCGACCCATCTCCCTTGTTATGGCGGTCGCAGACCATCCCTGGACGAAAGCGACACGTGACGCAGCAGCGGTACGGATTGCCATGACGGTGGCAGAGGCAGGTCGGCAGGAAGGCACTTTGCACGAAGTCGTGCGAGAAACAGGCCTCGACACTGACCAGCCGGTGGTCGATCTCGACGAGCGATATGGGACGATCAATTCTGACTTGACCGTGGGCGCCGATGTAACCCTTGCGCTGCCGCTACGCAGCAACGAGGCCATTTGCTCTCCGGGGGTTAAGCTCCATGGTGCAGGTTTCATAGTTTCTCCCGAGATCGCGAGAAAACTTGGACTAGGTAGGCGGCCCGGTCTTGACCGGCATATACGTCAATATCGCAACGGCCGTGACCTTACATCTCGGCCTCGGGATGTAATGGTCATCGATTTATTTGGTCTCTCCATCGAAGAGGTGCGTTCGCGCTTTCCTGAGGTCTATCAGCACGTCTTGGTTACGGTAAAGCCCGATCGGGAGAAACAGTTTGCTAGGTCGCCAACAAAAGACGCAGAGGCTTATCTTCGAATGTGGTGGCTTTTTGGGAAGCCTCGCCAAGAGTTGCGGCCGGCCCTGGAAAATCTTGCCCGCTATGTAGTTACAGTAGAGACTACTAAACACCGGGTATTTCAGTTCCTAGATGCTACTATTCTGCCAGACAACATGCTGGTAGCTGTCGGAACAGACAATGCCTTTCATCTCGGGGTGCTATCGTCACGGTTCCACGTGGTTTGGACCCTAGCGCAAGGTGGAACATTAGAGGATCGACCGCGCTACTCGAAATCGCGTTGCTTCGACCCCTTCCCCTTCCCAGATGCAACCCCGACGCAGGTGGATCGCATCAGGCAGGCGGCGGAGGCCTTAGATGCGCACCGCAAGGAACGGCAGTCCCTTTTCCCAACCGTCAGCCTGACGGATGCCTACAACGTCCTGGCCAAGCTACGAAAGGGTGCCACGCCCTCGACCCTGGACGGTGTGGACCAAGGCATCCTCGATAAGGCCCTGGTTCTCATCTTGCGCGAGTTGCACGATGAACTCGATGCAGCCGTCGCAGCCTCCTATGGCTGGCCCCTGGACATGACAGGGGACCAGCTTCTCGGGCGCCTGGTGGCCCTCAACAAGGGGCGAGCCGCCGCTGAGAGGCGGGGCGAAGTGCAGTGGCTCCGTCCCGCATTCCAGATTCCCCGCCTCGGATCCCCGACACAGAAATTGGGTGTCCAGATCGAAGCGGAGCTGTCGATGGCGGAAGAGGCGACCGGGCGGCCGACGTTTCCCACGGACGATATGGCCCAAACCGCTGCCGTCATGGCGGCACTCGCTGTCGCGCCCGCCGCTATTGGAGCCTCGGACATCGCGGGTGGGTTCCGACGCGCCAAGCGGGTGGTGGAGCGTATCGAGGCCGTTCTGTCCTCCCTGGCGCGCATGGGCTTCATCGCGTCTCCTGACGGTGGGCGCTCCTATGTCCTCCGCCGGGCGGCCTAATCAAAGCAAGCCCCGTCCGCGTCGCTAGATGTCACTCGGCAGTTGGGGTTTGGGCAACATTGATTGCGAGACGCCCAATGTGACGCTTGCAACTTTCTATCGGTACCTCGATCCTCTTGTCACGCAATCGACCGTTTGGGTGACGCGATGATCATTGGCTACGCGAGAGTTTCGAAGGCGGACGGTTCGCAGTCCATCGACCTCCAACTCGATGCCCTTAAGGCGGAGGGCGTCCTAGAACGGGATGTCTACATCGACAAGGCATCGGGAAGCCGCGATGATAGGCCGGGGCTTGAAGCCTGCCTGAAGGCCCTTCGGGAAGGCGATACGATTCTGGTATGGAAGCTGGATCGCCTCGGCCGTGATCTGCGGCACCTCGTCAATATCGTCCACGACCTCAACGGGCGCGGTGTAGGGCTTCGTGTCATCACGGGCCATGGTGCGGCCATCGACACGACCACACCAGCCGGTAAGCTCGTCTTCTCGATCTTCGCGGCCCTGGCCGAGTTCGAACGGGCGCTCATCATCGAAAGGACCAACGCGGGTTTGACCGCTGCCCGGGCACGGGGGCGAGTAGGAGGGCGACGGTTCAAGGTCACCCCCTCCATGGTGCGCCGTGCGGAGGCGGCGATGGGTAAACCGGGGACCAACGTCGCGGATCTCTGCGCCGAGCTCGGGATCACGCGACAGACCCTCTACCGCCTCGTCGGGCCTGATGGTGGCATCCGGCCCGATGGGGAGAGGATCGTGGGGGGCGGGGTTAGCCGCCGCCTCCAAGGCACGGGAAACGGCGCGTAGACGGTTCTCCTCGAAGCGGCGAATGCGCCTGACGATTGGCCCCCTTGGCTGTTCATGCAGGCCCTCGATCCCTGCTACGGGCTTCCTGGCAGACGGCCAAGCCTTTCCCCACCAGGCGAGCTTACGGGCAGGGATGCGGTCCCGGCTCAACTTGGCCTTTCTCACCTGGGCAGTCCCCTCCTTGCGGGACCCTGCTTCCGAGCAAAGGGGCTTTGCAGCTTCTTGGTGTGCGAACGGATTGATAGGCGCTAGAGTTGTATTCTGAGTTGTGGCCACAATTGCTGAGGGCGAGGTAACGAGCCCTTCGCGCGCGCGAGCGGGATCGTCGATCACGGCCTTGAGAGAATTTGCGCAGGAGGTCGATCCAGAAGCCGAAGGATGGCATTCGACGAGCAGGCAACGTCGCTCACGCTTGTGACGGGTCGTTCGTACAATCGCCAGCACTTGGTCGCCCATGGGGCTCCTAGGGCCATCGTAGGCCGTCTCAGAGCGATGAGCGCGCCTCCTAGCTTTCTCCTCTCTGAGGTGTGGGTCCGCGAGAAGGCTGGCCTCCTTGGCGGCGTCTTCCTCAGCTTTCCTAAATTTCGCGAATTCGCCTCCCGTGCGGACGAGATGTGCCTTCGACAAGGTCAATTGCCATGTCGCGGTAAACGCATCTTCAGGCCAATTGATGAAATCATTAGTATCTATAATTCCAGATAAAGCGTAATTCGCGCAAGCCATGGGATCGATTATGGGTTCCCCGACAACATATACTTTAGAAAATGCTTTATTAATTTTGCTTTGTACATAGTCGAGATTATCTTTTTCTACACGACATATGATATGGGCATGAAGATCAATCAAATGTGTTGACCAATCATATCTAATTTGTATTACTATTAGATATATTTCTATAAAATCGGAATTCCTCAATAAGGAAAACTCGATATTCATCCTTCGATTAAATCTTTTTAATTCTTCCTTCAATTTCTTTGGATCAGCTTTTCGGTCTTGAATTCCGAAATTCCAAGAATAACAATTAGAGAAATCTCGAGATTTCGAAAACATTTCAAAAGACTCAAGCATTTCGATGCGACGTTTACGGGCCTTGCTTGGAAAACATCTTGAGCCGCGCAGTGGCCTTCCAATACGAAATATTTCCCCTGGATTATCATCAATCGTATACAGATACCGTTCGAATTCCGAGGCATAAGGTGTATCGCCTGAGGCTAAGACACGCTTGGCAATCGCCTCTGTTACGGAGGCTCCGCCGTGGGATGTGAAGGGGAACTCTAGGTCTGCCAAGCCGGGCGATGGTAAGAGCCCATCAGTCATTGCCGGCTCCTGTCCTGGCCCCTGGTGCGACGGGATGAGTGCTTGCCCGTCGATAGGCTCTCGTTTGGGGCGGACGGTTCACGGCCTTGCGCTTCTCCCGTTCGGCTAGACCAACGGCCTCAGCGATGATCTTAGCGGCATTGGGAGCCCGCCCCCCTCTAGGTCCGTCGTAAGCGAGGCTTGAAAGGTCCATGGGGATCGGTACGGATTCGATAGCCGCCTTGAGATTCTCGATGTAGATAAGCTTGGTGTAGCGGTCTCGTTCGCTCTTGCGTGTTTCGGAGTGGTGACCGGTCAGTTCGTCTGCGAACCCTAAGTTCATGCCCTGGACGTTGCTGATCGCGGTTGAAAAGTTGCCTCGCATAGAATGGAAATCCATACGAGGAACGTAGACCCCGACGTCCTGACGATACCGCGTGAACCATCCGCTGAAGGTTGGAGCCCTCTTCCCCGTCTGCGGGTCCGGGAGAAGCTCAGGGAATAAAGGTGCATCAGTATCGCGACCATGCACTCGGTATTCCAGAAATCCGAGGCGCAATAGCGCTTCCGGGAGAGGGATGTCGCGCTCGCTGCCGTCCGTTTTTGATCCTGTGATCGAGAGGATCGGGGTCAGGGTCCCGTTCCCACTTGGCAGTTGGACGAACGAGATGTCGCCAACACTCCTCGCGCAAAGCTCGTTTTCTCGGGCTCCCGTCAGCAGGCCCATGATCGTCACCCAAAAGCGGGCATCGCGAATGATAAGGTCGCCGGGTGTAGAGCGCCGGTGAATGGACAGGCATCCCGTGAAGAGCGGTGAGGCAAACAGTTTGGCTGTTAGATCCTCGGACCAGATAAGACGCTCGCTTCTTGCCTTTCGCCCACGCTTTCTCTTCCCTCTAAATCCAAGAAATGGATTTTCGGTAGATTTTTCGACCTTACCAAATATCGATAGATACGACCAGTATTGTTCAAAAAAGTTGAAATGCTTGTCTGCTGTTTTTGGCGATATCCTTTGAAGATTTTTATCATCCTTCGTAAGTGCAATAACATCAATAGGCATCATTTTATGCCATGGCTTTGCTTGCGCATATTTTGGTGGCAAGCTCAATATCTGACTTCGAAATGTCCCAGCGAGATCGCGCGTCATAGACGATAGCTGAGGGTTACCAATTAGATCCTCGAACAACCTACGGGTCGAAGGTGCGTCGGCAACGGTCTCCGTTCCCCAGGCCTTCTCGGCCACCTTGCTGGCTGCGAAGTCGTCCCACCAGGTCAGGAAAGGCTTGGTACCGTTCCCAACGGCAAGATAATCAGCAACGGCAGGCGGCGGCGGCGGCGCGGGCGGCGGGGGCGGGGGCGTCACGTCAGGGAGAAGGCGCTCAATAGGTGCCAGGTCGCCGTTCTCGGCTCGGGTCATCTCCTTCTGGACCGTCAACCATCCTCGAAGCGCGAGCGAGGCCACATGACGTCCAAGGACGCTATCTTGAGCTACGCCTGGGGCTGCGGCACTGATCGCGGATGCGACGATGGGATCGAACTTTGCCTTAGCCCCAGGAGCCAATCCCGTCAGTGCCGCTCTCACATCCAGAGCCTCGGCGGGACGTGCAACATGCTGGGCTACAAAACGGAGTAGGCCGTCGAGGCTAAGCGCATCCTCGGGCAACATGCGGGCTGCCTCGTCAGGATCGAGGAAGGCAGTGCCATTCATGGCGATACGCGTTTCCCAGCGGGTCGAGCATGTATCTACCCAGCCCGAAATCCGGCGGCGGATATCGACCACGGAGGTCGAGAGAGTTAGGTCGGTCATCAGGGCGTCCGCGGCGAGACGCACGATTCGGGCACGCTGCAGGGCAGTAGCACGCGAATTCGTGGCGAGGTTCACCACAAGTTCGCCCGGAACCTTGAAAGTCGAAAGCGTTTTCGGAAGCCGCATCCGAAATCGGTAGCGGTCGCCTCGTCGCTGAAGGTAGTGCCCGTGACCGACCGCGCGCATCATGTGGACCACTTATGTGGACCATCTGCGGGCTGAGGCGGGGTGCCTCCGCTAAGGGTTTTTCGGGCCTACGGTTTCCTGACAAGTGGCTGGGGGACGAGGATTCGAACCTCGACTAGAGGAGTCAGAGTCCACTGTTCTACCGTTAAACTATCCCCCAAAATCCCCAGGATCACCAGGGACTTGGAACGGGTGCGACGCGGCCCGACCCGTGCGTTGCGCGGGGCGATCCGGTGCCGGTCCGTCCGGTGGAGGGGCGATAGCATGGACATCCGGCAGCATGCAACCCTCCCGTTGCAGCGCCGTCACGCGGAGGCCAGCATGGCGAGCGGGGGCGGGGCGATGGAGGTGTCATCCCCGGCCGGGGTCGCTAAGGATGGTCTCGCACCGACCCGAGGACTCGAATGCCGATCGACAGCGCACGCCCCGCACAACGCCATGCGGATCTCGGTCCCGCTTTCTACGATGTCGTCGCGCCCGCGCGCTTTCCCGAGACCGTCCTGCGCTACCGCAACGCCGCGTGGGCGGCGCGCGTCGGCCTCGACACGCTGACGCCGGAGGAATGGCTGGCGCATTTCGGCCGGTTCGAGCCGCTGCCCGGGAGCTTTCCCGCGCCGCTGGCCTTGCGCTACCACGGCCACCAGTTCCGCTCGTACAATCCGGATCTCGGCGACGGCCGCGGCTTCCTGTTCGCGCAGGTGCACGACCTCCTGGACGGGCGCCTGCTCGATCTCGGCACCAAGGGCAGCGGGCGCACCCCGTGGTCGCGCACCGCCGATGGGCGCCTCACCCTGAAGGGCGGCGTGCGCGAGGTGCTGGCCACCGCGATGCTCGAAGCGCTCGGGGTCTACACCTCGAAGACCTTCAGCCTGATCGAGACCGGCGAAGCGCTGGAGCGCGGCGACGAGCCCTCCCCCACCCGCTCGGCGGTGCTGGTGCGGCTCAGCCACTCGCATCTGCGCATCGGCAGCTTCCAGCGCTTCCTGGCCCTGGACGAGCCCGACAACATCCTCCGGCTGATGGATCACACCATCCGCACCCATATGCCCGACCTCTGGCGGGACGACGTCCCGGCCCGCGCCACCGCCTTTATGGAAGAGGTTTGCCGGCGCGTGGCCCGCACCGGCGCGCAGTGGATGGCGGCCGGATTCGTTCACGGGGTGCTCAACACCGACAACATCAACGTCACCGGCGAGAGCTTCGATTACGGCCCGTGGCGCTTCGTGCCGGTCAACGATCCGGCCTTCACCGCCGCCTATTTCGACGTGCAGGGGCTCTACAGCTTCGGGCGCCAGCCCGAGACCCTGTTCTGGAACCTGAGCAGGCTCGCCGAATGCCTGGCGCCGCTGGCGCCGCAAGCGGCCCTCGAGGCGGCGCTCAAGCAGTTCGGCCCGAGCCTGCAGGAGGCCTTCGCCGACGCAATCCTGGGCCGGCTCGGCCTCGTCCGGACCGACGACGAGGCGCCGCACCGCTTCGTGGCGGCGTTCTGGGGCTTCCTCGCCCGCAGCGGGGCGCCGTTCGAGCAGACCTTCTTCGACTGGTATGGCGGTCTCGCCAGCGCCGAGCGCGCGGCGCGCAGCCCCTCGGCGGCATTCTACGCCTCCGAGGCCTTCGCCCCGGTGCGGGCGAGCCTGGAGGGGCTCACCCCCGTGGATGCCGGGCGCCTCGCGCATCCCTATTTTGCCGGCGACCGGCCCTGCACGATGCTCATCGAGGAAGTCGAGGCGCTGTGGGCCCCGATCGCGGAGCGGGACGATTGGTCGGCCTTCACCGACACCCTCGCGCACATCGAAGCCATGGCGGAGGCCTATGGCACCCGCCCGGCAGCGCCGAACGGATCATCGCGTGAGGAGTGAGGTGTCGTCTTCCTTGGCGAGTTTCAGCAGGTTTTGGCCGTAGGCGGTCTTGGCGAAGAGGTTGCCGCGGGCGATGAGCTGGTCCTTGCCGATGAAGCCCTGGAGATAGGCGATCTCCTCCAGGCAGGCCACCTGCAATCCCTGCCGGTGCTGGAGGGTCCGCACGAACTCGGCCGCCTCGAGCAGGCTGTCATGGGTGCCGGTGTCGAGCCAGGCGTAGCCGCGCGACATCCGCTCCACATGGAGCTGGCCGCGCTGGAGATAGACCTCGTTGACGCTGGTGATCTCGAGTTCGCCGCGCGGCGACGGGGTCACCGCGGCGGCGATGTCGAGCACCTGGTTGTCGTAGAAGTACAGGCCCGTCACCGCCCAGGGGCTCTCGGGCTCGGGCGGCTTCTCCACGAGGCGGAGCGGGCGCCCGTCCTTGTCGAGGGTCACCACGCCGTAGGCCGACGGATTGTCCACGTGGTAGGCGAACACCGTCGCGCCCGACGTGCGGGTGCGGGCGCGGGCGAGCAGGTCGCTCATCCCGGAGCCGAAGAACAGGTTGTCGCCCAGCACCAGGGCGACGTCGTCGATGCCGACGAAGTCGCGCCCGATCACGAAGGCCTGGGCGAGGCCCTCGGGCCGCGGCTGCACCGCGTAGGAAAACTGCAGCCCGAATTGCTCGCCGGTGCCGAACAGGCGCTTGTAGTTGTCGAGATGCTCAGGCGACGAGATGATCAAAATTTCGCGGATGCCGGCCAGCATCAGCACCGAGACCGGATAGTAGATCATCGGCTTGTCGTAGACCGGCAGCAGCTGCTTGTTGATCGACAGCGTCGCCGGGTGCAGCCGGGTGCCGGAGCCTCCGGCCAGAACGATGCCCTTCATGCCCGTGTCTCTTTCTGTTCGTGAATCGGCCCGACCAGGCGGTCGAGCAGGTCTTCGAGGGCCTCCTCCCACGGACGGGGTCTGAGGCCGTAGGCCTGCGTCAGGCTTGCGGTGGAGAGCTGCGAGTTGGCCGGGCGCCGGGCCGGGGTCGGGTAGGCGCTGGTGGGGATGCCGTCGACGGACACACTGCGTCCGCCGCGGCGGGCCGCGCCCGCCACGATGGCCCGGGCGAAGCCGCACCAGGTGGTGGCGCCGGCATTGACGTAATGGTGCGTGCCGGTGGCCCCCTCGGGTTCGCGCACGAGACGCTGGGCGATGGTGGCGAGCCCGTGGGCGAGATCGGCTGCGAAGGTCGGGCAGCCGTGCTGGTCGTCGACCACCGTGAGCGTGTCGCGTTCGGCCGAGAGCCGCAGCATCGTCTTCACGAAGTTGCCCCGGTCCGGGCTCACCACCCAGGCGGTGCGGATGATGGCGTGGCGCGGGTTGGCGGTGCGCACGGCGATCTCGCCCGCCGCCTTGCTACCGCCGTAGACGCTCTGCGGATTTACCGGCGCGTCCGGCGCATAGGCGCCCGACCCCGTTCCGTCGAAGACGTAGTCGGTGGAGACGTGGACGAGGGGGATCCCGGCCTTGGCCGTCTCGGCCGCGAGGATGGCCGGAGCCAACGCGTTGAGCGCCCAGGCCGTGGCGACCTCGCTCTCGGCCTTGTCGACGGCGGTGTAGGCGGCGGTGTTGATCACGGCGGCGTAGGAGCGCTCGGCCAGCGCCCGCGCCACCGCCGCCGCGTCGGTGATGTCGAGGGCGTCGCGCGAAGGCGCGTGCAGGCGCACCCCGGGCTCCCACAGTCCGGGGGCCTGCAGCGCGGTGCCGACCTGACCGGCGCCCCCGAGGATCAGGATATCCATCTCAGGACGCGGCCTTGGCGGCGCCGAGGCCGAGGCGCTCGCCGGTGTAGCGGCCCTCGCGGATCGGGCGCCACCACGCCTCGTTGTCGAGGTACCAGCGCACCGTCTCCTCCAGCGCCTGCTCGAAATCCTTCGTCGGCGTCCACTCGACCTCGGCCTCGGCCTTGGACGGGTCGATGGCGTAGCGCCGGTCGTGGCCGGGACGGTCGGCGACGTAGGTGATCAGACGGGCGTGCGGCGCCTGCTCCGGCCGCAGCCGGTCGAAGGCGGCGCAGAGCGCGTGGACCACCGCGAGGTTGTTGCGCACCGAGCGGCCGCCGAGCAGGTAGGTCTCGCCGAGGCGCCCCTTCTGCAGCACCGCCACGAGGCCGCGGGCATGGTCCTCCACGTGGATCCAGTCGCGCTCGTTGAGGCCGTCGCCGTAGACCGGCAGCGGCTTGCCCTCCAGGGCGTTGAGGATCATCAGCGGGATCAGCTTCTCGGGGAAGTGGCGCGGCCCGTAATTGTTCGAGCAGTTCGTCACCAGCACCGGCAGGCCGTAGGTCTCGTGCCAGGCGCGGGCGAGATGGTCTGAGGCGGCCTTCGAGGCGGAATAGGGCGAGCGCGGATCGTAGCGGCTGTCCTCGGTGAAGAACGCATCCGGCGGCAGCGAGCCGTAGACCTCGTCCGTCGAGACGTGGAGGAAGCGGAACGCCGCCTTGGCGTCGCCGGCGAGCCCGTCCCAGTAGGTCCGGGCGCCGTCGAGCATCACCTGGGTGCCGACCACGTTGGTGCGGATGAACGCGCCCGGATCGGTGATCGAGCGGTCGACATGGCTCTCGGCGGCCAGATGCATCACCGCGTCCGGCCGGAACGCGGCATAGAGCGCGTGGACCGATTCGGGATCGCAGATATCGGCCTCGACGAGGCGATGGCGCGGGTCGTCCGCCAGCGGCTGCAGCGAGATCGGATTGGCCGCATAGGTCAGCGCATCGAGCGTCGCCACCTCGTGCCCGAGATCCTGCACCAGGTGCAGAACGAGGGCCGAGCCGATGAAGCCGCAGCCTCCGGTCACCAGGATGCGCATGCGTGTCCTCTCTGTCAGGGCGATGGGCGTGGTCACGGCGACGGACCCGGTGGTCGTCTCCATGGGGTGCCGACCGGAAGCCGGACGGCCCATCGATTCAGTCGTGGTCGAATCCCGGTCCGATCAGAAGACGTAACCGAGTGCGTTCAGGCGTGGCGCCGCCTTGTCCTTGTCCGACAGCATCGCCTGCGCCGCGTCGACGGGCCAGGCGATGGCGAGATCGGGGTCGTTCCAGAGCAGGTTGCGATCGTGCGCCGCGCTGTAATAGGCCGACACCTTGTACGCCACCATCGTGTCGGGTTCCAGGGTGCAGAAGCCGTGCGCGAAGCCGACGGGGACGTAGAGCTGCTCGGCCGTTTGCGCATCGAGGCGCACGGCCACGTGGCGACCATAGGTCGGCGAGCCCTGCCGCAGGTCCACGGCGACATCCAGGATGGCGCCGGACAGCACGCGCACCAGCTTGGCCTGGGCCGCGGGAGCGAGCTGGAAATGCAATCCGCGCAGGGTCCCGGCCTGGGCGGAGAACGACTGGTTGTCCTGAATGAAGGTATCGGCGATCCCGCCCGCCATCAGGGCATCGGCGCGATAGGTCTCGGAAAACCAGCCGCGATCGTCACCGAAGCGCTTGGGGACCACGCGCTTGACCGCGGGGATCTCCGTCCCGATCACCTGCATGTGCGCTGCACCTTCCGAGTTCGGCCTACCATGAGCGGCGCCCCAGGAGCGGCGCGTCAAGGGCGGCGCGTCAGGACCTGGATTTGCCGCTTTAAGGGAAGGCTTCCGGCCGTATGTCAAGGGTTGGGGCTGGCTTTTGCGAAGCACCGATTACGCAGCGCCTGTCCGGGCAAATCCGGGATGCGGCCCTGTTTCCGACACATGCGGCGGTAGTTTGCCTGTACGGCAGCGCACCATGAGTGCCGGGAAGTCACGATGAGCGAGATCAGGATCACGGCGGGGACATGGGACGCGGAGCCGGCCGCCTATGCGGAGGGTCTCCTGCGCCTGCCGAACGGCAACATTCTCGGGGTCGAGGATCTGTCGGACCTGTCCGTCACGGACAACCCCGAGACGGGTCCGCAGCGCCGCGTGGCGGTGGTGCGCGGCCTGCGTTCGGCCCTGAGCGCGGTGGGTCCCCTGCCCCGACCGCTCAACCTCGCCGCGTCGTTCGTCGGGCTCGGCCTCGGCGTCATCGGCGGCGACGTCCAGGCCGGCGTGTCGCTGCAGGCCCGCTTCCCCGACGGGACCCGCGTCGTGATCGTCGCCGATCCGGCCACCGCCGCTCAGATGATGCGCGACCGCGAGGTGATCCGGCTCGCCGCCCTGCGGCGGACGGCCATTCCGCCGGCTCCGGTGGTCCTGGCCCTCCCCGCCCCCGAACCCGAGCAGGCCGCGGAGCGGGCCCTGACCTCGATCTTCGAGTACGAGAAGCGCAAGGGCCGGCTCCGCCGCCTCGCCATCGCCAAGGCGCCGGGCGAGAGCGAGTGCTGAAAATCCGACGGATCGTACCCACCCGAAATGTCCGAGACGGGTAGCAACCGGGTCTTGGGGTTCGCCCCGAAGCGGACGTTCCGCCTCCGACCCGGTTTGGTCGAAGCAGGCAACGCGCTCGCTTCCTGAAAGCGGACACCAGCGACGAGACGCGCAGCGGTGTCGTCCGCAGGTCGCGAAACCGCTTCACGCACTTGCGTGATTTCTTTGGCGAAAAAATGCGAAACGCCTCTAGACGACCGGTCTAATTCAAGCTATCTCATCGTCATGGCACGCGTCACCGCACATACCGACACCCGCCAGGGGATCCTCGACACCGCCTACGGTCTTGTCGGCGCGAAGGGGTTCTCCGGTGTCGGGCTCAATGAGATCCTCACCACGGCCGGCGTGCCGAAGGGGTCGTTCTACCACTACTTCGGCTCCAAGGAGGCTTTCGGAGAGGCTCTCTTGGCGGACTACTTCGCAAGCTATCTCGCTGACCTTGATACGACGCTTGCCGAGCCTGGGTTGAACCATGCCGAGCGCCTGATGAATTACTGGCGCAAGTGGCAGGCGACGCAAGGGAGCATCGAATACCAGCGCAAGTGCCTTGCGGTAAAGCTCGCGGCGGAGGTCTCGGACCTATCCGAGGCGATGCGCCTCGCCCTCAAGGGCGGCACCGCTGCGATCATCGAACGGCTGTCGCGATCCATCGCGGCGGGCGTGACGGAGGGCTCGCTCACGATCGAGAGCGAGCCGCATACGACCGCCGAGGACCTGTATCACGTCTGGCTCGGTGCGAGCCTGATGGCCAAGATTGTCCGCACCGACGCACCGTTCGAGGCTGCGATAGGGACGACCCGGCGCATCCTCGGTCTCGCGTCACACTGATCAACCCAGTTCCGACGTTGCCGCCAACGACCATTCGTTTCGTTTAGAATTGAGACGACCGGTCTACTCGAAGCTTGAGCCTACCCATCCCCTGGGTCCGTGGGGGAATAGCAGCCCGACGGAGAGAACCGATGCCCCACCCCAAAAAGACATCCGTGGCCGCTACCCTCAGCGTCGCCGGACTGATGGCGCTCCTCACTCCGGCAAAAGCGACGGCGCAGGAGCGGATCACCCTGGAGACCATCGGCGCGGTCCGCATGGCCCGGGTCGACGAAGTTCGCGGTGCGAACCCCGGCTTTCACCCCGCGCGAACGTCACTGGCGCGCGACCCAGCCGCGGGACGGACCGCGAACCCCCGATAAAGCCGATCCGCCGACCTCAAGCCGGCGCAAGCGAACGGTCCGAAACTCAAGTCTGTCCACTCACCCAAACGAAAAACCCGGAGAACGACGATGAAGATCCTGATGGTGCTGACCTCGCACGACCGGCTCGGCGACACCGGCCGGAAGACCGGCTTCTGGCTGGAGGAACTCGCGGCCCCCTACTACGTGTTCAAGGACGCCGGCGCGGAGGTGGTCCTGGTATCGCCCAAGGGCGGCCGCCCGCCGCTCGACCCGAAAAGCGCCGAGCGGAGCTTCCAGACCGACACGACGCGTCGCTTCGAAGCCGACGCGGCGGCCATGGCGGTGCTGGCCGAGACGGGCCGGCTCGACGCCGTCGGCCACGAGGGCTTCGACGCCGTCTTCTATCCCGGCGGACACGGGCCCCTTTGGGACCTCGCCGAGGACCCGGCCTCGATCAGGCTGATCGAGACGACGCTCGGCGCCGGCAAGCCCCTCGCCCTGGTCTGTCACGCCCCCGGCGTCCTGCGCCACGCCAAGGCGCCCGACGGGAAGCCGCTGGTCGAAGGCCGGAACGTCACCGGCTTCACCAACACCGAGGAGGAGGCCGTCGGTCTCACCCAGGTGGTTCCGTTCCTGGTCGAGGACGAGCTCAAGCAGAACGGAGGCCTCTATGCCAAGGGTGCCGACTGGGGACCCTTCGTCGTGACGGACGGCCTGCTCATCACCGGCCAGAACCCGGCTTCCTCCGGCCCCGCAGCCGAGCGTCTCGTCGCACACCTCGCGAGTCGCTGAGGACGCGGGCGCTCCCGGCGCCCGCACCCGACTGCCCGCCCAACCCATGATCGTCGCCCGGCCGAGCGAGGGCGATCCGCACGCATCGGCGACCTCGAAGGATCCGAGCCCATGACCACCGACATCATTTTCTCGGACGCGACCCGGCTCGCCGACTTGATCCGCACCCGGCAGGTCTCGCCGGTCGAGGTCGTGCAGGCGCACCTCGACCGCATCGCGGCGGTGGACCCTAAGGTCAACGCCATCGTCACCGTCGCCGAAGGGGCGCTCGCCGCGGCGAAGGACGCGGAGGCGGCCGTCATGGCGGGTAAGGCACTCGGACCGCTCCACGGCGTGCCCTTCACCGTGAAGGACTCCATCGACACCCAGGGCGTGATGACCCAGCGCGGCTCGCCCATCTTCAAGGGCCGCACCCCCGACACCGACGCGACCAGCGTCTCTCGCATGAAGAAGGCCGGCGGCATCCTGCTCGCCAAGACAAACCTTCCCGAATTCTCCTACTGGATCGAGAGCGACAACCTGCTCTCCGGCCGCTCGAACAACCCCTGGAACCTTGAGCGCACACCCGGCGGGTCGAGCGGCGGCGAGTCGGCGGCCATCGCGGCGGGCATGTCACCCCTCGGTCTCGGTACCGACCTTGCCATCTCGGTGCGTGGGCCGGCCGCTCAGACCGGCATCGTCTCGCTGAAGGCGACCCACGGGCGCGTTCCGATGACCGGCATCTGGCCGCGCGCCCCCCGACGCTTCTGGCATGTCGGTCCGATGGCGCGCTCGATCCGCGATCTCGCGCTCGCCTTCTCGCAACTGGCCGGCCCCGACGGCCTGGACGGCTTCGCGACCAGCGCCGTCCCGTTCGACGCCGGCTTTGGCACTGCGCCGGACCGCAAGCTCCGCGTCGGCTGGATGATCGGGCCGGGCTTCGGCCCCATCGACACGGAGGTCGCGGCGACGGTTCGCGCGGCGGCCGAGGCCCTCAAGGGCGAGGGTCACCACGTGGAGGAGGTACGCATCCCGGCGCTGGAGCGCGACTTCGCCCTCGACGTGTTCAACAAGCTCCACATCATGGAGATGAAGCCCGCCTTCAGGGAGGCGATTGCCGGCCGTCCCGAGGACGAGATCTACAAGATGGCCAGGACCATGCTGTCGCTGCCCGACACGTCGATGGAGGACTACGTCGCGGCCGAGCAGGCGGCCGAGCGGCTCCGGGACGGCTATGCCGCCTACTTCCGAGACCACGACGTCCTCCTGACCCCGGTGCTGCCGATCCCGGCCCACAAGCACGGCATCGAGGAACTCGTCGTCAACGGCGAGACCGTCGACCTGACCTACCTCCAGGGCGCCACCGTACCTCTCAACGTGACGGGCCTGCCGGGCCTGTCGATGCGCTTCGGGACGAGCCGCGAGGGTCTGCCAATCAACGTGCAGCTGGTAGGCAGCTGGCAGGCGGAGACTACGATCCTGCACGCCGCCTCGGTGCTGGAGGGCGTGAGCCCGGTCCGCGACCTGCACGCAAGCCTCTGACAGGAAGGACCTGCCGGGGAGCGCTACTCTTTGCCCGGCCATGAGAGGACGTCGAATGGCTGAAGTGAGAACGTAGCGGCCAACCTTCGCTTCCCGAGTAAACGCCCGCCTCTTGTGTTTTGTTTTCCGAGACCGGACCGGCAGAAATCCACCCAACTCGGTCGTCCTCTCTGTTCGGCTAAGTGGCCTGAAAGCGGCCCTTCCCAAGGCGTGGGCAGCATCCGTTAGATTTAGACCACGCGACGCTCAGCGCGTTCTCCTCCGGCTTCGTTCGCACCGATGACGCTCACGTTCCCTTAGGGCTCGTTCGCGTCGCTGACGCTCAAGTTCGGTATCATGGCGCAAACGCCACAAGCGCTCCGAAGGGGTCGCTTCCACCTCAACGGCCTCAAGTCAGGTCGGAGGTTCGGTCGTGAGGGTCGCGGCGCGGTGCGCGCTAAATCAATGTGTGAGATCTCTTTACTTGGGGAAAATACGCCAAGCCGGCTCTACGACAATCCAAATAATGTCATCGCTCGGCAACAAAGGGCAGGTCGCAAGCCCAACATCGTTTTCGCCGATCCCCTGTCTTAGCCCATCTGTTAGCGATAAAAACGGAGTGTCCGGTCTATCGCTTATTGGCTTTTCAAAAGCAGCAGCCTCATCTTCTGACATTTTTTTTGATAGGACGACAACGCCTCCAAGGCCAACGCACCGCGCAATATCGCTAGTGCACTGACTCAGACGGATGGTTCAGGGGATCGGCTGACAGCCGCGAGGATGTCGGTGGCTGGCTTGGTCCAGACGAAGGGTTTGGCGTTCCGGTTGTGCTCGGCGATATAGCGTTTGATCGCTGCTTGCAGGTCGACGACGCCGGTGAAGGAGCCTCGCCGCAGCCGACGACGGGTCAGCGCTGAGAAGAAGCCCTCAACGGCGTTGAGCCAGGAGGCTGAGGTCGGAGTGAAGTGGAAGGTCCAGCGCGGGTGCCGGGCGAGCCAAGCGCGTACCTTCGGATGTTTGTGGGTGGCGACGTTGTCGAGGATCGCGTGGATCGCCTTGCCGGGCGGGACAGTGGCCTCGACGGCGTTGAGGAACCGGATGAACTCACCGTTCCGGTGGCGCTGCATGCAGCGGCCGAGCACGGTGCCCGCCAGGACGTCGAGGGCGGCAAACAGCGTCGTGGTGCCGTGACGGGTATAGTCGTGGGTCTGGGCGAGGGGATGGCCTGGGGCGAGCGGACGGTCAGGGCGGGTTCGCTCCAGTGCCTGGATCTGGCTCTTCTCATCGAGGGACAGCACCACCGCATGGTCGGGTGGAGCCATGTAGAGGCCGACGACATCCTCGACCTTGGCGGCGAAGGCGGGATCGCGCGAGCGCTTGAACGTGCGCAGTCGATGCGGCTGGAGGCGGTGAGCGTCCCAGATCCGTTGCACGGCGCGCAACGAGATCCCGACAGCGCGGGCCACGGCACGGCCGGTCCAGTGCGTGACCTCGCCCGGCGGCTCCGAGCAGGTCAGCGCCAGCACCTCGGCCACCGTCTCGGTCGAATGGGGCGGCGTGCCGGGCGGACGCGTCTTGTCGCGCAGCAGACCTTCGACGCCCGCCTCGGCGTAGCGCCGCTGCCAGCGCCATACGGCCGGGCGACTGACGCCCGCCCGCCGAGCGACGTCTTGGACACTCAAGCGCTCGGCCGAGAGCAGGACGATGCGGGCGCGCTGAGTGTGTTTGAGCGGGCGGGAGCGGTCGCTGGCAATCGCAGCCAACCGTGCCGCGCAGGTCGCATCGAGGAGCACGCATACCGTCTGAGCCATCGCCCAGACTCGCACGTCTCATCGTACGCGTGAATCCTCTGTCCGCGTCACTGCACTAGGCGTTTCTCCTGGCATTGTCAGCGGCCAACCCGCTCGCGTTAGGGCGCCAGAGATTTGCAGCGATAAGAACGATGAGTCAGGGTCTCTTTCCCGCCATGATAAAACAATCTGTTTCTTAGGGGTGTCCTTTATTCGCTTAAGAAAAAGCTCTTCTCTAAGCTGGCGTGGGTTCAATTTTTGTCGCATTTCTTCTAGCTTTAACTCAGCGGTAGCCGTCCGTTCGTTGGACGCTGCTGCTCTTTCGTTGGCTTTTGCAGTCTCTGCTTCAAGCGCAGCCGATCGCTCTCCAGCGCTAGACTTATATTCCTCAAGTTCTCGCTTGGAATTTTCATTTTCAGAGCGTGTTAGTAATACTACGGATCTTGTAGTCCAAACTACAGCGACAGCGGCAAGCGCTGCGACCGTGAGAGATACAAGCATTAGCTGTTCCCAAGAGCGCAGATCTATGCCAAACACCGTCAGCCTCTCTCTCTTGGACGAGCTACTTTTTCTGATTTGCAGATTATCTGTCTTAGGCATTATCGTTGCCCCGCTTGCGATCTCTGTACGTAACAAAGAGCGTCATTATTAGGCCGACGAGATAAAGCTTTGGTCACAAGCTTGATAGATCTATTGCCTCGCATTCTAGCGCCGTCAGACTCGCTAAAAAAAATGTTGCGGCAAATGTGCCGCGGCTGAGTTTATTGGCGATTGATGCTTCCGTTTCTTTCAATCCGTGCGCCTCAAGGCGCCTCGCAAGCTCGGCGTAGCTCACCTCAGCCCGCTTCAACTCGGCTTTGAGGAACCGTTTCACCCGGTCCTCCCACGTCGTCGCTTTTTCAGCCATGCCGCGCCTCTTTTCTGAGCCTGCTTCCTATCATATCTGAGATTTTCCTGTTGCAAAAGGCAGCCCATATCATCTCAAATATGCGATATAGATCGCGGATATGACATGGCACAGCACTTTCTCCTCTCCGTCCGCGCCAAGACCCTGAGCCTCGCTCAGGTCATGCGGATGACGGACGACCAGGCCGAGGCGACGTTCCGCATGGTCCGTTGGCCCGAGACCAAGGGCGCCCCGGTGTGCAGCCACTGCGGCGGTCTGAACGCCTACGATTGCCGCCGCCCGAACGGCGCCCCGCGCTTCCGCTGCCGAGCCTGCCGCAAGGACTTCTCCATCACGTCGGGCACGCTGTTCGCCTCGCATAAGCTCCCGCTGCGCGGCTACCTCGCGGCCATCGCCATCTTCGTCAACGAGGTGAAGGGCAAGAGCGCCCTGGCCCTCACGCGCGATCTCGGCGTCCCCTACAAGTGTGCCTTCGTGCTGTGCCACAAGCTGCGCGAGGCGATGGCGGTTGAGATGAAGGGCCGTGTCGTCGGCGGCGAGGGCAAGACGGTGGAGGTCGATGGGGGCTACTTCGGCGGGTACATCAAGCCTGCCAACTACAAGGCCAACCGCGTTGATCGCCGGCTCGCCCGCAACCAGAACGGCAAGCGCGAGTGCGTCGTCATCGTGCGCGAGCGCGGCGGCAACTCGGTTCCGGCCGTGTTCCGCACCGAGGGCGCCGCGCTCTCTTTCATCAAGGCACGCGTCGCTAAGGGCACCGTCGTTCACGCCGACGAGGCGTCATCCTGGGATGCGCTCCACGCTCAGTACGAGGTCAAACGCATCAATCACCAGCAGGCTTACAGCGAGGCCGGCGCCTGCACGAACATGGCCGAGGAGTACTTCTCCCGCCTCCGTCGCGCTGAGGCCGGGCATCACCACCACATCGCGGGCGTGTACCTCCTCCGCTACGCTCAGGAGGCGTCATGGCGCGAGGATCACCGCCGGGAGGCCAGCGGCGCTCAGTACGAGCGCGTCGCCGAGCTGGCAATGAAGCGCGGCCCGTCCGTGGATTTCTGCGGCTACTGGCAGCGGCACCTAAAAGCCGCGTAAATACGGCATCAATATCACTGATACCGTCGCGCCCAGAAAAAAGCGCGACGTATCAATCATTTCATGCGCAAGGGAAAGTGTCAATGTCTATGAGCTAGCCCCTGCCGTGATCAGCGCCGCTCCTAGAAATACATATCGATAAACAATATAGGTAATAACAGCTCCAGCAAGAAGGTGCCCAAACCACCATGAATTTACAAACAAAAACGTTTTAAATCTATACCAAGTCTTGTGGGGAAACTGCCAACTCCAAGGATATTCCCTTGGGAAGAGATGCGGCTTATGGACTATTTCTCTATAGAAATCGACGTTGTCGTGATTGATAGGGCACTCATCAAGCGCGCTCTGATAATTTTTCTGTAACTCTTCAAGTCTAACACGTGCATTATCAACGCTGCCTTCAACATCAATGTTCTTCAATTCGTAATTTATTGTCGCTATTTTTCTTGCGCATTGATGCAATAACTCTCCTTGATGATAAAAGTTTTGCGACCCATCTAACAAAGAGGTAAATATGACAAAAACCGACAATACCACTGAGCATGCTAGCAAGATTTGATTTTGAGATTGCTCTAGCTTTAGTATGTTTGGTATAAGAGATAGCGCTATCACATACAACGAAAGTAGAGATACTATATACGAAGACCCTCTCTGTCGCCCTGCCAACCGTAGATTTGCCTGAAATCGGACGTCGCGGGTAATCTCAGCGCTTCGCTTGAAATCTTTTAAAGCAGATTTTAAAGCCTCATCTGACATCGCGTGCTCCCGACTATTTCCTCAGACAAATAGCCGTCTTTTTGCCAGTTTCAACCGTGCAACTGTCTGGCGCCCTTACTAGCGTCCACTCTGGTAGGAACGAATAAGACTAAGCTCGCACCCACCCCTTCAACTCCCCCTCAAGCGGCGCCTCCCGTGCGTGCTCGCCCTGCTTGAGCTTCCACAGGCAGGCGCCGACCCGCTTCCGTATCATCTGCAACATGGTCGGATCGTCGGGGTTGAGCCCGCGCGCCGTCATCACCGTTCGGGCGATGTCTCGGGAGGTCACAGGGCCTTCCGCGAGCCGTAGAGCGCCCATGACGTGCCGCATCATCTCGCCCCGGAAGGCGGCGTGACGGGGCGGGTACTGGCGGTTCGGGATCGCTCCCGTGTCCGCGTCCGAATCAAAGATGCGAATGGCCGCGTCTATCGCATCCAGGTCCGTGACGAGCTTCCGTAGCTCCATCTGCGTGTGTTCGATCTGGCCGGCGATCTCGGCCCGCTTGCGGACTAAGCCCCGCAGCACATGTTCGTTTTTCATGGCCCCGAGATGGGGCTAAGGTGCTGAGAACGCTTGTGGCGTTTGCGCCCTAATACCGCTCAAGTTCCCTCAGGTTTCATTCGCGTCGATGACGCTCACGTGGGCCGCCACCACTTTCCAGCCGTCCGGCAACCGGACCCAGGTCTGGCTCTGGCGGCCGATTCGGCCGGGGGCGCCGGCGCGGGTGAACAGCGTCATCGCCACCGCCGTATCGCGCCCGTAGGTGGTGATCACCGTGTCCCGCAGCGTGCGCTCCAAGCCCACGGCCGAGCGGCCGCGGCGGAAGGCGCGGATCGCGTCCATCCCGTAGAGGTTCTCGGCGGCTCCGTACCGGATGGTGCGGGGATCGTCGTGGAACAGCGCCTCCAGCGTCGCCACGTCGTTGCCGATCAGGGCCGCCTCATAGGTACGAAACACCGCCTCCACTTCGGCCTTCACCGCCGCCGCGTCGATCTCCATTCCCGTCTCCTGGTCCGGCCCGCTCACAGCCGCGCCACCGGCGCATGCACGATTCCGTCGCGCTCCAGGCGGCGCGCCACCCGCAACGCCAGATCCTCGCGCCAAGGCGCCGCGATCACCTGCACGCCGAGGGGCAAGCCGGCGTCGAGCCAGACCGGGACCGCCACCACCGGCAGGCCGATGAACGAGATCGGCTGCGTGAACACGCCGACATTGGCCCGCACCGGCAGGGTGACCCCGTCGAGGACGAAGTCTGTCTGGCCGGAGGCCGGCGCCCGGCACGGCGTCGCCGGGGCCAGGATGACGTCGACGTCGCGAAACAGCTCCAGCACCGCCGCCCGGTACCAGCGCCGGAAGCGCTGCGCCCGCTCGATGAAGGGCGCGGGGATCATCGCCCCGGCGATGAGCCGATCCCGCACCGCCGGGTCGAAATCGGCGGCGCGGCTGCGCAGGCGGTCGAGATGCAGCGCCGCCCCTTCCGCCGCGGTGATCAGATAGGCCGCCGCACGGGCCCGCGCCGCCTCCGGGAGCTCGACCCGGTCGCTGCAGCCGAGCGCCCGCGCGACCACCTCCACCGCGAGAAACGCCTCCGGATCGCCGCCGCGGGAAAAGTAGCCGCCGGCCACCGCGATGCGCAGGCCGTCGAGGCCGGCCTCCAGCGTGGCGGTCACCGGTTCGGGGGGGCGCGCCGTCGCCGCCGGATCATCGGCATCCGGCCCCTGCATCGCGTCGTAGCCGAGGGCGAGGTCGGTGACGCTGCGGGCGAGCGGCCCGAGATGATCGAAGCTGCTGACGAAGGGGAAGCTTCCCGCCCGCGTCAGCCGCCCATAGGTGGGCTTGAGGCCGAAGCAGCCGCAGAAGGCGGCCGGCACCCGGATCGAGCCGTTGGTGTCGGAGCCGAGCGCGATCGGCACGAGGCCCGCCGCCACCGCGCCGCCGGAGCCCCCCGACGAGCCCCCCGACATGTGGCCGAGCGCGTGCGGGTTGCGCGTCGCGCCGTCGTGGATGTTCTCACCGGTGAAGTCGTAGGCGTACTCGCCCATGTTGAGGCCGCCGACCAGGATCGCCCCCGCCGCCTCCATCCGGCGGATCAGGGCGCCGTCGCGCAGGGCCGGGGGGCGGTCGCGGTTGATCTTCGATCCCGCCCGCGTCGGCAGGCCCTCGATGTCGAACAGGTTTTTCACCGCGAACGGCACCCCGGCGAGCGGCCCGAGCGTCTCGCCCCGCGCCCGGGCCGCATCCTGCGCCGCGGCGCGGGCGCCGGCCCGCTCGGGCAGCACGTCGGTGAACGCGTTCACGGCGGGATCGACCCGCCCGATCCGCGCCAGGGTCGCCGCCACCGTGGCGGCGGCGCTGGTGGTCCCGTCCCGGAAGGCGGCGGCCAAAGCCGCGGCGGTCAGGGTGGCCGGATCATGCATCGGGTTCACGCGGTGTAGACCGGGGCCGGCTCGGCCGCGTCGGGGAGGGGAAAGCCGCCGACGAGGTCCGCCGCGGCGCACAGGACGCTGAGGTTGCTGCCGATGGCGCCGATCCAGGCGGGATCGAGGGGGATGGCCAGCAGCGCGGCCGCGGCGGTGATATAGGCGTCGGGGCCGGTGGCCGGCGGTGGAGCGTTGGTCTCCGACATGGGCTGTCCTTCTATTCGGCCGGCATGGCGGCGTGTGCCGGTGCCGGCTTCGGCGCTTCGGCGGTGGCCGTGCGCGAGGCCGCATAGAGCAGACCCGCCACCATCAGGTAGGCAAGCGCCAGGCCGGGCGTCACCGCGAGGCCGACGGCCGGTCCGTGCATGAAGCCGAAGAAGGTCAGCACCGCGCCGGCGGCGGAAAACGCGGCGGCCTTGGCGAAATCGCGCTCGATGATGAACACCGCGATCGCTCCGAGGATCAATCCGCCGAGGATCGCCCCCTCGCCCAGCACCCCGAGGCCCGCATAGAGCACGCCGGCCTGCCCGAGCTTGTCGAGCCCCACCGCCGCCGCGCTGGTGCCGGCGGCTCCGAGCGCTCCGTCGATGAGGGTCTTGCCCCAGGCGGCCAGATGCGGCGCGAAGGCGAGCACGATCGCCGGGGCATGGGAATGGGGCGTCTCCTGGAACGCCTGCGCCCCGATCAGCATGCCGATGTAGAGCAGGATCGGCGCGATCGCGACCACCGGCACCAGGCTCGACAGCAGCGAGATCAGGTTGAACCAGGCGAGCAGCAGGATCACCGCGCCGGTGGCGAAGGAATAGCCGATGCGGCCTCCCATCGCCTTCCAGCCGGGGTGGCCGATATAGACCGCGTTGATGAACGGGTTGCCCATCAGGCAGCCGATCAGGCTCACCACTCCGTCCGCGGTGAGCACGCGGGTGGTGGGATAGGGGTCGCCCGCCACCTCGGCGCTCTCGACGTTGTCCATGGCCTCGACGAGGTCGTAGATGCCGAACGGGATCGCGGTGACGAGGATGATCCCGATGAATTCGAAGCCGGCGAAGACGTGGCCGACCGCCGGCAGCGGCACCGAGAACCCGACGCCCTGGAGCGCCGCGGCGAGACCGGGCCCGCTGACGCCGCCCATGTCCAGGCCGAAGATCTTGGCGCCCCACGCCACCCCCATGCCGAACAGGATGGCGACGAGGCCCGCCGGCAGGCGGCCGGGGTAGCGCAGGCCGCCGAACCACGCGAGCAGGATGATCGCGAACGACACCACCCCGATCACCGGCGTGGTGATGAGTTCGAGCGCCGGACGCATGGCGATGAAGGTCACCGAGACCCCGGCTAGGGTGCCGAGCAGGGCGGCACGCGGGGTGATCCGCCGGATCAGGGGCGCCGCGAACCCGCCGATCATCAGGATGAAGCTCTGGATGAACACCCAGGCGAGCCCCGCTTCCCAGGCCTTGATCGGATCGCCGGTGGCGAGCTTGATCGGCAGCATGATCACGAACACGACGATGAACATGTGCGGCACGCTGATGCCCGAGGGCAGCGCGCAGACGTCGTCGCGCCCGGTGGCCGCGGCGAGCCGGTAGGCCAGCCAGCCGTAATACGCGGTGGAGAGGCACAGCATCAGCCCCACCGCGGGCAGGATGCGCCCGAAGGTGATGGCGTCGGGCATGCCCAGCACGAAGCGCAACAGGCCGGTGAGCACCAGCAGGTTGACGAGGATGTTGGTGCCGAAGCCGAAGAAGGCGTTCCAGTCGCCCGGCACCCAGAGGCTGGGCGGCAAGCCCTTGCCGATCCCCGCCGCCGGCCGTGTCCCGTGTGCTCCCGCCGCCATGCTCGTGCTCCTCGTATCCGGTGGTGCCGCTCCCGCGCTCTCGCGAAATCCGTGTGTTTTGCAACCCTGCGTCAGGCGTGGGCCCGGAGGGCCTCCACCACGGGACCCGAGGCCGAGACCCAGCCGAAGATGCCGCCCTGGGCCGCGATCATCGCGAGCCCGACCCGGTGGAATTCGGGGAAGTAGGAGGCGCAGCAATCGGCCAGCGCGACGCAGCGGTAGCCGCGATCGTTGCCCTCCCGGATCGTGGTGTGGACGCAGACCTCGGTGGTGACGCCGCAGACCAGCAGCGTGGCGATGCCGCGCTCGGCCAGGATCGCGCCGAGGTCGGTGGCGTAGAACGCACCCTTTCCGGGCTTGTCGATCACCACTTCGCCCGGCAGCGGCGCCAGGGCCGCCACGATGGCGTGGCCCGGCTCGCCGCGGATCAGGATGCGGCCCATCGGCCCCGGCGCGCCGATCCGCGCAGTGGGCTCGCCGCGCTCCAGCTTGGCCGGCGGCGCATCGGACAGATCGGGCCTGTGGCCTTCGCGTGTATGCACCACCAGGAGGCCCGCGTCCCGGCAGGCGGCCAGCACCGCCTGCGTCGGTGGCACCGCTGCGGCGAGCAGGGAGACGTCGTTGCCCAGCGTCTCGCCGAAGCCGCCCGGCTCGAGGAAGTCGCGCTGCATGTCGATGATCACCAGCGCCGTGCTCGCCGGATCGAAACCGACCTCTGCGGGCTCGGCCGCGATGGACAGCGTCAGGCTGGGTCTTGTCATTGCCGGAGCACCGGGCGCAGGAGATCGCGCGGTCGGCGGGTACGGCGTGGATGTCGCCCCGGTCGCGAATCTGTCCCGATCATGTATGCAAGGACCGCTATTCACACGCCCAAATTATGCGCGCGCGTGCACCCTTGTGTGGCAAGATGGGTCTTGCGTGGCAGGTTGGGATTTACGTGGCAGGCTGGAGCGTTCCTGCGCGGTCTCAGCGTCGCTGCCGCTCCAGGCGGGCTGGGCCCGCGATCCGGCTGGTGGGCTCGCCGCCGCGCCGTCCGCGCGCGGCCTCCTTGGCTCCCTGACGATCCTTGGCCGCCTGGCGATCCTGGGCCGGTGTGGCGTCCATGGCCTCGAACGCGTCCTCGACGATGCTCATGTGGATCAGCATGGCCGCGTTCGCCGCCGCCGCGTCCCGCGCCAGCACCGCGCGCACCACCGCGCCGTGCTCGGCATGCGAGCGGTGCAGGCGGCCGGGGGCGCGGAATTGCGCCCGCCGGAACGGCGTCAGCCGGCGCCGCAGCGAAACCGCGATCTCCTCGACCACGCTGTTATGGGCACCCGCATAGAGCGCGTCGTGGAACGCCTGGTTGGCGTTGGCATAGCCGTCGCGGTCGGCCGCATCGGCGAGCAGGCCCATGGCGTCGTGCAGGTTCTGGAGGCCGGCCCGCTCGCTCGGCGTCATGCTCAAGGTCGCCAACCGCGCGCAGGTGGCCTCGATCTCGCCCATGGCGATGAACAGCATGTCGAGTTCGTCCGGCGTGATCGTCCGCACCGTGGCCCCGGTGCGCGGACGCAGGTCGATCAGCCCGGTCCCGCTGAGCAGGCGCAGCGCGTCGCGCACCGGCGTGCGCGAGACGCCGAAGCGCTTGGCCAGGATCTGCTCGTCGAGATGGAGGCCCGGCGGGAGGGTACCGGTGAGGATGTCGTTGGCGATCTGCTCCGCCAGGCTTTCGGCACGGGTTTGGGAGGCGGCCACCGTCATCTCGGTCTGGAGAGCACCACCGGTCGGGAGCGACCGGTGGCGTGCCGTCATCGTAGAGCCGAGATCAGGCGGTGCCGCAACGCCCTCCTTCCGGGATTTCGATCACACTCCGGTGGCGGCGGTCGGCCGCGAGCCCAACGCCTCCCTCCTGCCGTCGGTCCCGTCCTGAGGGTGGCCGGAGCCGATCCGGCATCGTGCCTGCCGGGGACGTAAAGACCCGGCGTGTTCGTGTTCGTGATCGCGGTCCGGGTCCGCGCCGCCCGCTTCGACGACCGGATTCATGCGGCACGGAGGCGTTCGGACCGGCCTCGACTGACCGTGGCCCGCGGCCTCCAAAGCGCCGGAGCGCGTCCTCCGAGTGTTGCACAATTGTGTCGCGGCCGGCCCACCGATGGGATTGGCCTCGCCCTGGCATATCGGTTGCTCGCTCGGAACCCAGACGGGCGTGCAAGCCCATGGGGGACGCTATGACGATCACGACGTATGTACGACCGCTCGCCGCGGCCGCCATTCTCGGCTGCATTGCTGCCTCTTTGAGCTGCACTGCCTCGGGGCCCGCCTTCGCGGCCGATCTGGCCAAGGACAAGGACAAGGCTCCGGTCGTTCCGGCCGAGGCGCCGGTGTCGTTCTTCCTCTTCGCCGATACGCAGATCAGTTATCGCTACCAGTTCCCGTCGGCGAACCCGGGCAGCCAGATCCAAAAGGCCGATGGCAGCTTCCGCAACCGCGATGCGCCCAAGCAGATCCTCAACATCTCGCATGCGGATGCCTGGGCCTACGGGACCAACTTCTTCTCCCTCGACATCCTCAAGTCCGGCTCGCAATTCCCGGCCGGCACCACCAACCCGCCGGGCAGCGTCGCCGCGCCGTTCTTCGAGAGCTACGGCAACACCGAGGCCTATGGCCTCTATCGCGGCACGCTCAGCCTGAACGCGCTGCTGGGCACCAAGGCCTTCGCGATCCCGGGCGTGATCAAGGACATATCGCTGTCCTACGGCTTCGATGCCAACGCCCAGAACGACGCCTTCGGCTCGAAGAAGCGTGACGTGGTCGGCGGCCTGAACTTCGCCGCCGACGTGCCGGTCGGCTTCCTCAACGTGTCGGCGCACGCCTACAAGGAGTGGAATCGGAACGGCTTCAACATCCAGCCCGACCGCGACCAGAGCTTCGACACCGTTCCGGAATTCGAGATCGTCTACAACTTTCCGCTCGCCTTCACCGGCCTGCCGCTCAGCATCGCGGGCTTCAACAACATCGTGCTGCCCAAGGGCCGCGGCGTCAGGAACCCGGGCGACTTCGCCTTCAATCCTCAGCGCGGCCTCGAATTCCTGTCGCGCACCAACCTGGTGCTCGATGTCGGCAAGCTCATCTACGATCAGCCCAACCGGGTCGATGCCTTCATCGGCTTCCAGTACTGGCTGAACAAGTTCGGCAACGTCGAGACCGCGACCTTCAAGGGCACCGAGGAGAAGAGCTTCCTCGCGGGCTTCGCCTTCCACGTCTTCTGAGATCCGCCGGCCGGATCGCCGCCCGGCCGTCGCCTGCGAATCACCGAGAAAGCGAGGAGCCGCATGGTCGACGCCGGAACGTCCAAGCGCCTGTGGATCAAGACGCCGATGGCCATCCTCGCCGAGGGGGCCGCCGGCGGGATCGTGGTCGAGGGCACCCGCATCGTCGAGCGCGTCGGCGCCGGGCGCCAGCCCTCCGCGCCGGTGGACGACGTGTTCGACGCCAGCCGCCACGTGGTGATCCCCGGCCTCGTCAACACCCACCACCACTTCTTCCAGACCCTGACCCGCGCCCACCCGTTGGCGATCAACAAGCCGCTGTTTCCGTGGCTGCAATCGCTCTACACGGTGTGGGACAAGATCACCCCGGACGCGTTCCGGCTCGCCACGCGGCTGGCCTATACCGAGCTCCTGCTCTCGGGTTGCACCACGGCGGGGGACCACCACTACCTCTTCCCCAAGGGCCTCGAATCCTCCGTCGACATCCAGGTCGAGGAGGCCGGTCCGCTCGGCATCCGCGCCTTCGTCACCCGCGGCTCGATGAGCCTGTCCGTGCGCGACGGTGGCCTGCCGCCCGAATGCCTGACCCAGGACGACGACACGATCCTGGCCGACAGCGAGCGCGTGCTGCGGCTGTTCCACGACCCGAAGCCCGGCGCGATGGTGCAGATCGGGCTCGCTCCGTGCTCGCCCTTCAACGTGACGAAGCGCCTGATGCGCGAGAGCGCGGCCCTGGCCGAAGCCCATGATTGCCGCCTGCACACCCATCTGGGCGAGACGCTGGACGAGGACCGCTACTGCCTCGAAATGTTCGGCCAGCGCCCGGTGGACTACCTCGAAGAGGTCGGCTGGATGTCGTCGCGAACCTGGCTCGCCCACGGCATCCACTTCAACGATGACGAGGTGGCGCGCCTCGGCAAGGCCGGCGTCGGGGTCTGCCATTGCCCGACCTCGAACATGACCCTGGCCTCCGGCCAGTGCCGCACCTGCGAACTCGAGGCCGCCGGCAGCCCGGTGGGCCTGGGGGTCGACGGCTCGGCCTCCAACGACAATTCCAACCTGATGGAGGGCGTGCGCCACGCCCTGATGATCAACCGCCTGACCTACGGCGCGGAGAAGGTCACCCATCTCGACGCCCTGCGCTGGGCGACGGAGGGCTCGGCCGCCTGCCTCGGGCGCACCGATATCGGCCGCATCGCGGATGGCTGCGAAGCCGATCTCGCCCTGTTCACCCTCGACGAGCTGCGCTTCTCCGGTGCGCACGACCCGCTCGCCGCCCTGGTGCTGTGCGGCGCCTACAAGGCCGACCGGGTGATGGTCGCGGGCGCGTGGCGCGTCGTCGACGGCCAGCCGCTCGGCATCGAGACCGGCCAGTTGCGCGAGGCCCATACCAAGCTCGCCCACGCGCTGTTCGGGGCGCTGTGATGGCGGCGCCGGGCCGGTCCGATCCGGCATCGTCCGAGGCCGTCGGGGTGTTTTGGAATCCGACACCGTCCGGGTCGCGGATGCACCGGAGCCGGCTGGCATGACCGACATCGCCCCCCGCCCTCAGCCGGAAGGCCCCACGCCCCTGTTCGGGGCCTACGGCATCGTCAAGCGCTTCGGCGACTTCAAGGCCAATGACGGTATCGATCTCGAAATCCGGGCCGGCGAGATTCATGCCCTGCTCGGCGAGAACGGGGCCGGCAAGTCGACCCTGATGAAGATCCTCTACGGGCTTCTCGAGCCCACCGAGGGGGTCGTCACCCATCGCGGCGACATCGTGCGGCTCGGCAACCCCGAGGCCGCCCGCGCGCTCGGCATCGGCATGGTGTTCCAGCATTTCTCCCTGTGCGAGAACCTGACGGTGGCCGAGAACATCGCCCTCGTCATGCCGAAATCCCTGAGCGGGCGGGACCTGAAGGCGCGCATCGCCGAGGTCGGGACTACCTACGGCTTGCATCTCGACCCCGACCGGCCGGTCTGGTCGCTCTCCGCCGGCGAGCGCCAGCGCATCGAGATCACCCGCTGCCTGCTGCAGGACCCGAGCCTCGTCATCCTCGACGAGCCGACCTCCGTGCTCACGCCCGGCGAGGCCGAGCTGCTGTTCACGGTGCTGGAGCGTTTGCGCGACGAGGGGCGCGCCCTCCTCTACATCTCGCACCGCCTCGACGAGGTGCGCCGGCTCTGCTCGCGCGCCACCATCCTGCGCGGCGGCAAGGTGGTGGGCGCCTGCGATCCGCGCCAGGAGAGCGCGCGCTCGCTCGCCGCGATGATGGTCGGCGCCCAGGTCGGCGAGGTGAAGCCGGCGACGGGGGCCGCGCCGGGGCGTCCGCGCCTCGTGCTGAACGGCCTCACCCTTCCCGCCCCCGGCCTGCACGGCACGGCTCTGCACGCGCTCACCCTCACGGTGTCGGGCGGCGAGATCGTCGGGATCGCGGGGATTGCCGGCAACGGTCAGGCCGAGCTGTTCGACGCCCTCTCCGGCGAGGCCTTGGCGCCGCAGGCCGGCATGGTCGTGTTCGACGGCGGCGATGCCGGGCGCCTCGGCATCACCGCCCGCCGCCGCCGCGGCGCCGGCTTCGTGCCGGAGGAGCGCAACGGCCACGGGGCCGCGCCCACGCTCAGCCTGTCCGACAACGCGATCCTGTCGCGCCACGCCACGGCGGGCCTCAGCCGCTTCGGCTTCCTGCGCGGCGCTGCCGCGAAACGCCTCGCCCAGACCGTCATCGCGGCGTTCGACGTGCGCAAGGCCGGCCCCGATCCGGCCGCCGGCACCCTGTCGGGGGGCAACCTGCAGAAATTCCTGGTCGGGCGCGAGATCCTGGCCGAACCCGGCATCCTCGTGGTCAACCAGCCGACCTGGGGCGTCGACGCGCTCGCCGCCGCCCATATCCGCCAGGCCCTCCTCGATCTCGCCGGCCGGGGCGCCGCCGTGCTGGTGATCAGCCAGGACCTCGACGAGTTGTTCGAGATCGCCGGCCGGATCGCCGTGCTGCATGACGGCACGCTCTCGAAGGCCATCCCCGCCGGCGAGACCAGCCGCGAAAGCGTCGGCCTGCTCATGGGCGGTTCGCAGACCCCTCCGCCTGCCTCCGCAACCGTCACAGCGGGCCCCGCCCATGCGCATTGATCTCAGCCCCCGCGCCAATCGTTCGCCCGCGATGGACGCGCTCTCGCCGGTGCTGGCCTTCGCGGTGGCGGTCGCCATCGGTGGAATCGTGGTGGCGGCCATGGGACGCTCGCCGGCGGCGGCGTTTGTCACCTATTTCGTTGCACCCTTGAGTGAAGTGTGGTCGCTGCAGGAGGTGGCGCTGAAGGCCGCGCCCCTCGCCCTCATCGCCACCGGCCTCGCCTTCTGCTTTCGCGCCAATATCTGGAATATCGGGGCGGAAGGGCAGTTCGTGGTCGGCGGCCTGTTTGGTGGCTGGATCGGCGTCGCCACCCACGGGATGACGGGCAACACCCTCTGGGTGCTGCCGCTGATGCTCGTCGTCGGCACCCTGGCCGGGATGATCTACGCGTTGATTCCGGGCCTGCTCAAGGTCTGGCTCGGAGTCTCCGAGATCCTCACCAGCCTGATGCTGGTCTATGTCGCCGAACTGCTGCTCGACTACATGGCGCGGGGGCCGTTGCGCGATCCGGCCGGCTTCAACTTCCCTCAGAGCGTCACCTTCGACGATGCCGCCCGCCTTCCCTACCTGATGGAGGGCGACACCCTGCATGCCGGGGTGGTCGTCGCCCTCGCCGCGGTGGTGATCGCCACGCTGGTCCTCGCCCGCACCCTGTTCGGCTTCACCGTGCGGGTGGTGGGGGCGAGCCCGCGCGCGGCGCGTTTCGCCGGGTTCAGCGATGCGCGCCTGACGCTGGCGGTCTTCGCGGTGTCGGGCGGCGCTGCCGGGCTCGCCGGTATCGCCGAGGTGGCGGGCAAGATCGGTCAGCTCCAGCCCTCGATTTCGCCGGGCTACGGCTTCACCGCGATCATCGTCGCGTTTCTCGGCCGGCTCTCCCCGGTGGGCATACTCGTGGCGGCGCTCGTCATCGCGCTCACCACCATCGGCGGCGAGGGCGCGCAGATCGACCTCAAGCTGCCCCTCGATCTCACCCGCGCCTTCCAGGGGCTGCTGCTCGCCCTGGTGCTCGGGGCCGACGCCCTGTCGCGCTACCGCGTTCGCTTCGTACCGGGAGTCACCACATGAGCCTCGACGTGATGGAGATGGTGCTCGTCACCATCATCGCCGCGGCCACGCCGCTGATGATCGCCGCGCTCGGCGAACTCGTGGCCGAGCGCGCCGGGGTGCTCAACCTCGGCGTCGAGGGCATGATGGTGCTGGGCGCGGCCACCGGCTTCGCGGTGGCGGTCGAGACCGGATCGACCCTGACGGGGGCCATCGCCGGGGCCGGGGCGGGCGTCGCGCTCGCGGCCCTGTTCGGCATCCTCACGGTGGTTCTGAGCGCCAACCAGGTCGCCTCGGGGCTCGCCATGACGATCCTCGGGCTCGGCCTCTCGGGCCTCGTCGGGGCGTCCTATGTCGGCCTCAAGCGCGATCCGGCGCCGCATCTCGACGTTCCCGGTCTCACCGGGCTTCCGGGTATCGGCCGCCTCGTCTTCGGGCAGGACGGCTTCGTGTATTTCGGGCTGTTTCTCGTGGCCGCCGTCTGGTGGTTCCTGTGGCGCACCCGCGCCGGCCTCGTGCTGCGCGCCATCGGCGACGACCACACCGCCACCCACGCGCTCGGCCTCAAGGTCCGCAAGGTGCGCTTTCTCGCGGTGTTGTTCGGGGGCGCCTGCGCCGGACTGGCCGGCGCCTACCTGTCGCTCGCCTACACCCCGTTCTGGGCCCCGGCGATGACCGCGGGGCGCGGCTGGATCGCGTTGGCGCTGGTGGTCTTCGCGTCCTGGCGCCCGTTGCGGGTGCTGGCCGGGGCGCTGCTGTTCGGCGGCGCCACCGTGCTCCAGCTCCACGCCCAGGCCGCCGGGATCGGCCTGCCGGGCCAGGCGCTCTCGGCGCTGCCCTACCTCGCCACCATCCTGGCCCTGGTCTTGCTCTCCCTGGGCAAGCGCCAGGGCGGTTCGCTCGCCCCTGCCGCGCTCGGCCGGGTCTTCACCCCGCACCGTTGATCGCGAGCCCTCGCAAGGAAAACCGGAACGATGCGGATCATTTACGGCGCCCTGCTGGCGGCCTTCGCGCTGGGGCTCGGTTCGGCGCAGGCCGATGACAAGCCGAAGGCGGGCGAGAAGCTGAAGGTGGGCTTCGTCTATGTCGGCCCGGTGGCCGATTACGGCTACTCGTTCCAGCACGACCAGAGCCGCAAGGCGCTGGCGGCGGCGCTCGGCGACAAGGTCGAGACCAGCTTCCTCGAGAACGTGCCGGAGGCCGACAGCGAGCGCTCCATCGAGAGTCTTGCTCGCTCCGGCCACGCGCTGATCTTCACCACCTCGTTCGGCTTCATGGAGCCGACCCTGAAGGTCGCCAAGAAATTCCCCAAGCTGAAGTTCGAGCACGCCACCGGCTACAAGCGCAGCCCCAACGTCTCGACCTATTCGGCCCGGTTCTACGAAGGGCGCTACATCTGCGGTGAGATCGCCGGAAAGCTCTCCAAGACCGGGACGCTGGGCTACATCGCCTCGTTCCCGATTCCCGAGGTGGTGAGCGGCATCAACGCTTTCATGCTCGGCGCCCAGTCGGTGAACCCGAACATCAAGCTCAAGATCGTCTGGGTGAACACTTGGTTCGATCCGGGCAAGGAGGCCGAGGCCGCCAAGGCGCTGCTCGCCCAGGGCGCCGATATCCTGTCCCAGCACACCGACTCGGCCGCGCCGCTGCAGGAAGCCGAGAAACAGGGAAAACTCGGCTTCGGCCAGTCTTCCGACCAGATGCGCTTCGCTCCCAAGGCGCAGCTCACCTCCATCGTCGACGATTGGGACGGCTACGTGATCGGCGAAGCCAAGGCCGTTCTCGACGGCACCTGGAAGAGCCACGACACCTGGGGCGGCATTAAGGACGGGATGGTCGTCCTCGCCCCCTTCGCCAACATGCCCGACGACGTGAAGGCCAAGGCCGAGGCCACCAAGAAGGCGATCGCCGACGGGACGCTGGTTCCGTTCCACGGACCCGTGACCAAGCAGGACGGCACCGTGATGGTGAAGGCCGGCGAGAACGCCCCCGATCCGATGATCTTAGGCATGAACTGGTACGTGAAGGGTATCGACGACACGCTGCCGCAATAGGCGCAACCCGTCTGTGACCTCAGCGGTGGGATGCGTGTCCGTGACCCGCATCCCGCCGCAAACGGCTGAATCGATTCACTGACGCAGGGCGGGCGGCGGCATCGGTGCGTCTGGCGCCGGCGGCACCCGCTCCACCGGAATCCCCTCGGCGGGCGGGACCGCGATGGCATCGCCGCTGCGAATGGCCTCGGCCTCGTTGCGAGCGCCGGCGCGGCCTTCGGTACCACCCGGCGCGGTGGCGGATTCCATGCCGGCGGGCGCTCCGGTGCCTTGCGCGAAAGCGGGGCCTGCGAGCCCGGCCGCAAGGCCTGCGGCAACGAGGAGGCGGGTTCTGAGGCGGGTCATCGGCGTCGTCTCCAGAAGAGGGCGTTGGATTTGAAACGCGGATCAGCGGTGTCGGCGGTGGTGCATCATCCGGTGACGCTGGCGATGGTGCCGCATGGCGGCCCGCCCGCGCAGGCCGCCGGGGGCAGTGACGCGGGCCTGGCCAGCCGGTGCCGTCAGTGATTGTGCCCGGGCCGGCGCCGACGGGAGGAAAACGAACAGCCCGGCGGACAGAACGGCCGCCGCCAGAAGCCTCGCCGACAGGGCGGTGGCTGGGATACGATGCATCGACACATGTCCTCCTGCGGGCTTTTCTGCCCCCAGCGAGCCCCGCAAGGCATATGCCGCCCGACGCCCTCAGGTTGCGTGCGGCCGCCCCGAAAGGCCGTCGGCGACGAGGCGCCGCAGGGTGGCGAGGAGGACTTGGGCGCCGGCCTCGATGTCCGCGGCGCTCGCGAACTCGTCCGGATGGTGGCTGACGCCGCCACGGCAGCGCACGAACAGCATGGCGATGGGGGCGACGGGCGCGATCGCCATGCCGTCATGTCCGGCCCCGCTCGGCAGGCGGAACACCGGATACCCTTCGGCGACGATCCCCTCGGCGAGGCGCGCCATGAGGGCGGGGTCGCAGGGCGCGCTTGCCGCATCGTGGGTCACCACGCGCTCGAGGGTCAGGCCGCGCGCTTCTGCGATCTCGGAGAAGGTGACGGCGAGGTCGGCCAGCGCGATGCGGCGCTGGCGATCTTCGGGCGCCCGAAGGTCGAGGCTGAAGCCGACGCGGCCCGGGATGACGTTCACGGCGCCCGATGCGACCTGGATCGTCCCCACCGTGCCGACGAGGCCCGGCTCGGGCGTGCAACGCGCTTCCACCGCGAGGATGCAGGCGGCGGCGCCCGCGAGCGCGTCGCGCCGCCCCGCCATCGCCACGGTGCCGGCATGACCCGCTTCGCCGGTGAGCGTCACCGCCAGCCGGGTCGCTCCGCTGATCGCCGTGACGAGACCGACGGGTAGCCCGGCCCGTTCGAGGGCCGGGCCCTGCTCGATATGCAGTTCGAGATAGGCCAGGATAGCGCCGGCCGGCCGCGCCGCCCTGCCGATCGCGGCCGGATCGAAACCGGCGGCGTGAAGGGCTTCCCGGACCGTGATCTCGTCCGCGTCGGTACGGTCGAGGACGTCGGGGGCGAGCGCGCCGGTGAGCGCCTGGCTGCCGATGAGGGTGGTGGCGAAGCGTGTGCCCTCTTCGTCGGCAAAGCCCACCACCTCGATGGCGAAGGGCAGCGTCACGCCCTCGCGCATCAGGGCCGCGACGCAGGCGATGCCAGTCACCACCCCGAGGGGACCGTCGAACCGCCCGGCATCGCGCACGGTGTCGAGATGCGACCCGATCATCAGGGCCGGGCCGCCGGGGACGGGCCCCTCGATCCGGCCGATCACGTTGCCGACGGCATCGATCCGCGCGCTCATGCCGGCCTCGCGCATCCAGCCGAGGACGAGCGCACTGGCGCGCGCCTGTTCGGGGCTGAGGTAGACGCGGGTGATCGCCCCTGCCTCGGCGCTGATCGCCGCGAGGGCGTCGAGCCGTGCCACGATGCGGGGGGCGAGCGCGTCCTGGGGCATGTCCTTCACCGGGATGTCGCTCAAGGGTTGCTTTTCCGTATTCAGGTTCGGCCCGCGCGGGGTGCGCCCTCACTCTATCGTGCCCGTCCGGACGAGGAAATCGTCCGGCTCAGGCCGGCTCCCGGTCGAGGATCCCGAATGCGTCTCAACTGCCGCGATAGGTCTGGTAGCTCCATGGGCTCGCAACCAGCGGGACGTGGTAATGCCCCTCCGGATCGGCGATTCCGAACCGGATCGCGACGATGTCGAGAAAGGGCGGTTCCGGCAGGCCCGGATGCGTGGCGCGGAAATGGTCGCCGATGTGGAAGCGCAGTTCGTAGGCCCCGATCGGGACCGGGCGCCCGCCGATGAGCGGCGCGTCGGTGCGCCCGTCCGCGTTGGTGACGGCGCGCGCCACCACGACGGCGTGGGTGTCGGAGACCCATTCGAGGAGCGTGACGGCGATGCCGGCCGCCGGGCGTCCCGCCACCGTGTCGAGGACGTGGGTGGACAGGCGCCCCGTGGTCTTCAGCCCGCCCTCCCCCGTCACCAGCGCGTCGAGGCGGATCGCGGCGATCCGGAAGACTTCCGCGAGGGCCGTCGCCCGCTCCGTGGCCGGATCGGAGGCGAGGCGGGCCTCGAAGGTGGACAGCAGCGAGGCGCGGCCGTGGCGCTTGACGCACAGGATGAAGGGCAGTCCGAACCGGTCGCGATAGGCCGCGTTCAGGGCCTCGAACCGGGCATATTCGGCTTCCGAAAGCCGATCGAGGCCGGCGGCCGCCTGCTCGGCGATGGAATCGAGGGCGATGGCGCCATCGCGGGCGGCGCGCCCGGCCAGCTCGGGATGGTTCGCCAGCAGGGCGTGCCGGTCGGCGTCCGAGGCGGCCTCCACCGCGGCTCGCATCGCCTCGGCCAGGGCCGCGACGGTGGCGAACGGGCGCGCCTCCACCGCACGTTCGGCGACCCAGGGCGCATGCTCGAACACACCGCCGAGGGCTGCGACGAAATCGGGACGCGAGGCCTCGTTCAGGGCGGCGAGGGACGGCATGCTGAGCCTTCTCCGGTGATCGGGGACGCGATCTCCTGCCATAGCAGGCAACGGGCCAGATCACGCCCCTCGCCCGCGCGGGCCCGGGCCGGTATGGTCGGGCTCCAGCGAGGCTCCAAGCGACATGATCCAGAAGACCCACCTTTCTCCCGACGCGACCATCGCCGACGTGGTGGCCGATCTGGAGGACGCCGAGGAATACCTCCGCCGGGTGCTCGGCAACATGCGCTTCTGCCAGAAGCGGCATGGCGACGCCCACCTGCGCATCGGCGTCACCGGCAAGCGTAATCCGGGAAAGGGCCTCGCCCCGTCCTACCGCATCGACTATTCGGCGGCCGCCGTCGATGGGGCCGCGCCGGAACTGGCGATCTACAACGGGTTCGGCGGCACCTCGCACAGCGCCTTCACCCCCACCAACGTCCGCGAGACCAACTGGAGCCGCGGCCACGCGACGATCCAGGAGGTGCAGAAGCTCTATGACGCCCTGCGCCGCCCGAAGGCGAGCGCGTCCTAGAGGTCCCGTCCAAGCTGCGTACCGGCCCGCGAGGGCTGGCACGTCGTTTGCGGCGTCGGCGCCGTAGGACCGTTGCCGGTTCGAACGACGAGGGGTCGACGCGTGGATCATCGCTCTCCCAGCCAAGCGGCCGATCCGCATCCGGGCGGCGTTCCTACCGATGACGGGCCAGCCACCGCCCCCGTGGCCAAGGTCGCACCCGCCGCCCTCGGCCTCCTCGGATTGCAGCACGTTCTGGTGATGTATGCCGGTGCCGTGGCGGTGCCGCTCATCGTCGGGCGCGCGCTCAAGCTCTCACCCGAACAGGTCGCCTTGCTGGTGAGCGCCGACCTGTTCGCCTGCGGCCTCGCGACCCTCGTCCAGAGCTGGGGCCTGCCGGGCATCGGCATCCGCATGCCGGTGATGATGGGCGTCACCTTCGCGGCGGTCACGCCGATGATCGCCATGGGCACCAACCCCGCGCTCGGTCTCGCCGGCATCTACGGCGCGGTGATCGTCGCCGGGCTGTTCGCCCTCATCGCCGCGCCCCTCGTCGGGCGCCTGCTGCCCCTGTTCCCGCCGGTGGTGACCGGTACCGTGATCCTCGTCATCGGGATCTCGCTGATGCGGGTAGGGGTGAACTGGGCGGCCGGCGGCATCGGCAACCCGAATTACGGGGCGCTGCTGTACCTCGGCATCGCGCTGTTCGTCCTCCTCGTGATTCTGTCCCTCACCCGCTACAGCCGCGGCTTCGTCGCCTCCGCTTCGGTGCTCATCGGCATCGTGGTCGGCATGGTGGTCGCCGGGTTCTTCGGCCTCGTCGACCTGTCGCGCGTCGCCTCCGCCCCGTGGTTCGATGTGGTCCGACCCTTCGCCTTCGGCTGGCCGAAATTCGATCTCGTGGCCGGCCTGACCCTGTGCCTCGTGATGGTGGTGGTGATGATCGAATCCACCGGCATGTTCCTGGCGCTGGCCGAAATCACCGGCGAGACCGTGGATGAGAAGCGCCTGGTTCGGGGCCTGCGCGCCGATGGCCTCGGCACGGTGCTGGGCGGCGTGTTCAACACCTTCCCGTACACCTCGTTCTCGCAGAATATCGGCCTCGTCGGCGTCACCGGCATCCGCTCGCGCTACGTCACCGTGGTCGGCGGCTTCGTGATGCTGGGGCTCGGGCTGGTGCCGAAGCTCGCCGCTTTGGTGGAAGCGGTGCCGCAATGCGTGCTCGGCGGCGCCGGGCTCGTGATGTTCGGGATGGTGGCGGCCACTGGTGCGCGCATCCTCGGCGCGGTGGATTTCGCCGGCAACCGCAACAATCTGTTCGTCGTCGCCGTCTCCGTCGGCTTTGGTCTGATCCCCCTGGTGGCACCGGCCTTCTTCAAGCAGATGCCGGACGTTCTGCACCCGCTGCTCGAATCCGGCATCCTGCTGGCCGCTTTGTCGTCCGTGGCGCTCAACCTCTTCTTCAACGGACTCGGCAGCGCCGACAGCGCTCGCGCCGAGGCCACACGCCTCGCCCACGCCGCCGAGGCGTGACCGGCACAACACGGGGAGACACCCAATCATGGCCCTGACGACGGGAAGCTACGGCAAGGGCCGCGTCCGCGTTCTGCGGCTGGCGCGCGGCGGCGACCACCACACCGTGCGGGAGCTGACCGTGAAGGTGATGCTGGAGGGCGATTTTTCCGCGGCCTGGACCAGCGGAGACAACCGCACGGTCATCGCCACCGACAGCATCAAGAATATCGTCAACATCACCGCAGCCAAGCACGTCGAGGCGGGCAACGAGGCCTTCGTCGGTCACGTCGCGGCGCTGTTCCTGGAACGCTATGCCCAGGTGAGCGCCGTCACCGTGGAGGCGCTGGAGACCCGCTGGCTGCGCCGGACCATCGGCGGCGCCCCGCACGCCCACACCTTCACCCTCGACGGCAACGGCCAACCGTTCGTCCGGGTGGCGGCGGATCGCGGCGGTTCGGTGCTGCAATCGGGCCTGCGGGGCTACACCCTGATGAAGACCACCGCCTCGGGATGGGTGGATTTCGTCGACGACGAATATCGCACCCTGCCCGATACCTCCGACCGGATCTGCGCCACCAGCATGGACGCGACCTGGACCTGGGCTATGGCGCCGGCCGACTACGACGAGGCCAACGCGCGCGTCCTCGACACGCTGATCACGGTGTTCGGCACCACCTACAGCGCTGGCGTTCAGGACAGCATGTTCCGGATGGGTGAGGCGGTGCTCGGCGCCTTGCCCGAGATCGCCGAGATCGGGTTCGCCATGCCCAACAAGCACTACATCCCGATGAATCTGACGGCCTTCGGGATCGCCAACGACGGCAGCGTCTTCCTGCCCACGGACGATCCGCACGGGCAGATCGAGGCCACCATCGGCCGCACCGGCTGAGTTCCAAGCCGGCGCAAGATCAGATCGTGCGCGGGGCGTCCGTCATCTTGGCACTGCGCGCTGTCCCCTTGCGCCAACTCTTGAGCCGGTTTCCAAATCTTTACCATCGCTCGTCGACGGGTGGAGGACCTCGGGGAAGGCGCGTGCTGCGGCGCACAAGGCTTGCCGCGCTTGTCGGCCTCCGTTTTTCTGCCTAAGACAGTGGCGTTTTTATAAGTATTTGATTTTATGTAATTATCTACAATGCCGAACGCGCTAAATTATGAATAGGCCTTATTTTTAGGCACGCACCGATGCTATGTCATAGCTCCCTTGCACAGGGTGGCGGCAATGTGTGTTGTTTTTTAAAGCATAGGGGCTCAATTCGACATCACACGGTTGGATTTCGCGACACGTCGCACCGACCAGATCGAATGTGGAGTTTCCGATGATCGTCCGTATCGCAACGCACTCTATCGCCCTCGCCTTCGGTGTGCTGGCGACCGCCGGCATCGCCAGCGTCCTCGGGTTCTCGGTGACGCCCGCGATGGCCCAGAGCTACACCGCCCCGGCCGGCATCCCCGCGGCGGTCGCTCCGGGCGGCCTCGAAGGCCGCGCTGCCGGCGTGAACCGGTTCGATGCCACGTCCGGTCGTGGTGCCGTCTTCGCCCCGCGCACGGGCGACGCACGGGAGATCACCACCGGTTCGGTGCGCCGCTCCAGCGCGAAGACCGCCTGGTAATTGCCGAACAGCATTCCGTGATGGAAAAGGCCGGCGCCCATCAGGGCGCCGGCCTTTTTCGTGCCCAATGCTCAGACTCCGCGATCAGGCGGCAGCCTCGCGCGGGACCGCCGCCGCGAGCGGCAGCGTGTGGTAGCGCCGATCGGCATAGAGCAGCCCATCGCCGTCGCCGGCCTCGGCCAGCGCGACCACCTCGCAGAACAGCACGTCGTGGGTGGCCACCGCATGCCGCCCGACGATGCGGCAATCGAAGGCGATGAGCGCCCCATCGAGAACCGGAGCCCCGGTGACCAGGCGATGCCAGGCGGCGGTGGCGAAGCGCTCGTCCATCGGGATCCGTCCGCCGAAGGCACTGGCGACGTCGGTCTGATGCGCGCCCAGCGTGTTGATGCACAGGGTGTCGTTGGCGCTCACCGCGGCATAGGCCGACGAGCTGCGGTTGATGCAGACGAGGAGGGTCGGCGGTCCGTCGCTGACGCTGCACACCGCCGATGCCGTGAAGCCAGAGCGCCCCCCCGGCCCGTCCGTGGTCACGAGATGCACGGCGCTGGCGATCTGCGCCATGGCGGCGCGGTAGGCACCGGCTTCGACCGGCATCATCTCAGGTTCGGTCATGCCGGGCCTTTGTCTCTCAGCTCTATCGATCGAGGAACGCGAGCAGCGTCCGGTTGAAGGCGTCCGCCTGTGTCACGCTGTGCGCGTGGCCCCCGCTCGGCATGCGGTCGAGCGTTGCGTTCGGCAAACCCGCCGCGAGGCGTTCCGAACACAGATAGGGCACCAGGACGTCGTCGTCCGCCGCCATCACCAGGGTTTCGGTGGCGATGCTCCTGAGATGGGGTGTGAGGTCGAACCCTTCCAGCGCCGCGATCCGCGCCAGCACGTTGGACGACCCCGGAAAATGCGCCAGCGCATGGGCCTCGTCGGCGGCCACCCGCTCCGCGTTCTCCGACAGCCAGGGCGCCGGATACAGGAAGATCGCCTGCGCCTTGACGTAGGCTTCCGCACCGACCTGCGTAAGCAGAGCCTTGCGGGCGGAAAAGCAACGCCGCGTCGCCGAATCCGCACGGGCCCATCCGTTGACCACCACGAGGCGTTCGACACGCTCGGGATCGGTGCGGGCGAGTTCGAGGCTGATCAGGCCGCCGAGCGCGTGGCCGACGATGGCGCAGGTGCCGGTGTCGCTCGCATTCATCACGGCGAGCAGGTCGCGCGCCATCGCGGTGATGTCGTGCCCCGGCTCCAGCGTGTCCGGCGAGCGCCCGGTGCCGCGATGATCGTAGGTGACGACGCGGAAGCGCTCGCCCAGGGCGTCCATCTGCGGTGCGAAATAGCTGCTCGACCCGCCGAGTCCCGGCGACAGCAGGACTGTCCGGGTGCCCGCGCCCCGGACCGCGTGGTGGATCGGCGCGGCCATGCTCAGACCTTGTCCAGATGGGCGATGGTGGCGATCTCCACCAGGGCGTCGGGCTTCACCAGGCCACACTGGATACAGTAGCGCGCCGGCTTCTCGCCGGGGAAGTATTCGGCATAGACCGCGTTGATCGCGGCGTAGTCGGCCCAATCCTTGAGGAAGACGTGGTTGAAGGTCACGTCGTCCATGGTGCCGCCCGCGGCGGTGACGACGCCCTTGATCGTCTCTAGAACGTGCCGGGTCTGCGCGGTGGCGTCGCCGATATGGACGACGTTGGCCTCCGCATCGAGCGGCAGCGTGCCCGAGACGTAGAGCACGCCGTCGGCCAGCGTACCGGGAACGTAGGGCGCCAGCGGCTTGCCGGTGCCGGGCGGGATCACGACGGTTTTGGGCATGCTGTACGTTTCCTCTCGGTCTGTGCGAACTGCGAACGGGAAACTGCCGGCCTCAGTCCGGCGCTCCGGGACGACCGAAGCGTGATGCTCCGCCAGAGCGTCATTCCGCCGCCATGGCGTCTCGTCCATTCAAAGCCGCTTCGAACGCGGCCACGTCCGAGACCCAGCCGAAGAAGGTCTCGATGTTGGCGAGCGCCCCGGCCTGCAGGGCGGGCGGGCCGGCCTGATGGGTCGCGTCGGCGAGGACGATGCCGAAATATTCGAGGAAGAAGCCGTCGCGCAGGGTCGATTCCACGCAGACGTTGGTGGCGATGCCGGTGAAGACCAGCGTGCGGATGCCACGGGCCCGCAACGTGCTGTCGAGGGCGGTGTTATAGAAGCCGCTGTAGCGGGGTTTCGGCATGACGATGTCGCCGGGTTCCGGCGTCAGCGCGTCGACGAGGGCGTAGTCCCAGGTCCCCTTGGCGAGCAGGGTGCCGGTGAGGGCGGGCCGCTTGCGCATGGTCTTGAGGGCGTTCGACTTGTGCCAGTTCGGCGAGCCGGGGCCGCCGGCCTCGACATAGTCGGAATCCCAGCCGTTCTGGAGCCAGATGATGGTGAGGCCAGCCGTACGCGCAGCCGTCACTGCGCGGGCGATCCGCTCGACCACCGGCCCGGTGGCCGAGACGTCGAAGCCAGCGAGATCGAGATAGCCGCCCTTGGTGGTGTAGGCGTTCTGCATGTCGACGACGATGAGCGCGGTGGCGCCGGCATCGAAGGCGATGGGCTCCGGCGCGGCCGGCAGGGTGATGGCGCCGTGGCGGCCTTGCGGATCGTGATAGCCTGCGGGCGTGTCCATCACGCCACCTCTGCCAGCGGTTCGGCGACGATATGGGCCCGGCTCTTCATCAGCGGCTGGATGCGGGTGCCATAATCGTCGAGACCTTTCAGGAAGTCGTCGAACACCAGCAGCACGCCTTCCGTGCCCGGCACGGTGGCGACCTCGTCGAGCATCTGCGCCACCTCGGCGAAGGAGCCGACGAGGGTACCCATGTTGATGTTCACCGCCGAGGTCGGGTCCACCATCTGGCGGACATTGGTGTCGGCGCCCGATTTGGTATCGGCTGCGCCCTGTAGCCCGAGCCACGCGATCGCCTCAGCATCGGCGCCGGCCTTGTAATGTTCCCACTTGGCGCGGGCGGCCTCACCGGTCTCGTCGGCGATCAGCATGAACAGCACGTAGGAGGACACGGCGCGGCCGGTCGCGGCCTTGGCGGCCTCGAGGCGCTCCACCGTAGGGGCGAAGGCGGTCGGCGTGTTGACGCCCTTGCCGAAGCAGAAATTGTAGTCGGCATACTTGGCGGTGAATTCCATGCCGGCGGCGGACTGGCCGGCGCAGATGATCTTCATGTCCGCCTGCGGCCGGGGCGAAAGGCGGCAATCGTCCATCTGGAAGAACTCACCCTTCCTGTCGCAGATTCCGGTCTCCCACAGATCGCGCAGCACCTGGGCGTATTCGGACAGGTACTCGTAGCGCCGGCCGAAATACGCGTCGCCGGGCCACAGGCCCATCTGCGAATATTCCGGCTTCTGCCAGCCGGTGACGAGGTTGAGGCCGAAGCGCCCGTTCGAGATCGAGTCGATGGTGGAGGCCATGCGGGCGGTGATCGCCGGGGGCATGCACAGGGTCGCGGCGGTGGCGAACAGCTTGATCTTGCTGGTGACCGCGGCGAGCCCCGCCATCAGCGTGAAGGATTCGAGGTTGTGGTCCCAGAACTCGGTCTTGCCGCCAAAGCCCCGTAGCTTGATCATCGACAGGGCGAAGTCGAGGCCATAGCCCTCGGCTTTCAGGACCACCTGCTTGTTCAGTTCGAAGCTCGGTTTGTATTGCGGCGCATTCTCCGAGAGGAGCCAGCCGTTGTTTCCGATCGGGATAAAGACGCCGACATTCATGGCAACCTCGCATGTGGGGCGAGACCTTCGCGGGGAAGGGCTCGGGTCCTGACGGGATCGGAGCGGAGACTGTCTTGGCCTCCTGTATCATCGGACGATATCCAGTCAGACCAAATGGTCAAACTATCGATCGCCAATTTTGACCGATTGCACAAAGTCTCTTCGGTTTGCCCAACGGTCGGGCTGCGTTTGCTCATCCGGAGAGCGAAAAATCGCCGAGTCGCAGGGCGTCGGCGGGTAGTGGACCGAGGGGATGCCCTGGCGCGACTCACCGCAAGCCCAAACCCGCCAGAATCATCGCTTGGGTGTTCGCCACGGTGCTTTCGAAGAAATCCGGATCGTGCAGGCTCCTACCGGTCACGGCATCCACCTGCACGGCGAAGTCGGCATAGTGCTGGGTGATCGCCCAGATCGAGAAGATGAGATGGTGAGGGTCGTGCGCGCCGATGCGCCCATCGGCGATCCAGCCGCGGATGATCGCCGCCTTGGTCTCGACGAGGTCGCGCAAGGGGCCTTCCAGTTCAGGCCGTAGCAGCGGCGCGCCCTGGACGATTTCGAGGCAGAACAGCCGCGAGGCCTGGGGCGCATCGCGCGACAGGGTGAGCTTGGCGCGGATGTAGGCCTTGAACGCCTCGGCCGGCTCGCTGTCGGCGTCGAGGGATTGCAGCGGGTCGAGCCAGATTGCGAGCACCCGCCGCAGCACCGCGACGTAGAGCTCCTCTTTCGAGGGGAAGTAGTAGAGCAGATTGGTCTTCGACAGACCGGCCCGCTCGGCGAGGCGGTCGACGCTCGCCCCATGCAGGCCGAATGCCGCGAAGATCTCCAGCCCTGCATCGAGGATCGCCGCGCGCCGGGCTTCGCCGTCCTTGCGGCGGCGGCGCTCGGGCGGTTTGGGTGCGGTCAGGGCCACGAGATGCAGATCCTCCCGTCGCGCCGCTTGGACGGACGCTGATCCGGTGCCTGATTCATCGTGTGGGCGAAGGGGCGGGTCAATCGGTGGCGGGATACGGCGATGCGCGCAGATCGGGAATCAGCGCCATTGCGTCATCCCAGGGCGCCGGAGACGCGCCAGGGATACGGACGCACAGGGAGCCGGATCCATCCGTGCCATCGGGTGGGGTGAGGGAGAGGCAGACTCTCTTGGCCGGGGGAACGACCGTGTTCGTCGGGAAAGCAACTATTCCAACGCGCCGACGGCCGCCTCGACGGCCGCGATGATGGCGCCCGAGCGCAGCAGCGCTAGCGCGTCCACCATCTCGGTTTGGTACCAGCGGTCGCCGTCGAGTGCCGGCGGGATCACGGCGCGGATCGCGTCGAGAGCCGCCTGCGTGCCCTTGCCGATCGGATGGTCCCTGGCGACGTCCGCCACCAGGGTCAGGGCTTGCGCGGCCATCAGGAATTCGCCGGCGACGATCTGCTCGGCATTCTCCACGATGGTGCGGGCCTTGCGGCCACACCAGGTCGAGTTCGAGACGTGGTCTTCGGCGTTGGACTTGCCCGGAATCGAATCCACCGAGCCGGGGCTCGACAGGGTCCGGTTCTCCATCACCAGGGCCGAGAGCGTGCATTGCACGGTGGCGAACCCGGTGTTGAGGCCCTTCTTGCCGGCCAGAAGATTGCGCGGCAGGCCATAGCTCAGCGTCGGGTCGATGAGGCGGAACAGGCGCCGCTCCGAGATCGAGCCCAGATCGGTGACGACGATGGAGAGCAGGTCCATGGCCTGGGCCACGTATTGCCCGTGGAAATGGCCGCCCGAGATGCAGGCATAGCCGCCCTCGCCGTCGTCGAAGATCAGCGGGTTGTCGGTGGCCGAGTTGATCTCGGTGCCGATGATGCCGCCGATATAGTCCAGGGCCTCGCGCACCGGCCCGTGGACCTGGGGCGCGCAGCGCAGGGAATAGACGTCCTGCACCCGGGGCGCGGGGGCGGTGCCGGGCGCGCGCGCCTCGTCCGGGAACACGGTGTGGCGGGCGGCCTCGGTGCAGCGGAGCGAGCCGTCGAGCAGCCGCAGAACGTTGCGGGCGGTGGCCGCCTGGCCCTTGTGGGGGCGGGCCGCATGCAGGCGCGGATCGAACGCCTTGGTCTCGCAGCGCATGCATTCGAGGCTCAGGGACAGCGCGATGTCGGCATGCTTGAGCAGCTTTTTCGCGTCCTCCAGGGCCAGCACCCCGAGCGCCAGCGAAACCGTGGAGCCGTTGATCAGCGCCGAGGCGTCCTTGGCTTCGAGGGGGAATTCGGGCTCCATCCCGGCAAGCGCGAGAGCCTCGCGCGCCGGCATGCGCCGACCTTCGTAGAACATCTCGGCCTCGGCGAACCCGCAGATCGCCCCGGCGAGATGGGCCAGCGGTGCGAGATCGCCCGATGCGCCCACCGATCCCTTCTGCGGGATCACCGGCACGAGCCCAGCATTGAGGCAGGCGAGGAGCCGCTCGACCACGGCGACGCGTGGTCCCGAATAGTTCGACGCGAAGGCGTTGGCGCGCAGCAGCATGGTGGCGCGCGCGACCTCGGGGTCGAACGGCTCGCCGACTCCGGTGGCATGGGCATAGACCGAGCGGCGCTGATACTCCTCCATGTCGGACATCAGCACGCGCCGGTCCTTGAACAGGCCGACGCCGGTGTTGAACGAGTACATCAGCGGCGCGTCGTCGTTCATGAAATTGGCGTCGATATAGGCGCGGGCGGCCTCCAGGCGCGCGCGGGCGCCTGCCTCCAGGGCGACTTCGGCGCGGGCACCGGTGGCGTCGGGACGGGCGACGGCCATGACGTCCGCGGGCTGGAAGGTCCGGCCATCGATGGTGAGGGTCGTCATGGGGGCTCTCCGGGCTGTGCGGGGCGTGGGTGAGCAGGAATCGGGCCGTCAGGCCGGCGGATGGTGCGCGACCCAATGCTCGGCGATGTCGATCCGGCGCGCGATCCAGACATGCTCGTGGGCCGCCATATGGTCGAGGAAGCGGATCAGCGCTCCGATCCGCCCCGGCCGGCCGATGAGGCGGCAATGCAGGCCCACCGACATCATCTTCGGCGCGGTCTCGCCTTCGGCGTAGAGCGCGTCGAAGGTGTCGCGCAGGTAGGTGAAGAAGTGGTCGCCGGTGTTGAACCCCTGCAGGGCGACGCAGCGCATGTCGTTGGTATCGAGGGTGTAGGGCACTACGAGGCCGCGCCCGCTCGGCTCCGCGATCCAGTACGGCAGGTCGTCGGCGTAGGAATCGGCCAGGTAGGTGAAGCCGGCCTCAACCCCGAGGTCGAGGGTGTGGGGCGAGGACCGCCCCGTGTACCAGCCCCTGGGCCGTTCGCCGGTGATCTCGGTGTGGATTCGGATCGCCTCCTCCATGTGCGCCTTCTCCTGCGCACGGGTGAAGTCGCGATAATCGATCCACTTGAGGCCGTGGCAGGCGATCTCCCAATCGGCCTCCTTCATCGCGGCGGCGACGTCCGGGTGGCGGGCGAGCGCCGTGGCGACACCGAACACCGTGACGGGAATGTTTCGCGCTTGGAACAGGCGCCAAAGCCTCCAGAACGCGGCACGCGAGCCGTATTCGAACAGCGATTCCATGCTCATGTGGCGCTGGCCCGGCCAGGGCTGGGCACCCACGAGTTCCGACAGGAACGCCTCCGAGGCCGGATCGCCGTGCAGGATGCAGTTCTCGCCGCCCTCCTCGTAATTCAGCACGATCTGCACCGCGATCCGTGCGCCGTTCGGCCAATGCGGATGGGGCGGGTTACGGCCGTAGCCGACGAGATCGCGGGGATAGGGCACGGCACCTGCCTTGGAATTCGGATCGGGCATGCGTCGCTGTTCGGACGATGCGCGCCGTCCTGTCAACCGAACCCACGCGTCGCCGGTACTCGCGATGCCCGTGCCGGCACTTCGGATACCCGTGCCGGCACTTGTCATGTTCGTGCCAGCACTTGCGCTGCCCGCGCCGGAATGCATCGATGCCGGCCGCGCCGTTCGCGCACGGTCCTTGCCTTTCGCTCCGGCTGCCCGCGCCCAACCCCGAGGTCTTCCCCGTGCTCCTGACCCCTCGCGAAAAGGACAAGCTCCTCCTCGCCATGGCCGCCCAGGTCGCCCGCAACCGGCTGAGCCGGGGCGTGAAGCTGAACTATCCCGAGGCCGTGGCGCTGATCAGCGATTACGTGGTCGAGGGGGCCCGCGACGGCCGTTCGGTCTCGGAGCTGATGCAGGCCGGCGGCCACGTGTTGACCGCCGACCAGTGCATGGACGGCATTCCCGAGATGATCCACGACATCCAGGTCGAGGCGACGTTTCCGGACGGCACCAAGCTCGTCACGGTGCATCATCCGATCCGCGGCGCGGCATCGGTGGAGGTGCCGGGTACGGTGACGACGCTTCCGGGCGACATCGTCTTCAACGACGGCGCCCCGCGCACCGTCCTGGCGGTGGCCAATGTCGGCGATCGGCCGATCCAGGTCGGCTCGCACTACCATTTCTACGAGGTGAACCCCGGCCTGACCTTCGATCGCGAAAAGGCACGGGGCCAGCGCCTCGACATCGCGCCGGGCACGGCGGTGCGGTTCGAGCCCGGAGCCACGCGCGAGGTCGCACTGGTGCCGCTCCTCGGCGCGCGGACGGTCTATGGGTTCCGCGGCGAAGTGATGGGCGCGCTCTGATGCCTTACGCGATGCTATGACGTTAGGTGATCTCAAGGCAGTCAGGAGCGCGGGATGCAGCGGTTTGCCATGACCGTGACCTCCAAGGGCCAAGGGACGCTGCCGGCCGAAGACAGGCGGGTGATCGGACATCTCGACCGACAGGCAGGTGCGGCCACGACCCTGACCTTCGATCGGCGGGCGGCGTCCGCGCCGTGCTTCTCGCCTATGACAGCCTGACGGGAGGCGAGCCACGCCCATGACCAACACCCCACGTCCCGCCTCCCTCCCCCGTGCCGCCTATGCCGACATGTTCGGCCCCACCACCGGCGACCGCATTCGCCTCGCCGACACCTCCCTCGTCATCGAGGTGGAGCGCGACCACACCACCTATGGCGAGGAGGTGAAGTTCGGCGGCGGCAAGGTCATTCGCGATGGGATGGGGCAATCGCAGGTGACGAACCAGGATGGTGCGGTGGACACCGTCATCACCAACGCCGTGGTCCTCGACCATTGGGGCGTGGTGAAATGCGACGTCGGCATCGTGAAGGGCCGGATCTTCAAGCTCGGTAAGGCCGGCAACCCCGACATCCAGCCGGGCGTCGACATCATCGTCGGACCCGGCACGGAAGTGATCGCCGGGGAGGGAAAAATCCTCACGGCGGGCGGGTTCGACAGCCACATCCACTACATCTGCCCGCAGCAGATCGAGGAGGCGTTGTGCTCCGGCGTCACCACCATGCTGGGCGGCGGCACCGGACCGGCGCACGGCACCTTCGCCACCACCTGCACCCCGGGCCCGTGGCATCTCGCCCGGATGATCGAGGCCGCCGACAGCTTTCCGATGAACCTCGCCTTCGCCGGCAAGGGCAACGCCTCGCGGCCCGAGAGCCTGATCGAGATGGTCCGCGCCGGGGCCTGCGCGCTCAAGCTCCACGAGGATTGGGGCACCACGCCCCAGGCCATCGACACCTGCCTCAGCGTCGCCGACCTGCACGACGTGCAGGTGATGATCCACTCCGACACGCTCAACGAATCTGGCTTCGTCGAGGACACGATCCGCGCCTTCGCGGGGCGGACCATCCACGCCTTCCACACCGAGGGCGCGGGAGGCGGCCACGCCCCCGACATCATGAAGGTGGCGGGGCTGATGAACGTGCTGCCCTCCTCCACCAACCCGACGCGACCGTATACGAGGAACACCATCGACGAGCATCTCGACATGCTCATGGTCTGCCATCACCTCGATCCGGCGATCCCCGAGGATCTGGCCTTCGCCGAGAGCCGCATCCGCAAGGAGACCATCGCGGCCGAGGACATCCTGCACGATATCGGTGCGCTCTCGATGATGTCGTCGGACAGCCAGGCCATGGGCCGGGTCGGCGAGGTCGTCATCCGCACCTGGCAGACGGCGGACAAGATGAAGCGTCAGCGCGGCAGCCTGCCGGGCGACGGCTCCGGCAACGACAACCTGCGCGCCCGCCGCTACATCGCGAAATACACCATCAACCCGGCCATCGCGCATGGCGTCTCGGCCCATGTCGGCTCGGTGGAACCCGGAAAACTCGCCGATCTGGTTCTCTGGACTCCGGCCTTCTTCGGGGTGAAGCCCGATTGCGTCATCAAGGGCGGCATGATCGCCACGGCGCCGATGGGCGATCCCAACGCCTCGATCCCGACCCCGCAGCCGGTGCATTACCGTCCGATGTTCGGGGCCATCGGCCGCTCGCCCTTCGCAACCGCACTGACCTTCGTGTCGAAGGCGGCGATCGAGGATGGGCTGGGCGAGAGGCTCGGAGTGCAGAAGCGGCTGGTAGCCGTCGAGAACGTGCGCGGCGGCATCTCGAAGAAGAGCATGATCCTCAACGACGCCACCCCGGTCATCGAGATCGATCCCGAGACCTACGACGTCCGCGCCGACGGCGAGCTGCTGGTCTGCGAGCCCGCCGAGGTGCTGCCGATGGCGCAGCGGTATTTCCTGTTTTGAGGTAGGATGCGATTCAACGTCAGCGGAGGCCGCATGTCCAACGCCGCATTGAACCCGCCCTCGACTCCGGATCTCTACGACGCCGACCTGTATCTCTGGACGCAGGGACAGGCCGCCTTGTTGCGCGCCGGTCGCTGGCAGGAAGTCGACTGGCCGCGGCTCGCGGAGGAAATCGAAAGCGTGGGTGGGTCGCAAAAATCCGAAATTCGAAATCGTCTGATCATCGTGCTGCAACACTTGCTGAAGTGGGAGTTTCAACCCCGGAAGCGCAAGTATGGCTGGCGATCGTCCATCGTTGAGCAGCGGCTGCAGATCGAGGGCCTCCTCGACCTCAGTCCCAGCCTCACGGCATGGCCCGAGACGGCGCTCGACAAGGCGTATCGCATCGCACGGACGCGCGCCGCCGAGGAAACGGGCGTGGACGAGCGCAGCCTTCCCGAGGCCTGCCCCTACAGTCTGGAGCAGATCATGGACCACCGTTTCTATCCGGGAATCGTCGAGTCCGACATCGTCTGACGATCTCCGCCACCGTCACGAACCAACCGGGATATCGTTTCTGCGTATGATCCGTGCCACGAGAGTTCTCCGCCGAAACGCCCTTTTCGGCGAGATCGTCGACCGCATCGTCCTCGACCATGGCGACCGGCACCGTCGGCGCATGGCGATGCGGGGCGTCGGCGGCCTGGCGTTCCTGCTCGATCTGGCCGAGCCCACTGTGCTCGACGACGGCGACGCGCTGGTGCTGCAGGACGGCCGCCTGATCTGGGTCGAGGCCGCGCCCGAGCGCCTGCTCGCGATCCGTGCGGAAAGCGACCATGCGTTGAAGCGCCTGATCTGGCATATCGGCAACCGGCACATCCCGGCCGAGATCGACGCCGACGCGGTCTACATCGCGTTCGATCACGTGCTCGCCGAGATGGTGCGGGGCCTGGGCGGGAGTGCCGAGCCGGTGGAACGGCCGTTCCGCCCCGAGGGCGGCGCCTATGCGGGCGAGGCCGCCGGCCATCATCACCACGGGCACCACCACGACCACGATCATCCGCACCCCCATGATTGACGCCCTGCGCCTGATGGCGTGGCTGTCGCCGGGCTATCCGGTGGGGGCCTATGCCTATTCGCACGGGCTCGAATGGGCGGTGGAATGCGGCGACGTCCACGATGAGGCCTCGCTGACCACATGGCTCGCCGACGTGCTGGAGCGCGGATCGTGCCGCAACGACCTGATCTTCGCCGCCCACGCCCACGCGGCGGCCCTGGCCGGGGATCACGAGGCGCTCACCAACCTCAACGATCTCGCCCTGGCGCTGGCGCCCTCGCGCGAGTTGCGCCTGGAGACGAGCCAGCAGGGACGCAGCTTCCTCGACGTCACCCGCGCCGCCTGGGGCAACGACGTCCTGGCGCAGCTCGGGGACGCGCTCACCGACGCCGTCGCCTATCCGGTCGCCGTCGGGCTGGCGGCCGGCGCGCATCGGATGGCCCTGGCGCCGGTGCTCGCCGGCTTCGGCCTCGCCTTCTTGCAGAACCTCGTCTCGGCCGCCCTGCGCTGCGCGCCCATCGGACAGAGCGCCGGCACGCGGGTGATCGCGGCCCTCACGCCGAAGGTCGACGCACTCGCCGCCACCGTGCCGGTCCTGAGCCTCGACGATCTCGGCAGCGCGACCCTGCGCCTCGATCTCGGTTCGTTCCGACACGAGACCCAGTATTCCCGGATTTTCCGCTCCTAGGACCCGCCCATGACCGCCTCCACCGGCCCCTCTCCGAATGGTCGCTCTCCGAACGGTCCCTTGCGCGTCGGCATCGGCGGCCCCGTCGGCTCCGGCAAGACCGCCCTGATGGAGCAGCTCTGCAAGCGGTTGCGCGACCGGTTCGAGATCTGCGCGATCACCAACGACATCTACACCAAGGAGGATGCGCGCATCCTCACCGTGGCCGGCGCGCTCCCCGAAGAGCGGATCATGGGGGTCGAGACCGGGGGCTGCCCGCACACGGCGATCCGCGAGGACGCCTCGATCAACCTCGCGGCGGTGGCCGAGATGCGCCGGCGCTTTCCCAAGCTCGATCTCATCCTGATCGAATCGGGGGGCGACAACCTTGCCGCCACCTTCTCGCCGGAACTCGCGGACCTCACCCTCTACGTCATCGACGTCGGCGGCGGCGAGAAGATCCCCCGCAAGGGCGGCCCCGGCATCACCCGCTCGGACCTCCTCATCGTCAACAAGACCGACCTCGCACCGCTGGTCGGCGCCGACCTTGGGGTGATGGAAGCCGACACCAAGCGGATGCGCGGCGCGCGCCCTTACGTGTTCTCGTCCCTGCGCGACGGGCACGGTGCCGACGCGGTGGCCCGCTTCGTGGTCGAGGCCGGCGGGCTCGCCTGATCCCATGTCGGGCCCGGTCCGCGAGGTCTTCCTCGCCTTCCTCAAATTGGGCCTGACCGCGTTCGGCGGCCCCGTCGCCCATCTCGGCTACTTTCGCGAGGCCTTCGTGCATCGCCGGCGCTGGATCAACGAGGCGGGCTATGCCGACCTCGTCGCCCTGTGCCAGTTCCTGCCCGGACCGGCCTCAAGCCAGGTCGGATTCGCCCTCGGCACAATCCGGGCCGGCGGTCTCGCGGGCGGTCTTGCGGCGTTTGCCGGCTTCACCCTCCCCTCCGCGCTGATCCTGATCGCCGTCGCGTATGGGGCCGGCATGACCGCCGGGCCGGTGGCGTCCGGCCTCGTCCATGGCCTGAAGCTCGTGGCCGTGGCGGTGGTGGCCCAGGCGGTATGGGGCATGGCCCGGACCCTGGCGCCGGACCGTGTCCGCGCCGGGATCGCCCTCGGCGCCCTGTGGCTCGTGATCCTCGCTCCCACGGCGCTCGGGCAGGTCGGCGCGATCCTGTTCGGCGCCGGCGCCGGCCTCGTCCTGTGCCGGGGGGCGGCTGGCGTGAGCGTCGGCCGCCTTACCGTTCCGATCTCGCGCCGCGCCGGCACCGTGGCCCTGGTGGCGTTCGCCGTCCTCCTCGGCGGGCTCCCGGTTCTGGCCGCCACTGCGCACTGGCACGGGTTCGCATTGGTCGATGCGTTCTATCGGGCCGGCGCCCTCGTCTTCGGCGGCGGCCACGTGGTGCTGCCGCTCCTGCGCGCCGGCCTCGTCGATCCGGGGTGGCTGAGCGCAGACGCGTTCCTTGCCGGCTACGGCGCGGCGCAGGCAGTGCCGGGGCCGCTCTTCAGCGTTGCGGCCTATCTCGGCGTGGTGCTCGGGCCGACGCCGCACGGGCTGCTGGGTGCCGGTCTCGCCCTCGCGGCGATGTTCCTGCCGGGGCTTCTGCTGGTCTATGGCGCCTTGCCGTTCTGGGACGGCCTGCGCCGGCGGCCCCTGGCCCAGGCGGCTTTGCGCGGCGGCAACGCGGCGGTGGTCGGGCTCTTGGGCGCTGCGCTCTACGATCCGGTCTGGACCAGTGCCATCGGCGACGCCCGCGACCTCGCCATGGCCGCCACTGCCTTCGTGCTCCTGACCGCAGGTGGGGTCCCGCCCTGGATCGTCGTCGGGCTCACGGCTTTGGGCGGCCTCGCCCTCACGCTGTGAGCGACGGTCAGATGCCCGCGTACCAGGGGAAGCCGAGTTCGGCGACCATGCTGCCGCGGCCCTTGCCGTAGCCGTCGACGCCCTCGACCGCCTCGATGGAGGCGATGTATTTCAGGCTCTTGTAGCCGAGCTGGCGCTCCACCCGCAGGCGCAACGGCGCGCCGTGCGATATCGGCAGGTCGGCGCCGTTCATGCCGTAGGCGAGGATCGTTTGCGGATGAAGTGCGTCGAACAGGTCGTAGGAATCCCACCAGCCGTCGACGCTGCGGATGACGATGAAGCGCGCCTGCGGCTTCAGCCCGACCGTGGCGAGGAGGTGGGCGAGCGGCACGCCGGTCCATTCGGCGATGGCCGACCAGCCCTGCTCGCAGCTGTGCAATGTCACCTGGGTGCGCGTCGGCATCGCCTTCAGCGCGGCCAGCGAGAAGAGGCCGGGCCGCTCGACGAGTCCGGTCACCGGCAGGTGCCAATCGGCGAAGCCGAGGGCCTTCGAGCGCCGGTATCCGGCATCGTCCGGATCGGTGGTGTTGATGGTCGGGAAGACGGCCGAGATCGCCGACCGGTCGAACTCGCGCACCAGCGGCTGCCGGCGCAGGAGCCAGCGCTGGACCGCGAAGGTGAGCCCGTTGCTCCAGTCGTACGGGGTGGCGAGATGCGACAGGGCCGGTGCGTCGCAGCCCCCCACGAGACCGGCCCCGGCCAGCGTCACCGAACCGGTGAGGAGGCGACGGCGCGACAGGTCACGCATCGGGTGTCTCCGGGTGTTCGGGGCCTGCCGGCGGGACGACGAAGCGCCCTGTGATCATCGACCGCATCAGGTTGGCGGCCCCGCCGACGAAGACCTGGGCGACATGGACGAGAAGGAACAGGACCAGGAGGCTCGCGGCGATGAAATGGAGCGTGCGGGCCGATTGCCTGCCGCCGAACAGGGTGAAGAGTTCCGGAAAGGCGGTGGTGAAGCCGGGCGACATCGTCAGCCCGGTGAGCACCATCAGGGGGAACAGCAGCAGGATCACGGCGAGATAGGCGATTTTCTGCAGGGCGTTGTACCGCAGGGTCTCGCGCCCGCGGGGCCGGCGCAGGCGGGCATGGTCGGCGATTTCGCGGCCGAGATGGGCGGGCGCCAGTTGGTCGCGATCCGGCACGAGGGCCCGGACGATGTGGCCGCTTCGCAGAGACAGGACGAGGTAGGCGAGCCCGTTGAGGACCAGAACCCAGGCCGCCAGGAAATGCAGGTTGCGGCCCCAGCCGGTCTGCTCGAGGTTCACCGGCAGGGGCAGTTCGAACGCGGCGGGGGCGCCGAGAGTGCCTGTCTCGCCCCAGAACAGGCGCGGCAGGGCGAGCAGGATCGCGGTGCCGCTCACCAGAAGGGCGAGGAACGCGGCGGCGTTCAGCCAATGGGTCAGGCGCACCCACACGCGATGCCGGATCACGGTCTCGCGGGGCGCGCCTCCGGTCATGGCGCTGCTACGGAGCCCACGGCGCGCAGCACATCGAGGCGATAGAGCGGGGTGCGGCCCTGGTGGCGAATGGCGAGGCTGTCGGCGCCAAGCGCGATCACCGCCTCGGCGGCCTCGTCGCCGCTCAACGGATAGTGCGTGTCGCCGGTCCAGTGCACGAGGACGAGGTCTCCTCCGGGATTCAAGGCCGTGCGGAGATGGCCCACGAGGGCGGCGATGTCGTCCCGGCCGAGGTAGTACACCACCTCCGACAACACGATCAGGTCGAACCGGCCCTCCGGCCAATGCGCCGGCACCGCGCCTTGGGCAAAGCGCACGTGGGGCAGGTCGGCGCAGCGCTCCCGGGCGGCGTCGAGGGCGCTCTCCGCCACGTCGACGGACAGCAGGCTGGTGCAGCGGCTCGCCAATCGCCGGGTTAGCACGCCGATGGAGCAGCCGATCTCCAGGGCCTGCGCGTAGGTCGCGCGCGGCAGGCTCGCCAGGGTGGCGTCGTACTTGGCATGCTCGTAGGGGCTCGTGGCGAAGCGCCACGGGTCCGGGTCGGACGCGTAGAGTTCCGTGAAATAGCGCGGCGTGAGCGAGCCGATATGGCGGTTCATGAGGCGTGGACCGGATGCTGGGGCACGAGGGTGTCGTCGGGGTCGTGCCAGAGCGCTTCGGCGGGACGGGCATCGGCAAGAACGTAGGCGGCCGCATGGGTCAGCGCCCGGTCGGGGCCGGGCTGGCGCAGGTAGGTGGCCAGATCGCGCGACAACCGCTCCAGCGGATGGGTCTGCAGGAAGCCGGCGAGGCCCACCGAGCGCTGCGCGCGCTCCAGGACGTCGAGTCCGGCCCGCTCCACCGCGAGGCGGGCGAGATTGACATAGGCGATCACCCGGTCCGGCTCCGCATCGGGGTCGCTGGCGAGGGCGGCGGCGTGGCTCACGAACAGCCGCGCTGTCTCCACCGCGATGGCCGCCTCGCCGAGGCGGGCCGCCTGGTGCGGATCGGACCCGCGCCCGGTGGCGCCGAGATGCGCCCGCAAGACGTCGAACACCGCTTCGATGCCGCCGAGCTGGACGGCGGCGAAGCGCCAAGCGCCGCCGGAAAAGTGCGGCTCGCGAAAGTAATCGTCGGCCTCGCCGACCGCGGCTCCGAGCCCGACGGGGAGGCCGGAGAAGTCGAGGATTCCGGAGGTCGAGGCGCGCATGCCTTGCGCGCACCACGACGACAGGTCGGCCCGGGTTCCGGGGGCGAGGTCGATCACCAGCATCTGCTGGCGCCCGTCCGGTCGGCGTGCGGTGACGAGGGGGCGGGTCACCGACCCGGCCCCGGACGCGAAGGATTTGACGCCCGCGAGGCGGCACGCGTCGCCCTCCCCCGCCAGGACGAGTCCGCCGTCCTGCGGCTGGGTGTTCCAGACCCCGAACAGGTGTCCGGCACGGACATCCGCGGCAAGGCGGTCGCGGACGGGATCGGACGCGAAGCGCAGGATCAGCGACAGGGCGTTGACGTGGCCCTCGTAGAGCCGTCCGAGCGCGAGGCTGCCGCGGCCGACATGGGCCAGCACATCGAGGAGCACCGGCGCCATCGCCGGCGTATCGAGGTCCGCACCGCCGAGTGCCACGGGGAGCGGGGCCGCCAGCAGGCCCGCCTCGTGGCAATGGACGACGTCCTCGCCCGGAAAACCGCCATCACGATCGAGGGCGCCTGCCCGCTCGGCCGCGCGGCGCGAGACAGCGCGCGCCGCGGCTCGCACGCGCGCGGAGGTTGTTGCGATTCGATTCTGGACGACGAAGTTCATCGCTAGGAAGATGGAACACGATGGCGCGATCGCCAGTCGCTCCGGGCACGTTGCCCCCGTTAAACACACGTCTTCATCGGGATTGTTGTGGGCGGGGGCGCCCCGGTCGCCGGGTCGCGGGCTACGCGCGGCGGTGGCGGCGCGGGGCGGTGTCGGCGCGGGGCGGCAGGATGCGCAGATCGCGCAGCATGTCGATGGCGGCGGAAGACAGTGTCACGACGGAGAAGGCGGCGACGGCAACGATGAGGGCGGCACCCACCAAGCTTTTGGCGGTCTCGATATCCACGGGCTGAGGTCCTGATCAACGGTCTTTGGAGAGATACGGCTCGGATTGCTTCGAGAAGCGATGAAAGCCGTGAACGTCTCCTTAAATTGGTCTCCGTATCGCCTCCGCGCCAGGACGATCTGCGCGACGCTGCCATGCGCCTCGTCCTGGCTGCTGCGTGTGCCGCCGCACTGCAAGGCGGGGGGCGTGCGGCGGCGGGTTTCTCAGCTCCAGGCGTGGAAGGGCGGCTTGACGCCGTTCAGCGCGTGGTTGCCGACGATGGCGTATTTCCAGCGTACCGGGTCGTGCAGGGTGTGGGTTCGGGCGTTGCGCCAATGCCGGTCGAGGTTGTGCTCTGCCAGCGTCGAGCGGGTGCCGGCGAGCTCGAACAGGGTGTTGGTGGCCGCCAGCGCCACTTCGGTGGTGAGCACCTTCGATTCGGCCACCGCGAGCTGGGCCGCCGCGACGCTGTCGGCGTCGGGCGCGGCCACCGCCGCGTCGAGGGCGAGGCCCGCCCGCTCGAGGAGCGCTTCGGCCGCATGCAGCCGGATGGTGAGATCGCCGACGATCCGGATGGTGTGGGGATCGTCGGAGGCCCGCTCCAGGCCGCTGTCGATCCAGGGGCGCGACTTGGTACGGACGAAGTCGATGGTCTCGGCGAGCGCGGCCTTCGCGATCCCGGCATCGATGGCCGCCTGGATGATCTGGAAGATCGCCCCGTTCACGCTCGGGCGCTCATAGCCCTGCCACGCCGGCACGAGATGGGATTTCTCCACCCGCACGCCGTCGAGGATTACCGTGCCGCTCGCGGTGGTGCGCTGGCCGAAGCTCGACCAGTCGTCGACGACCGTGAGGCCCGGCGCGTTGCGCTCGGCGATCGCGTACCAGGGCCGGTTCTCCGCATCCACCGCGACGATGGGCACGAGATGGGCCAGTAGCGCCCCGGTCGCGTAGAACTTGCGGCCATGGACGACGACATGGTCGCCGTGGTCGACGAAATGCGTCTTGAAATCGGCGGCGCGCGGCGTGCCGCTCTCCGAGAAGGCGTTGCCGAAGCGGGTGCCGGCCAGCACCTTGCCGAACAGCAGCCGCTTCTGCGCCGCGTCGGAGACGGTTGCGATGGCCGCGACGATGCCGAGGTGGTTCTGCGCGATCTGGCCGATCGACGGATCGGCCGCCGAGACGATGGCGATGACCTGGGCCAGGGTTCTGTAGGAGACCTGCGGCCCGCCATAGGCTTTCGGGACGTTGATCGACCACAGCCCGCTCTGCGAGAAGGCGTCGACCTCGGCGAAGGGGCGACGTCCCGTGCGGTCCCGCTCGGCCGCGTCGATGCCGATCTCCGCGGCCAGCGCATGGGCGACGCGGATGGCCTCGGCGTCGTCGCGGATGATGTGGGCCGGCTCCGGGATTTGGACCGGACCGGGGGCCCCTTTCGGCACGCGGTAGGTTTCGAGCGCGCTGGCGCTGACGGCGATGTTCATCGGGCTTCTCCGAAAGTGAGTGTCAGGGGCGCCGGCCTTCCGGTCCGCGACCGCATCCTGAGGCGATCCGGCCGGCGATCTCGGAGCCCAGAGGGTCGTCGTCTCTCAGGCGGCCTCGGCCCTGCGCTCGCGCGCCGCCTCCAGCGCCCGCACCCGCGGGATGATGTGCGCACCGAAATACGCGACCTCTTCCTGGAAGTGCAGGAAGGCGAGGAGCGCCAGATCCACCCCGGCATCCTTCAGCGCGACGATGCGCTCGGCGATCTGATCGGGGGTACCGATGAGGTTGGTCTTGAAGCCGTCATTGTACTGGACGAGGTCGGTGAGGGTCGATTTCGTCCAGTTGCCCTCCCCCTCCGGCGAGGCCTTGCCGGCGTTCTTCACCTCGTGGCCGAATGCCTTCACCGCCTCCGGGTCGGCATTGTCGATGATCTCCTGGAGAACGGCGCGGGCCTCCGCCTCGGTGTCGCGGGCGATGACGAAGGCGTTGACGCCGACCTTCACCGCATGGCCGTTGGCCTGTGCCTTGGCCTGGATGTCGTCGACCTGGGCCTTGATGCCCTCCGGCGTGTTGCCGTTGGTGAAGTACCAATCCGACACCCGGGCGGCCATGTCGCGCGCCGCCCGCGACGAGCCGCCCTGGAAGATCTCCGGGTGCGGGTCGGCCGGCTTCGGCTTGAGGGTGTAGTTGGTGTAGCGATAGAAATCGCCGCGAAAGGTGAAGTTGTCCTGCGTCCAGATTCCGCGCAACGCGCTGATGAATTCTTCCGAGCGGCGGTAGCGCTCGTCGTGGTCGAGCCAGGGCTCGCCGATGGCGCGGAACTCGCCCGAGAACCAGCCCGAGACCACGTTGATGGCGATGCGCCCTTCGCTGAGCTGGCTGATCGTCGCGATCTGCTTGGCGGCGATGGTCGGATTCCATGGTCCCGGCAGCAGGGCGGCGATGACCTTGAGCCTCGTGGTCACGGCGAGAAGGGCGTGGCTGAAGGCCACCGATTCATGCTGGAATTCCGCGCCGTACCCTGCGGTGAAGCGGATCTGGGTCAGCGCATAGTCGAACCCGGCGGCTTCCGCGATCTGGGCGAGGCGCCGATTGTAGTCGGCGTCCCAACTGGTCCGCTGGGCGATCTTGCTGATGACGAGGCCGCCCGAGACGTTGGGCACCCAATAGGCGAACCGGATCGGCGCGGCGGTTGTGGAGGCAGGCGATTTGAAGCTCATGAGGTTTTCCGCGCGTGACGACGGTACCCGGGAGACATCCGTCTCTCGGGTACGGTCTTGTGAAGATGATTTTCGGGACTATAGCGGTGTCGGTCTCAGAATGATTTGAATACAATTCGATATCGGGTCGATTTCGAACCAATTCATCGCTCAGACCCAAGCATCTCGCGATCTTCGACTGGCGTCAAAGGAAGCGAATATCTTTTTCACGCAGGAATGAGAAAGCTCATTCTCCCAACCCGTGGGCGCGCCGGGAGAATGCTGTCCTGATGCGGATTCTACGGTCGGCCCGGTCCACGCGGCGATGCGCGCCATCGTGGCGAATCAGCCCACATTCGCGCTGCGGCGGACGCACGGAGGAGCGCTGCTCGTTCCACTCCGCGAGACGGCCGACGGAGCGGGGGTCCTCAAAAATTGGGTGTCGTTCGCCTTCGCGCATCATTTCTGAGCAGGCGAGTGAGTGCGCAATGAGCACATCTCGCAAATTATCGGCAAGTCGTCGCCAGAACAAAAAATGGCGTTGCCCGCGGCAACTGGTCCTTTAAGGACACGTTAACCGGTCGATCTTACGACTGGATCATCGCGCATTTGAAAGCCGAAGCTCACAGTATCGGTTGTTCCAGGAAACACACGCATGACGGCCTCGCTCCGCCAACCGCTCGTCCTTCTCCTCGCCGGGGATGAGCTGACCCGCAGCATCACGACGAGCTGCCTGGAGATGTCGGGCTACGACGTGGTGAGTGCGCGGACGGCCGGTGAGATCGAGACCCTGCTGCTCGATCAGAGCGACCGCCGGGTCGACGTCCTGGTGACCGATGCCGATGTCCGCGACACGGTGGACGGACTCTCACTCGCCACGGTGGCGCGGTGCCTCGATCCGGAGGTGGGGGTCGTCTACACGGCGCGGGCGCCCCGCACGATTCCCGATGGCGAGAAGGTGGCCGGTGCACCCTGCCTGCGCACGCCCTACCATGCGCACCAACTCGTCAGCCTCATCGCCGGACTTCCCAGCGCCAAGGCCGCGATGTCGATGGTTGCCCGCGCCGCAGCCTGATCCGCGCGTGGGTTACGAAACGCGTCGCACCTAATCAGGAATCGCGAAACCGATCGATTGGCAGACGATGGCCACCACGGTGAGCGCGAAGGCGGCCTGTTCGGGCCTGCTCAGCCGCCCGAGCCACCCCAGCATCGGGCGCCGCGCACGTGGCTGCCGACCGAGCTGCAGATCGTCTTCGTAGCGTGAGATCAGGTTGGCGATCGTCGGGATCGCTGCGATTGCGAGCCAGGCCCACAATATAAGCGCGGCAACGCCCAAAAATTCGCCGCTATACGTGAAGCCGGCATCCACCATCGCATCCTCGACTGATCGGAGCACCTGCGTTGCACGGTACGCGCAACGCGAATGCACGGACAGTGCTGCCCAGGTTCCAACTCCGCCGGCCGTGACAGCTTTGTGTCGTGGCGCACCCGGGCGGCGGTGGCGGCTTTAACGACGCTTGGCCCGGTCGTGCATCAGGTTGAGGACGAGCGCGGTCCAGCCGGTCTGGTGCGAAGCCCCGAGGCCGCGGCCGGTATCGCCATCGAAGAACTCGTGGAACAGCAGCGCATCCTCCGCGCCCTCCTCAGTGGGCGCGCGCGCAGCGCCCTGGTAGGGCCGGTGACCCTCCGCATCCTTGGTGAACAGCGCGATCAAGCGGTCCTCCAGCGCGTCGGCGATGGCGTTCAAGGTCAGCTGCGTTCCCGAGCCGGTGGGATACTCCACGAAGAAATCGTCGCCGTAATAGGAGTGGAAGCGTCGGAGCGCCTCGATGATCAGGTAGTTCATCGGCATCCACACCGGCCCACGCCAGTTCGAGTTGCCGCCGAACATGTTCGAGGACGAATCGGCCGGGTCGTACCGGACGGTGAAAGAGGCGCCGAGCTCGTTGAGGGAGAACGGGTGCTCCTGATGCGCCTTCGACAACGAGCGCACGCCATAGGGCGAGAGGAACTCGGCTTCGTCGAGCATGCGGTGCAGGAGCGCCTTCATGCGGTGGCCGCGCAGGAGCGAGAGCAGCTTGCGGTCGCCGACACCGCCCTCGGTCCAGCGCGACACGAGGCGGGCGAGGTGCGGCCGGTTCTCGAGCAGCCAGTTCATCCGCCGCGCGAAATCGGGCAGCCGCTGCAGCAGCGTTGGATCGATCACCTCCACGGCGAAGAGCGGGATCAGGCCCACCATGGAGCGGACCCGCAAGGGGATCATGCGCCCGTCCGGCATGTCGACCTCGTCGTAGTAGAACTGATCCTCCTCGTCCCACAGCCCGAAGCCTTCGCCGCCCATGTCGGTCATCGCCTCGGCGATGAGCAGGAAATGCTCGAAGAATTTCGAGGCGGTGCTTTCGTAGACGTCGTTGTGCCGGGCGAGTTCGAGGGCGATGCGCATCATGTTGAGCGCGTACATCGCCATCCAGGCGGTGCCGTCGGCCTGATGCACCATGCCGAAGCCGGGCGGCGGGCGCGAGCGATCGAACACCCCGACATTGTCGAGGCCGAGGAACCCGCCCTGGAAGACGTTGCGCCCCTGGGCGTCCTTGCGGTTCACCCACCAGGTGAAGTTGATCAGGAGCTTGTGGAACACCCCCTCCAGGAAGGCGAGGTCGCCGCGCCCGCCGCGCCGCTCCCGGTCGATCTCGAACACCCGGTAGGTGGCCCAGGCATGCACCGGCGGATTGGTATCGCCGAACTCCCACTCGTAGGCGGGAAGCTGGCCGTTGGGGTGCATGTACCATTCACGGGTGAGCAGCAGGAGCTGGCTCTTGGCAAATTCCGGGTCCAGCAGGGCGAGCGGCAGGCAGTGGAAGGCCAGATCCCAGGCCGCGAACCACGGATATTCCCACTTGTCCGGCATGGAGAGCACGTCGGCGCTGGCGAAATGGCGCCAGACCGTGTTGCGGCCGTCCTTGCGCTCGGCGGGCGGGGTCGGTTGCGACGGGTCGCCCTTGAGCCATTGGCGCACGTCGTAGCGGTAGAGTTGCTTCGACCAGATCAGGCCCGCCGAAGCCTGGCGGAAGATCAGCCGGCGGTCGGCATCGTCGATGCCGTCCTGCAGGCTGTCGTAGAACGCGTCGGCCTCCGCCACGCGCTGCTGCAGCAGGACGCCGTCGCCATCGACCGCGCGACGATCCGAGCCGGCATGGAGCCGCAGGCGGATCGTCGCCGTCTCGCCGGGCGCGAGGCGGAAGTGGTAATGGAGGCCGAGCTTCGTCCCCGACACCGTCGAGACCGCCGAGCGGTCGCCGTCGACGATCGCGGCGTTGAGCCCGTCCTTGAACGGACCCGCCGCGTCCGGCTGGCCGCCGTGCAGGCGGAGATTCGTGTCGTTCTCGCAGAACAGCAGGTCCGGCGCCCCGTCGTGACTGAGCCGGTATCGCCCGAGCTTCGGGTGATGGCAGACGGCCCCCCCCTCCGGGCAGATCGCGAGATGGGGGCGGACGTCGCCGGAGGGTTCGCGCCACGACCAGGTATTGCGGAACCAGAGTTGCGGGACGAGGTGCAGATCGGCCGTCTCCGGCCCGAGATTCCGAGCGGTGACGTGCATGTGGATGTCGTCCACATCCGCCTTGGCGTACTCGACCGTGACATCGAAAGAGCGATTGCCGTCGAAAGCGCCCGTATCGGCGAGCTCGTATTCCGGCTCGGTGCGGCCACGCCGCAGGCCCTCCGCCAGAAGATCGGCATACGGGAAGGCGGCCTGCGGGTAGCGATAGAGGAACTTGAGGTAGGCGTGGCTCGGGACCGCGTCGAGGTAGTGGTAGACCTCCTTGACGTCCTCGCCGTGATTGCCCTCCTCGTTGGTGAGGCCGAACAGGCGCTCCTTCAGGATGCGGTCGCGCCCGTTCCAGAGCGCCAGCGACAGGCACAGCAGCCCCTGGTTGTCGCTGATTCCGCCAAGGCCGTCCTCGCCCCAGCGATAGGCGCGCGAGCGCGCGTCCTCGTGCGGCAGGAACCGCCAGGCGTTTCCATCCCGGCTGTAATCTTCCCGGACGGTGCCCCATTGCCGCTCGCTGAGGTAGGGCCCCCAGAGCGACCAGGCCCGCGCCCCCCGTCCCTGCTCGACGACGCGCCGCCGCTCGGCCCAAGGATCGATCTCGTCCACGGTTGTTCCTTTATCCATCGGTCTCATCGGATCGACGGTTTCGATCTCGCCAGCAATGCCTGCGCCAAGCCGCCTCGTGCGCCGACGCCTGCGGGGGAATGCCCGACCCCGGACCGCGCTCGCTTGTCGGGCTTGTGCGGAAGCGGATGTCCCTCGCGTCATGGCGTGTACAGGGCCGACGTCGAAAGTCGATCTGATCCGACCCCATCGCTCAGGCCGCTGCAGCCGGACACGAGGCCTCGCCGCGCGAGCATGACGAGGACATCCGCGCGTTCGTGTAACGGGCAGCCCGCAACCAGGAATGCGCCGCCTCGACGGCGGCCTTTGGGGGGGGCGGCCAGACCTCAGGCGACGTGGACCGTGCCGAGGAATCGGAGATTTCGGCACCGCTCCCGGCGGAATCGACCCGACCGGACCGGAAAATCGATTGACGTGATAATGACCATTCACTATCACGGTGGCTATTGGAACTCCGCGACGCTTCCTGTCGTGGCGCCACCCGGGAATGCCGGGGCCTCTCCTGATCGTCGCGGAGGCCCAGGCAAGATCGCTTCACGTTTCCGTCGCCGCTGGTCGTTGCGGTAAGGCGGGTCAAGAATTCAGTCTTGCGGGAGCGTCTGTCGATCATGATGAGGTCTTGAGCATGAGCGCTTCTGCAAGCCCCAAAACGATGGTGCCTCAGAAATTTTCGGTGCGCCAGGACCAGATCCTGGATGCCGCCCAGACGTGCTTCATTCGGAACGGATACTATCGTTCGACAATGCAAGACATTGCCAGGGAAGCGGCAATGAGCTCTCCAAACATCTATCGCTATTTTGTATCGAAGGAAGCCGTCCTGATCTCGATGGCGGACCGGGAACGCCAAAGAAGTACGGATCGCATCGCGCAGTTCGAGGAGATCGGCGACAAGCGTTCTGCTCTGATGCGGATCATCGCGTATTACCATCTGGAAATCTCGCGCGAGGCTGCCATCCTGCGTCTCGAATTATGGTCCGAGTCCACGCGCAATACGCAAGTGGGCGCCATCATCCGGGAGCGTGAGAACAAAGGCAGGGCTTGGTTCATCGATGCGCTGGCATCGCTCGAGAAATCGCCGGACTGCGATCCACTGGTTCTCTTCGAGGCGATCAGCGCTCTGTTGAAGGGAATCATCGTCAGCCGTGCCGTCTTGGACGATTTCGACGCTGCGCCGGCCATAGCCCAACTCTATGCTTTGCTCGACGCCGGCCTCGCTGGACGAATACCGACGATTCCCCGACCCGATCACATCGCCGTCGGATAACTTTCCTCATCGTGCGGGCGAGGCCGGCCGCACCACGTCGATCCCGCTGAGCCCCGTGTCGTCACCCCCGGTCCAGATCGGATTCGGGGAGACCGGTCGGCTGCCTTATCCGAAAGGAGAACCCGAGCGATGACCATGGTAGTTCCGCGCCTCGTCACGGCCGCGCTCGTCGCCCTGACGGTTCATGTCGCCGTCGAGTCGACCTCGGCCCGGGCCGCCGATCCGACCGGAACCTGGCTGACCGAGGATGGCCGTGCGCGCGTCCGCACCGAACGGTGCGGTCCCCAGGACAAGCATCTCTGCGGCTATATCGTCTGGGCAAAGCCGTCGCCCGACAGAGAAAAGCCGCGCACCGACGCCGAGAATCCCGACGCACGGAAGCGTGACAGGCTCGTTCTCGGACATCAGATGATCCTCGGACTAAAGGCCGACAAGGACAATCATTACGGCGGCAAGATCTACAATGCCGACGACGGCAAGCAGTACGACGTCACGATCTGGAGCGAGAAATCCAGCGAATTGTCCGTCGAAGGATGCATGCTGGCGGTCTTGTGCGGAAGTCAGACCTGGCATCGGGTCGCCGACGTCCTGCCCGGTCAACTCCTCGGTCTGACCGACGAGACGAATGGCCCGCACGCGGATCGCGAGTGGGCATCGAAGCGCCCGACGACGACGGGGAGCACCACCCCCAGAAACGATGCCGCACTCGCATCGCAGGCCGAACCGCGCCGATAGGTCGACGCTCGGCGTCCCACGTCATTCCAGATCCGTGTGGCCTGTAACCGGGCCCGCGGTGGAACCGGTCGGTCGGAGCGGAAACGCCCCCTATCCGCACTGACCGACCGGTTTCTCAAGTCATCGTCTCCGTCGCGCGATGTCGAACGATGCTGTTCCCGTTCGCGTCCTGCGCGAACACCCTATCGATGCGGTCACGCGGCCGGTCGTCAAGTCAAGGCAGCGATGCGATGAGCGAGAACGACGATGTTGGCGCGAAGACTTGCGCTCCACTGGTGCGCTGTGTTGGTCGGGCGCTGATCCTTGCGCCATTGGGGCTCTCGGCCGGCTGCCAGGAAACCTACCTGCACCGCGCGGGGTCGCTGCAATCGTATACGAACCTGAAGCCGTCCAACGGACTGATCACCAAGGCGCTCGTCCATGTCGATGTGCCGGCGGTCAAGGCGGCGCGCAGCGTCCGGGTGGTGCCGACGGTGTTCTCCAGTAAAGCTTTGGAGGTTCCTCTCACCCAGGACCAACGCAAGCTGGTGACCAACGCCATCGACCGTGCCCTCTGCACCGATCTCAGCGCGCGCTTTGAGATGGTGGGCGCCGGGCAACCCGCCGATCTCACGGTGCATGCCGTCGTCGGCAACCTCGAAGTCACCGACAAGGTCTATGCGGGCGTCTCCAAGGGCCTTGGATTCGCACCCATGGCCTTCGGCGCAAGCGGACCCGTCCCACGCCTTCCCCTCGGTCTCGGAAGTCTCTCCGTCGAGGCGGAAGCACGGGACGCCAGGGGCGCCCAGAAAGCCGCGATGGTTTGGGCCCGTGGCGCCGAAATCATGGCATCGGCGGCGACCGTGTCCGAAATCGGCGACGCCTATACCCTCGCGGGCAAGTTCGGGGAGGATTTCAGCGATCTCCTCGTCGATGGCGAAAGCCCGTTCGGGCGCATGGGCTCCTGGCCGTCTTCGGACAAGATGGGCCGTGCTCTCGGAATGGCGCCCAAATACTCGGTCTGTGACGCCTTCGGCCGAAGCCCCGGCCTCGCCGGCGCCGTAGCGAGCAATCTCGGATTGCCGCCCGAGTGGAGCGACGACGGAGCCAAACCCGCGCAGTAGGGCCGACGCGAGCGACTGTCCTTCCCACAGCCGCACCCGTTGTCAGCCTTTGGTGACAGCCCCCGATCGCTCAGCAGCCTCGATTCCCAATCCCTCCCGGTGAACCGAGGCGCGCTCGGGCCCCTACGGACGGCGCGCCAGATCCGCGAGCAGGCTCGATGCCACCACCACCTTCGACACCGTCAAGCCCGAAGAGGCGATGGCCTCCACCGCGGCGCGGATGCGCGTGAGCGTCGGTCCGCGGGCCTCGCTCCAGACGGCCACCGCGTCGGGGCCGGCGCCGACATCGCCCACCACCTCCGCGGTCAATCCGCGATGGGCGGTGGAGATGCCGGCCAGCGCCCGCTCCAGGGCCACGCGGTCGAAGGTGTCCGCCACCGGAACCTGGCGCACGGACGCCACGAAGTCGTCGAGGCCGAAGGCATGCTCGATGGCGAAATGCGTCGCCGCGATTTCCGGCACCGAATGGCCGTCTGTTTCGGCGATGCGCACGATGTCGGGGGCCGAGACCAGGGCCTTGAGCGAGGCGAGGCGCCGGGCCGCCTCGTCGGCCATCCCGCGTCCGGTGAGGTCGAGGCGGCGGGCCTCGATCTCGGCGACGAGACCAGGGTCGAGGACGCGCGGCAGCGCTTCCAGCACCGCGGTGACGCCCTCGCGGTAGCGCGCGACGATGGGTGAGATGCCGCCGGTCAGGTCGAGGTTGCGGATGAACCAGACGATGCGGTTGGAGAGCAGGTCCTGCACCTCGGCGTAGAGGCCGAGCTGGTCCTGACCGGAAATTCTCTCCTGGCCGGGCACTCGCGCGTCGAGGCCGTCGATGGCGAGATTCAGCTCCATCAGGCCGAACGCATCGCGGGTGATGGCGTAGGCCTTGGCGATGGTGGCCGCATCCGCGCCGGTCTCGTCGACGAGACGGGTCACCAGCGCCGGGCCGCCGCGATTGACGATGATGTTGGAGAGCGCCGTGGCGATGATCTCGCGGCGCAGGCGGTGGCCCTTCACCGTGTCGGGGAAGCGGCGCTTGAGGGCCGCCGGGAAGTAGCGCTGCAACTCGCGGTCGAAATACGGGTCGTCGGGCACCGTCCCGGCGAGCAGCGCGTCGTAGAGCGAGATCTTGGCATAGGCGAGCAGCACCGCGTATTCCGGCCGCGTCAGGCCCTCGCCCTTGCGCAGGCGCTCGGTGAGGGTGGCGTCGTCGGGCAGGTATTCCACGCTGCGGTCGAGGCGGCCTTCGGCTTCGAGCGACTGCATCACCCGCATGGCGAACCCGGTCTCGCCGGCACCGCGCCGCAGGGCCAGCGACAGGGCCAGCGTCTGGAGCTGGTTGTTGCGCAGCACCAGAGCCGCGACCTCGTCGGTCATCGCCACGAGCAGTGCGTTGCGGGCCGGCCCGTCGAGGCGGCCGTCGCGTTCGGGCACCATCAGGGCGATCTTGATGTTCACTTCGACGTCGGAGGTGTTCACGCCGGCCGAGTTGTCGATGGCGTCGGTGTTGAGCCGGATGCCGGCCCGCGCCGCCTCGATGCGCCCGCGCTGGGTCAGGCCGAGATTGGCACCCTCTCCCACCGCCTTGGCGCGCAGCATCGTTCCGGTGATGCGCACCGCATCGTTGGCGCGGTCGCCGGCCTCCTCGTCGGTCTCCGTGGTGGCGCGCACATAGGTGCCGATGCCGCCGAACCACAGCAGGTCCACGGGTGCCTTCAGGATCGCCTGCATCAGGTCTGCGGGCGTGGCCTCGGCCTGATCGAAGCCGAGGGCCGCCCGGATCTGGGGCGAGAGCGGGATGGTCTTGAGGGAGCGCGAAAACACCCCGCCGCCGGGCGAGATCAGGCTCGTATCGTAATCGCCCCAGGAGGAGCGGGCGAGGGCGAACAGGCGCTTGCGCTCGGCAAAGCTCGACGCGGCGTCGGGATCGGGATCGAGGAAGATGTCGCGGTGGTCGAAGGCGGCGACCAGCTTCAGGCTCTGCGACAGCAGCATCCCGTTGCCGAAGACGTCGCCCGACATGTCGCCGACGCCCACCACGGTGACAGGGTCGGTCTGTGTGTCGACGTCGATCTCGCGAAAGTGGCGCTTGACCGCTTCCCAGGCGCCGCGTGCGGTGATGCCCATGGCCTTGTGGTCGTAGCCCTGGCTGCCGCCGGAGGCGAAGGCGTCGCCGAGCCAGTGGCCGCGCTCGATCGACAGCGCGTTGGCGATGTCGGAGAAGGTCGCGGTGCCCTTGTCGGCGGCCACCACCAGATAGGCGTCGTCGGGATCGTGCCGCACGGTATCGGCCGGCGGCACGATGCCGTCGCCGACGATGTTGTCGGTGAGTTCGAGAAGGGTGCGGATGAAGAGCCGGTAGCTTTCGGTGCCCTCGGTGAGCCAGGCCTGCCGGTCGGAGGCCGGCGGCAGGCGCTTGGGGAAGAACCCGCCCTTGGCGCCCACCGGTACGATGACGGCGTTCTTGACCTGCTGCGCTTTGACCAGCCCGAGGATCTCGGTGCGGAAATCCTCCGGCCGGTCCGACCAGCGCAATCCCCCGCGGGCGACGTAGCCGTAGCGGAGGTGGAGGCCCTCGACGCGGGGCGAATAGACGAAGATCTCGAAGAACGGCCGCGGCAGCGGCATGCCCGAAACCCTGGCGCAGGCGAATTTGAACGAGATCGTCTCGCGGGCGAGCCCGTCCGCGCCGGTCTGGTAGAAGTTGGTCCGGATCGCCGCTTCCACGAGATTGACGAAGCGCCGCAGGATGCGGTCGTCGTCGAGGCTGGTGACGCCGGAGAGCGCCGTCTCGATCTCGGCGCGGATCTCCGCCTGCGCCGCGTCCCGGTCACCGCTCGCGGCCGGGTCGAACCGGGCATGGAACAGGGCGACGATGCGGGCGGTGAGCGCCGCGTGCCGGCTGAGCGTCGCGGCGAGGTAGTCCTGGCCGTAGCGGATGCGCAGCTGGCGCAGGTAGCGTCCGAGGGCGCGCATCAGGGCCGCGTCGCGCCAGGGCAGCGCCACTTCGAGGACGAGGCGGTTATACCCGTCGGATTCGCCCCGGCCCTCCGAGAGGGCGAGGAGCGCGCCTTCCAGCGGCGCTTCCACCGTGGCGAGATCGATGGGCTCGCCGCCGGCACGCTCCAGCAGCATGTCGTGGAGCCAGACCTGCGCCGGTGTGCCTGGCGGCAGGACCCGGTAGGTGCGCTCGTTGATGACGCGAAAGCCGAGATTCTCCAGAGCCGGCACCCGGTCGGAGAGGGGCAGCGCGGCGCCCCGCGAAAACACCTTGAGGCGCGTCTGCGAGGCCGGATCGGCGTCGCGGCGGCCGAAGCTGGCGGCGCGCGGATCGGCCTCGCTCAGGCGCTCGAGGATCGCCACGTCGGCGACGGCGACCTGCGGCGTGAAGTTCTCGCGGTAGCTCACCGAGAAGGCCTCGGCGTAGCGGGTGGCGAGGGCGCCGGCATCGGGGCCGGGCATCGCCTCGGAGATGGCCTCGCGCAAGTCGTCGCCCCAGGTGCGCACGATGCCGGTGACGCCCGCCTCCAAGGCCACCGGATCGCGCTCGGGCGTGTGCTTGCCGGAGAATCCGATGATGTAATGCGTCCGCGCCAACGGACCTTCCGGGAAGTCCGGATAGGCGGCGGAGAAGCGGCCCTCGTAGGCCTCGGCCAGATAGGCGCCGATGCGGGCCCGCACGGTAGAATCGTAGCGGTCCTTGGGCACGTAGACGAGGAGCGAGACGAAGCGGCCGAAACGGTCGGGCCGCGACAGCACCCGGACGCGCGGCCGGTCGGCGAGGTTGATGATGGCGAGGGCGAACCGGTGCAGCCGGTCGATGTCGATCTGGAACAGGTCGTCGCGCGGATAGGTCTCCAGCACGTCGATCAGGGTGCGGCCGGCATGGCTCGTGGGGTCGAGTCCGGCGCGGGCGGCGACCTCGGCCACCTTGCGGCGGAGATACGGCACCTCGCGGGCCGGGCTGCTATAGGCGGTGGCGGCGAACAGGCCGACGATCCGCATCTCGCCCGCCAGCGTTCCCGACTCCGAGAAGAGCTTCACGGCGATGTAATCGAGATGCACCGGGCGGTGCACCCGCGAGCGCTGGCTCGCCTTGGTGACGATCAGCGCCTGCGGCGTGTCGAGGAAAGCGGCGATCTCGGGCGCCATCTCGGAAAAGCTCTGGCCGAGGCGGGAATCGGCGGCCTCGGCCGGCCGCAGCAGCCCGAGAGCGGTGCCGGCGAAATCCGTCCCCTGCCCGTCGATGAGGCGTGCCGCGATTCCGAGCGGGGTGAAATGGCCGTCGCGCAGCCAGGCGAGCAAAGCATGCGCCTCCTCGACCTCGGCGGCCGGCAGGGTCAGGTTGGTGCCGGCATAGAGCGCGATCAGCCGGTCGATCACCCCGAACATGGCGGCCTGGTCGTCGGTGGCCGCCACCACGTCGGCGTAGACGCGGGCGAGGCCGTCACGGAGCCGGGCCCGCGCCGCGTCGTCGTCGAGGCGATCGAGCTGGATATGGATGAAGCTCTCGCGGCGCAGGTCGCCATGCGCGTCCGCCGTGGTCTCACCGACCACGCGGGTCAGGTGGCCGTGGCCGTCGCGCTCCACCCCCAGGATCGGATGGGCGACGAGGATCGGCGTCAGGCCCTGGAGCGTCAGTTCCGCCAGGGTGGACGAGAGCAGGAACGGGCGGTTGTCGTTGACGACCTCGAGGATCGTCAGATCCCGGTTGCGACCGTCGCGTGTCGCGGTGACGTCGGAGAGCCGCACGGATGCGGATCCTTCGCTGCCGCGGGGTACCGCGAGAGTGGCCCGCGCCGCGATGGCGAGGGCGGCCAGCGCGTCGGGGGCGTAGGCGACGAGGTCTTCCGGGGGCACCCGGCCGAACAGGTCGCGGACGAAGCCGCTCGGCTCGCCGCGTCCCTCGACCAGGGCGGCGGCGGCGTCGATCAGGCCTGTCCGCGACGCCTTCTCCGCCTGGGAGGTCAGGGCCGTCGTTGCGTCCAATACCATGCGAATCCCCATCGGAGGCGGCATCGAGGTCCCGCTGGCGACGCAGGACGGCCTGTCCTACGCGATTCGCCCCGCCCTACGGCACCCCAATTCCCCCCGGCGATCGAATAACGCGACAGCCCATCGACGGATTGTCATCGGCTCAAGGCCGGTATGAGCCCGATTCTTGCATGTGCTGAAGCGCTGCATCAGCCAGACTGCCTGGGACTAGACCAAGGCCGAAGCGCGCTCCTGTATACAAGCTGGGGTGTAGACCTGGGCCGCTTGGCTCAAGCCAACTGGCGGAGTGTAGGCCACGCTGTGGCTTCGATGCTGTGTCATGGGCTTTCGTCCTTCGAAAGCCCGGCTGCCCGGTCAATTCCCGGTTGACGCTGCCGTCCCTGCGCCCCAACCACCACCCGGTGGAGAATGTCTGGCGGATCATGTCCGTCGGGCTGCGCGGATGCACCTATCGGTCATGATCGACGCCGATCGCTACAAGCTGCCGCGATCGGACCGCACGGGCGCGGTCCGATCGTTGGTCTCGCCGGCCGCCGCGGTTTGAGGTGCCAAACCGCGCAAGGCGGCTCACAAGGATCCTGGTCCCTTCGCGAATCCGCCCAGGGTAAAGAGATCGATGGAGAGCTTCGTACCGACCACGAAGGCATTCGGCGTCGGCTTGGGCCGGAACGGGAACCGCGTATTGTCCGGGTTGACGATGTATTGCAGGTTGGGCATCAGCCGGATCGCCGGCGTGACCTGAATGCCGTAGTTCACCTCCAGCATGACCTGTTGGGTGGCTATGTCGCGGGAATCCAAGCCGAGCGAGGCACGGGCCGCCCGTACGTTGGCGAGTCCGACCGACGAGAACTTCTGGGTCGAGACCACGAAGCCCAGAGTGTCATAGGGCCGGCTCGGGAAGGTTCCGAGCAGTGCCGCGCCGCCCGCCAGGTAGTAGTCGTTGATCTGCCGCCCGTCTGTGCCCTTGATGGCGACGCCGAAAAGCGTGAGCCCTTGCTGTGCCGTCGGGTCCGGACGCCAGACCATCTGGTCGAAGCGTGCGTAGACGAGCGAACGGCCGAATTGCGTGAGGCGATCGAGGCCACTGAACAGGGCGGCCCCCCTCCGGGTATCGAGGACGGGGTCGGCGTAATCCGACCGATCGACGACGCCACCGATATTGTAGTTGCGCGGCAGGACGTCGTTGGCGAAAGTCGTTGAGTAGCCGATCTCGTAGGGAAGCGTGACACCGGTGGCGCCCCGGGTCGACCAGTCGACGCCATTGTCGGTCGGGCGCTGGGTGTACGGGTTCACCTCGTAGACGCCGCCGTGAACGAAGATCTTGTCCGTGAGCCACACCTTGGCATGCGCGCCCCAGGTCGAGATTGGCCAGAATCCGAGATTGGTGATCTTGAACGCGGACGTCGGACCACCGCAGGTCGCGTTGGTCTGGAAGTTGCAGTAGAGCGACGAGCTCAAGAAGTTCGGGTTGGTCGAGAGCCGTCCGAACTCGATATCGAGCTTGTTGTCGAACAGCTTCTGTTGATAGCTGAGCAGGGTCAGTCGTGCGGTCTGACCGCCGCCGAAGATTTCCTGCACGCTGGTATTGTTGCCGATGAAGTCGTTCGAGAGGCTGCGCCCGTGACGCTGCGACACCACCACGTGGAATGAGCCCCCATCGACACCGGCCAGCCTCTGCATATCGCCGTCGATGCCGAGATACGCTTGGCTGGCATAGGCCGATCCTTGTCTCATGCCGCCGACCGGGTTGAACGCGCTCTGCCCGGTGTAGTTCGCGACGAAGCTCAGTCCGTTGCCGAGGTCGAGGACGCCGGCAGGAATCGACGGGGGGCTTCCGGCCGCGCCGAGCACCTCGGCCGCCTCCGCTGCGCTTTCACCTCCGGCCGCCGGCATCGCCGAGGCACGGGCGCTTCGTGGCTGGACCGTCCGACGCAGCGGGCGGACGACCGGGTCGGCCGCCACGCTTTCCAGCGTCGCCGTGCCGGGCGGAGGGGCCGTCTGGGCGACGCCGCCACCGCTGACGAGTGCCATCGGAATAACGAAAAGCGCGATTTTCGTGACGTTGGTGCTGGTTCTCATGACTGACCCCCCTGAGTTCCCGTGCCCGGCCATCACTCGGCCGAACTTCCTAGACTGGAAACTTTTCTTATTTTTGGTTTGTTTATGCTTAAAATCCTAGTATCGGCACTGCCGAATGCCGATCCGGCGGCGGCCGACCGTCTTCACGGCAGGACACGCACCGTTTCAAAGGAGCTTTGGGGCACTTCGCGAAGTGCTCGGTTCTGAGGACCTTCCCATCGCGTCGGACGACGCCGTGGGAAGGTCCTGAGTCGCTCTCACCGCCTCAGCCGATCCGATCGCAGGCGGCGAGAGGCGGCGGTCAGGCTTTGAAGCGGAAGGCCTCGAGCGTTTCGGGCTTCATCGCGATCGAGAAGCCCGGCAGCACGGGTGGCATGTAGGCTGCGTTCACGATCAGGCAGGGATCGAGGAAATGCTCATGCAGGTGGTCGATGTATTCGATCACTCTGCCGTCCCGAGTGCCGGAAACCGCCACGTAATCGATCATCGAGAGATGCTGCACGTATTCGCATAGGCCGACACCGCCGGCATGTGGCCAGACCGGCAGATCGAACTTGGCCGCGATCAGCAGCACCGACAGGACCTCGTTCAGGCCACCCATGCGGCAGGAATCCACCTGCACGATATCGATCGCCTCCCCGGCGATGAACTGCTTGAACATGATCCGGTTCTGGCACATCTCGCCGGTGGCGACCTTCACCGGGGCAATGGCGGAGCGGATCTTGCGGTGCCCCGCGATATCGTCGGGGCTGGTCGGCTCCTCGATGAAGAAGGGCTTGGCGAAGGCGAGCTGCTTCACCCAATCGATCGCCTGATCGACGTCCCAGACCTGGTTGGCGTCGATCATCAGATAGCGGTCGGGGCCCATTACTTCGCGGGCGATGGTCAACCGGCGAATATCGTCCTCCAGGTTGCGGCCGACCTTCATCTTGATGTGGTTGAAGCCCTCTGCGATGGCCTCCTCACACAGGCGACGCAACTTGGCGTCATCGTAGCCGAGCCATCCTGCGGAGGTCGTGTAGCAGGGGTAGCCTTCCGTCTCGAGGACGGCGATGCGCTCCGCCTTGCCCGGCTCCGCCTTGCGCAGAATCGCGATCGCCTCGTCGCGGGTCAGCACGTCGGTCAGGTAGCGATAATCGACGATGTCGGCGATCTCCTCCGGAGCCATGTCCGCGACGAGGCGCCAGACCGGCTTGCCGGCCTGCTTTGCGAGCAGGTCCCACACGGCGTTGACGACGGCCCCCGTCGCCAAGTGCATGGCGCCCTTGTCGGGGCCGATCCAGCGCAGCTGGCTGTCGCCGGTGAGGTGCCGCCAGTAGCGCCCGGGCGCGGCGAGAACGGCATCGAGATCCGTGCCGACAACGAGGTGTCGCATGGCGCTGATCGCGAGGCAGCAGATGTCGTTGCCGCGCCCGTTGGTGAAGGTGAGCCCGTGCCCCTCGAGACCGGGCTCATCGGTCTCCAGGATCACGTAGGCGGCGGAGTAATCCGGGTCGAGATTCATCGCATCCGACCCGTCGAGCGATTCCGAGGTCGGGAAGCGCAGATCGATGACGCGCATATCGGTGATTTTAGTCATTCTCGTCTCTCGGTAAGGGCGTCTTCGACCGGAATGCTCCGGCCCGGACGGGAAACAACGATGGTCGAGGCGATCCGCGCGGGTGGCGGCTCGCAGGCCGCGCGGGCAGCCGAACGCGGAACCGCTCAGGCCTCCGCGGCGAAAAGCTGCTTTTGCGAGCCGAGACCTTCGATACCGAGCTCGACCACGTCGCCGGGCTTGAGGTAGCGGGGCGGCCGCATGCCGAGGCCGACACCGGGCGGTGTGCCGGTGGAGATGATGTCGCCAGGGTGCAGCGACATGAACTGGCTCAGGTGGGAGATCAGGGCGGCGACGCCGAAGACCATGGTGTCGGTCGAGCCGCGCTGCATGGTCTCGCCGTTGACGCTCAGCCACATCGCGAGCGTCTGGGGATCACCGACCTCGTCCGTGGTGACGAGCCAGGGGCCGATCGGTCCGAAGGTGTCGCAGGACTTGCCCTTGGTCCACTGACCTGAGCGCTCGATCTGGAACGCACGCTCGGAGACGTCGTGGATCACGCAGTAACCGGCCACGTAATCGAGCGCTTCGGCTTCCGACACGTACTTGGCGCGACGCCCGATGACGACGCCGAGTTCCACCTCCCAATCGGTCTTCTCGGACCCTCGCGGTATGAGGACCGTGTCGTTCGGACCGACGATGGCGGAGGTCGCCTTCATGAAGATGACCGGCTCGGGCGGCACGGGTAGGCCGGATTCAGCGGCGTGATCCGAGAAGTTGAGGCCGATGCAGATGAACTTGCCGGTGCCGGCGACGCAGGGGCCGAGGCGCGGCGTCCCGGGAACGCGGGCAAGCGTGGCGACGTCGAGGGCCGCGAGTTTGGCGAGCGCTGCGGGATCGAGGGCGTCCCCGGCGAGGTCGGCGACATGGCCGGACAGGTCGCGGAGCTGGCCGGCGTCGTCGAGGAGGCCGGGCCTCTCGTGTCCGTGCTCACCGTAGCGAAGGAGTTTCATCGTGGCGGCTTTCCGTAGGAGTGCGGGTCAGATCGTCCAGCCGCCGTCGATGGCGACGGCTTGGCCCGTGGTGTAGGTCGCACCGGCGAGGTAGACGACGAGATCGGCGATCTCCTCCGGAGTCCCGAGGCGGCCGATTGGCTGGCGGGCGATGAAGGCCGTGCGGGCCTGGGCGTAGTCGCCCTGCGCGCGCATCCGTTCTTGCAGCGAGGGGCTCTCCACCGTGCCGGGGCAGATCGCGTTGCAGCGGATGTTCTGGGCGACGTAGTCGGCCGCGACCGCTTTGGTCAGGCCGATCACCGCCGCCTTGGTCAGCCCGTAGGCGAAACGGTTCGGAACACCCTTCATCGAGGAGGCGACCGAGGCCATGTTGACGATGGCGCCGTCGCGGCGCTCCAGCATACCGGGTAGGACCGCCCGGATCGTGCGGACCATCGCCCTGACGTTGAGATCGAGGGCGAGGTCGAGATCGGCCTCGCGCATCTCCAGGATGCTGCCGGCGTGAACCACGCCGGCGCAGTTGAACAGAACGTCGACGGCGCCGATCCGATCGACCAGCGCGGTCACGCCGGCATCGCTCCGAACGTCGAGGGTCGCCGTAGTGACCCCGGCCGTCTCGGACAGTTCGGCAAGCGCGGCCGCGTTGATGTCGGTGGCGTAGACCTGTGCCCCGGCTCGGGCGAAGGCCAGGACGCTTGCTCGGCCGATGCCCTGGGCCGCCGCCGTGATCAGAACCGTCTTTCCTGCAAGGTGTGTCATCTCTAAACCTGATCGTTGCTGGTTTCGTCGATGGGAGGACGTCTCAATCGAGGTGGAAGACTTCTTCCAGCGGAACCCACCATTCGCCGTCCACGCGGCTGTCCATCGGGCGCTGGCACGGACCGGTCAGCCTCCACCAGGCAGCATTGGTCTCGTCCGTGGCGATCCGCGCCATGTCGGCCTCGAAATCGGTGCCGTGGTATTCCCAGGTGCCGAAAAGCAGATTCTCCGGCTCTCTCAGGAAGATCGTGTAGTTCCGGATGTTGCAGCGCCCGAGCAGGTCGAGGATTTCCGGCCAGACGGCGGCATGAAGCTGCCGATAGGTCTCCACCGCACCGGGGCTCACCCCGATCATCATCGCCATCCGTCGCATCGCGCCCCTCCCTCATCGGTCCGCCCCCAGGTCAGGCAGGCGGTAAATGGCGGCGGCGTTCTCGCCGAAGACGGCATCGTGGTGCGCGGGCGGGACGATCGTCCGGCACAGGTCGAGCCAATCGGGATATGTGCCGGCGAGGTTCAGCACCGGCCAGTCGCTTCCCCAGATCAGCCGGTCCGGGCCGAACAGCGAGACGAGCGCGTCCGCGTAGCGACGCACCGCCACGCCGCTTCCGTCGGCCTCGGTGAGCAAGCCCGAGAGCTTGCAGGCGACGTTGGGCCGCGCCGCGAGATCGCCCATCGCCCGGTGCCAGTCATCGAACCGGCGCTCCTCGCGGATCGCCGGCTTCGCACCGTGATCGATGACGATGCGCAGGTCCGGATGACGCTCGGCGACGGCGAGGAGATGCGGGAGATGCCGGGGGAGCACGAGGGCATCGAAGGTCAGATCGTGCGCGATCATCGCCGCGAGGGCCGGCGCGAGGGCCCGATCGTCGACCCAGGCGACGTCCGCGATGTCCTGCAGCATCGGCCGCAGGCCCTTGAGGTTCGGATCGCGCGCCAACCGTGCGATCGCCGTCGGCGCCTCGGGCGCCTTGAGGTCGGTCCAGCCGACCACGCCCTTGATGAAGGGGTGCTGCGCCGCCAGCGCGAGCATGAAGGCGGTGTCCGCCTCGCGGTCCAGGCTCTGTACCAGAACGGTGGCGTCGATGCCGGCATCGGCCAGGAGGGGAGCGAGGTCGTCGGGACCGAAGTCCCGATGCAGCACGGCAAGGTCTGCCGGCGGCCATGACCCGGACCGATCCGCGATCCGCCAAAAGTGCTGGTGAGCGTCGATACGCATCGTTCGCCCTCCTCAGGCCGGGACCGGAGCGTCTTCGGAGATCAGGCCGGAGGCCTTCAGCCGATTCCAGAAGCCGGAGGGGATCGGTTCCTCGAACCAAGCGACGTTGGCCCGGACCTGCTCGGCGGTGCGCGCCCCGGAGACGACCGCGAGCGTGGCCGGATGCGCCAGCGGGAACTGGAGCGCCGCCGCCTGCAGCGGCACGTTCTCGGCGGCGCAGACAGCCCGCAGACGATCGACCCGGGCGACGATCTCGGGGGAGGCGTCGCCGTAGTTGAACTGATTTCCGCCGGCGAGGATGCCGGAATTGAAGACGCCGGCCACCACGATGCCGACGCCGCGCCGGGCGCACGTATCCATGAGGCCGAGGCTGCCCTGTTCGAGCAGGGTGTAGCGCCCCGCCAGCATGCAGATGTCGAGATCGGCGACGTCGAGCGCCTCGGCGACGACCTCCCACTCGTTGACGCCGAGGCCGATCGCCTTGACCGCCCCTTCCGTACGCAACCGGACCAGGGCATCGAAGCCGCCGCCCGCATTGAGCTGATCCCAGTAATGGGCTTGGCGGTCGCCGTGCGTGACGCGGCCGATATCGTGCACGTAGAGAAGATCGGGACGCAGGATGCCGAGGCGCTGCTGGCTCGCCTCGAAGCTGCGCATGACGCCGTCGTAGGTGTAGTCGTAGACGGGACGGAACGGCAGCGGTGCGATGTAACCGTCCTCTTCGGGGCCCACGGTCGGGTCCGGCGTCATGACTCGGCCGACCTTGGTGCTGACGCTGTATTCATCGCGCGGCAATTCGGTCAGCATGGTGCCGAGACGGCGTTCCGAGCGGGTGAAACCGTAGAAGGGGGCGGTATCGAAGTATCGGATCCCGGCATCCCGCGCGGCTTGGAAAGCGCCCAGCGCTTCCGCGTAAGTCGTGACCCGGTAGAGGTTCCCCATCTGTGCACAGCCGAGTCCCAGCGCGCTGACGGCGACCTGGCTACGGGCATGGGTGCGGAGGGTGGCGGCCTGCATGATGGATGTTCCGGCGAGCGGGCAGGCGCGGCATCGGCCGCGTCCGCGATCTTCAAAGGTCAGTATTCGAAGGTCAGTAGAGGACGTTCTTTGCCTCGGGACGGGCGATATTGTCCTTCGTCACCAGAACCGTCCCCGTATCGATCGTCTTCTCGAACGGTTGCTTCCTCAGGATCTTGGAGATTGTCGCGACGCCTTGCTCGCCCATCTGGAACGAGCCCTGCACCACGATCCCCGCCAGGGTGGAATCCTTGACGAATTCCTGCAGGTCCTGATTGCCGTCGAAGCCGACGGCGACCACCTTGTCGGCCCTGCCGGATTGCTTGAGCGCGCGGCCCATGCCCACGGCGGTCGGCTCGTTCGCGCCGAAGATGCCCTTCAGATCGGCGTTCGAAGCCAGGACGTCGGTGGTCTGGTTGAGAGCGGTGGCCATCTGGGATTGCGAGTAGAACGGCCCGACGATCCGCAGCTTCGAATTGGCCTTGACGTAGTCGATGAATCCACCGACCCGGCCGATCTCCGATCCGGCGCCCGCGACGTAGGACATCACGGCGATCTTGCCTTCGGTCCCTGTCTTCGCGATCAGGGCCTTCGCCGCGAGCTCGCCGGCTTTCCGGTTGTCCGTGGCGAGGTATGACAGTTGATAGCGCTCCGCGCCCGGAGTCAGCGCGGAGTCGATGATCACCACCGGGATGCGCGCCTCCCAGGCTTTCTTGACGGCCGGCACCAGCGCATCCGGATCGCAGGGGGCCAGCACGATCCCCGAGACGCCGCGGTTCACGGCGTTCTCGACCATGTTCACCTGATCGGCGACGGCCGATTCGGAAGCGGGGCCCTGGAAGGTCAGGGTGTTGCCGCCGCCGTCGGTCTTCATGGCGGCTTCGGCACCCTTCTGAACGTTCTGCCAGAAGGTGGAATTGACGGTCTTGACGATGATGGCGATCTCGCCGGCCTTGGCCGGACCGATCGTCAGCATTGCTGCGGATGCCAACAGTGCGACAACGAATTCTTTCATGACGTGACTATCCCCCTGAACGAGACGCCGGTGTTCCGGTCGCCGGTTTGAAAATGATCGGCACCCAGCGGTGACGGCTTGCGTGCCGCCGTGGGCGTGTCAGCGACGGTTGCGCAGTTGGTCGATCCAGACGGTCAGCAGGATGACGAGGCCGATGATGATCTGCTGCGTGAAGGCGGAGACGCCATTCATGTTGAGGCCGTTGCGCAGGATGCCGATCACGAAGGCCCCGATCGCCGTGCCCGAGATCGTCCCGACGCCGCCGACGAGCGAAGTGCCGCCGATCACAGCGCTCGCGATGGCGTCGAGCTCGTACATCACGCCTTCATTTGGCTGCGCGGTGACGAGGCGGGACATCAACACACAGCCCGTCAGGCCCGCGAGCGTCCCCGAGATCACGTAGGTGAGGGTCACGATGCGGGAGACGTCGACCCCGGACAGACGCGCCGCCTCCGTGTTGGAACCGACCGCGTAGACGTGCCGTCCGAACACGGTGCGCGTCAGAACGAAGGCGGCGGCGAGGGCAATCACCGTCATGAGGACGACCGGATAGGGGATGCCCGGGAAGGTCACGGTCGGAAAACCGTCATCCCCGATCGTCACCATGCGGAAGAGCGCGCCGTTGCCGAGCTCTCCGAACGCGTCCCCCAGACCCGAGACCGCCCGGGCCCCGGTGATCTGCAGGGCGAGCCCGCGGGCGACCAGCATCGTGCCGAGGGTGGCGATGAAGGGCGGCAGGCGCATCCGTGTGACGAGGATGCCGTTGACGAGGCCGCAGAGCGCCCCGGTCAGGATGCCGACGCCCATGCCGAGGGGCACCGCAAAGCCCAGCTCCTTCACGCACAGGGCCGCCACGACCCCGGACAGGGCCAGCACGGACCCGACCGAGAGGTCGATGCCGCCGGTGATGATGACGTAGGTGGCTCCGATGCCGAGGAGGCCGATCGAGGTGACCTGAAGGGCGATCGTCATCCCGTTGTTGACGCTGAAGAAGGCCGGGCTCGCCAACGCGAAGACGACGATCAGGACGAGGAGGCTGCCGAGCGCGGCGAATTTCTGGATGATGTCCTTCTGTCGGTCGCTCAGTCGGCGGCCCGTCGTGACGAAGGAGGGAATGAGCGTTGCGCGCATGTCAGACCCGCTCTCCGCAACCCGAGGCGTAGTGCATGATGTCTTCCTGGCCGATCCGGGCGGTCTCCAGCACCCTCGTGATCCGACCCTGGTGGAAGACCGCCACGCGGTCGGTCATGCCGAGGATCTCGGGAAGTTCGGAGCTGATCAGAACGACCCCGACGCCCTTTGCCGCAAGTTCATCCATGATCCTGTAGATCGCGAACTTCGCACCGACATCGATACCGCGGGTCGGCTCGTCGAAGAAGATCAGTTTCGATTGTCGAAAAAGCCATTTTCCGATGACGATCTTCTGCTGATTTCCACCCGAGAGCAGTCGAACCGGCTGCCGCGGAGAGGGCGTCTTGATCGCCAGCAAATCGATGTAGTGGCGGACGACGTCGGCTTCCTTGGACCGATCGATGATCCCGGCACCGTTGGCGACGCCGGCCACGTCCGCGAGGGTCAGGTTCGCATCGACCGGCATGCCGACCGCGAGGCCCTGCGCCTTGCGGTCTTCGGACAGGTACGCGATTCCGGCCGCGATCGCGTCGCGCGGATCCCGGATCCGCAGATCGCATCCCTCGAAGGTGATCGTGCCGGCATCGAACGGATCTGCGCCGAAGATTGCCCGCGCCACCTCCGTGCGCCCCGCGCCCATCAGGCCGGCAAAGCCCAGGATCTCGCCGCGCCGCAGGTCGAAGCTGACATCCGAGAATGCGCCCCGCCGGGTCAGCCCGGTCACCGACAGGATCGTCTCGTCGGACGGCGTCGAAGTCCGCTCGGGGAACTTCTTGTCGAGGGGACGGCCGACCATCTTCGAGACGATCGCGTCCACGGTGGTGGCGGCGAAATCCTCGGTCGAGACGTGGCGGCCATCGCGCAGCACCGTCACGCGGTCGACGATCGCCTTCAACTCGTCCAGGCGGTGGGAGATGTAGAGGATCCCGACGCCGGCGGCCTGCAGGTCGCGGATGACCCGAAAAAGGATCGTCGTTTCCTGCTCGGTCAGGGACGATGTCGGCTCATCCATGATGAGCACATCGGCATTCAGGGACAGGGCCTTGGCGATCTCGACCATCTGGCACTGCGCGACGGACAGGGTCCGGACGGAGCAGCCGGGATCGATCGTGACGCCGAGGCGATCGAGCAGGCGTTGCGCGTCGGCCTTGAGCTTTCTCCGATCGATCAGCGGTCCACGTCGTGGCTCGCGAGCAAGGAAGATGTTCTCCGCCACCGACAGGTGAGGGACCAGGTTCAATTCCTGGTGGATCATCGCGATGCCGGACGCCTCGGCTTCCAGGGGCGATGAGAAGCGGCGCTCGACGCCTTTGTAGATGATCCTGCCGGATGTCGGCTTGTGCACGCCGCTGATGATCTTCATCAGCGTGGACTTGCCCGCGCCGTTCTCGCCGCAGACCGCATGTACCTCGCCGGGCCGCAGATCGAAGCTCACATCGGCGAGCGCGGTGACGCCGGGAAACGCCTTCGTGATACTTTCGAGGGCCAAGACGGTGTCGGCACGAAGCGCTGGCGCTTGCCAGCACCCTTCCGACGTTTCACCGTCTCGGCCTTGGCGCAGCACCGCGCCTCCTCCGCCTTCGAACACGACAGCGGCCCTCCCTATGGGCTTTTGATTATGATCCGATGGATAGCAGACTTCAGAAATTGGTCAAGCCAATTTCTAAGGTCGATCGGAAAAACCCCACTTTTCAGAAAAAATCTCTGCAAAACCGGTCTTCCTGGCAAAGAACCGCAAGATTTTGTGTGAAAGCGAGTTTTATTGGTCATGCCAATTATAAGACCCGATGCGAATACCGACCGCCCGCCCGAACGCAGGCTCTATCAACTGGTGGCCGATCGGCTACGCGCCCTGATCCAAGAGGGAAACTTCAGAATCGGCGATCGTCTACCGTCGGAGCGGGAACTCGCGCTGCAGCTCGGCGTCTCGCGCCCCTCTCTGCGCGAGGCGCTGATCGCACTCGAAATCGAAGGCGCGGTCGAGGTCCGCATGGGGTCCGGCATCTACGTGCTGTCGATCACGGAACAGCGTTCGCTCCCCATCGGCTCGATCGGGGAAAGTCCTGTCGAACTGATGCAGGCACGCGCCGTCGTGGAGGGCGCCGTCATTCTCATGGCGGCACCCCGGATGACCCCCGAAGTCTTCGCATCCTTGCGAAAGTCCCTCGACGACATGCGAATCTCGATTGCGGAGGGGACCAAGCCCCTCGATGACGACCGGCGATTTCATTTGACGATCGCGAAGCATGCCGGAAACGGCGTGCTGTCCCGTATGGTGCGCGACCTCTTCGACGAGCGACACAGCCCCCTCTCCGCCAAATTCCGGCATCGGTTCGAAACGGTGGCCGGATGGAAGCTCGCCCTCTCCGAACACGAGACCATCCTGTCGGCGCTCGAGGCGGGAGATCCGTTACTGGCGCAGGCGATGATGCATGTGCATATCGCGCAGTCGGGACTCCGATGGCTGGGGAGCGACGATCGCTGAGGATTGCCGTCTGTTTCGCAAACTCGAGATCAGGCCATAGTTTAAGAGACTCTGGCTTGTCCGACACAGCAGTCGCGCAACGGATGTGAAGAAATCGCAAGATCGACGCCCGCACCTGGTGGCGGGCACGAGATCGATATCCCGTACCTTGCAGAGCCAAATCGCCTCAAGTTGCGGTTTCTCGAGGCGTCCGAGTGTGCGCAGGGCCGCGAAGCTATGCACGAGGTTCTTTGAGGGACCAGAACGTCTACTTCGCGGAGCTTGGCGACAATCTCTTCAGCCGTATGATCCTTCCGTCCCATGACGACATTCCCGACGAGGCTGAAAGCCATACTTGAGGGAGGACCACTTTTGAGGAGGCGGGTCAGTTGTCGTAGCACCTCCATTCCTCGATGCGCTCTCGGGCATCGGCCAGTGACAGGAACCGAGAGGCGTTCAGGCACTCCGCCCGTAGGCGGCCGTTGAACGACTCGATTGTTGCCGGTGTCGGTCGGATTGCCCGGTCGGGAGAAATCGATCTCGGCCCCGTTCACGTAGGCCCACTGTTCGAGCATCCGCCCGGCAAACTCGCTGGCGCGGTCCTTCGGTTCCGATCCATGATCCAGAGGCATGACATCCACCCTCCTTCAAGGTTCAGGATGCCCGAAAAACTTGCGTTCAGCGCGGACCAGTTTTGCAGGGTCAGGGTCAGAGTCGCCGTTCTCCGACCTACGCTGATAGCGCCCATCCAGATCGAACAACCGTGGCTGACCCATCCGAGCCTCGCCCAATGCCGACGGCATCGAAGAATCACGATGAGGCTCTGTACGGAAGGAGTATTTCGAGGTGGTCGCTCGCTGCGCGCTGGGTTCAATGGCTGTTTTGCTGAAGATCTCCAATGGAACCGGTAAGTTTGAATATTGACTCGGCCGCCTCGAATTTAATGGCTGTAAAAAGCGATACAATACAATCTATGTCGTCGTCGTGCTGCCGCCCAAAATGTTATTATAAGCGATTCCGTTTTGACGAGGGGCGCGGCCATGCCATCTTGGAAGCTTAAAGCTGTTGCTCAGCGAGCCATCGGCGTTCTTCCGTTTCCTCACTTCTGGAATGGAATCTTGCAGAAGCGCGTCGCGCACTCGGTCGGGCTCGGCGATGGCCTCTTCTTCGACCGGCTCGATAAGGCCTGCAGGCATCTCAACAACTTTCGCGACGGCCCAGATCAGGGCGGACTGCCCTCTAGGGCTGTCGAGATCGGCACAGGCTGGTTCCCGATCGTCCCGATCGCCCTCTGGCTTTGCGGTGTCGGCACTGTCGAGACCTACGACCTGAGCCGTCACGCCACCGACACCCGCCTTTCCCAGACGATCGAACACTTCATCATCGCATGGAAAAACGGGCGGCTCGCCCGCGCATTGCCTGACCTTGACCGCGATCGCATCTCGCGGCTGAAGCGCATGGCGCAGAACAGGATTCCGTCCGAACTCGTGGAAGGTCTTGCGGAACTCGGGATCCACTATGCCATCGCGCCGATCGGACCCGAACGGATTCCGCGTGGAAGTGTCGACTTGGTATTCAGCACCGCCGTCCTCGAATACCTGCCCTATCCCGCCCTCGTCGGCCTCCTGCGCGAGTGCTGCGACAGCCTTTCGCCGAAGGGCGTCGTGAGCCATTGGGTCGACCTGTCCGACGAGTACGCCTACTTCGACAGGGACATCACACCGTTCAACTTCCTACGGTTTTCGGACCGGGCCTGGAGGCTGATCAATAACCCCATCATCCCACTCAGCCGCCTGAGACTGGACGAATACCGCCGCGCCTGTAAAGGGCGGACCAATTTCAGGCCGCTGCGGCGGAGTAAAACCAGGCCAGTGGCGGCCGGCTGCTTGAACGATGAAGGGGCCCGATCGGGCCCCTTCATCGTTCGTCGCCGACCATG
>NZ_JAAHTB010000017.1 GCF_010692745.1 Methylobacterium sp. BTF04
ATCCCTCACGTCGGGGATAGCTTAGCCTCCTGTCCAGATTTCCAGCACCACCTCACCGTCTGCGTATGCGGCAGGCCGAGGGCGGGCGCGGCAAGCGGTACGTCGAGGAGGCCGACCACCGGAACGATCCAGGCCGGTGTGGCGTGGGCGAGCTCATGTCGGCTCCCCATCCAGCGCCCCACGATAAGGAAGGCGAACAGAACCATACCGGCGGCGCCGAGAATCCAGACTGCGTCCGCGAGGTAGGGGCTCAGTTTCTGGAGAAACAACGGCAGCAGCAACAAGCTGATGAGGATCGTGCCGAAGAGATTTCCGGCAATCGGATGCCGGTATTCGGCCACCACAACCTGCCAGCCGGTCACCGCCTTCAGGCCGTAGGCCAGGGCGAGCGCGATGAACGCGACAAGTGCCGTCCAGCCGATCCCGTCTGCGATCAGAACCGGCAGGCCATAGCGGGCACTCGCGAGCCGCCACCCGGCGCTCAGCCCCATCAGCCCCATCACGGCGCCGAACAGACTCACCGGCAGGTAATCGAACAGCGGCTTGCGTACGGGAGCGGAGGCGCGCGTCTCCTCGCCGACAATCGTCGTCGTCATCGCGAAGATTCCTCCCTAAGCGCGGGTCGCGGGCCTCATCCCGTTCGCCAATACCACGCCTGAGGGGCGGCTGAAGACCCTACGGGGCCTCACGCGCCCAATGATGCCATCCGCACAGCATGGTCCGTCGAGCCTGGCCGCTTCAGGTCAAGCCTGTTCCACCCAATACCGGGACCAAACACTCCTCAAGTTCCGGCTTATCGCGGTACAGCCCGTCGCTCGCCTGGAGTGTGCGGTGGAAGCGGGTGTTCCCTGCAACTATCGCCCGCCCATCTGGGGCGACGATCGCCCGGTACCGGTCGCGAGACTCGACTTGCGCTATCATGAGATCGGCTTCGCCCCGATCTCCTCCTCATCGCGAGGTGGCGCAGCGCAGCGGCCTCGCAGAAGGGCTCCGAAGATCGCAGAATGCATTGGTGGTCTTGGGAAGGCTGCCGGCGCGGCAGGTCAGGATGCGGCAATGGTCGCAACCAGTCCAAGCCACCCAGAAAAAGCCAGCACGGATCCTGCGAGCATCGACCCATTCGCTGTTCGCGCTGCGCTTGCGCCAAGAGGCCAAGCAAAGTGCAGGCCAGAATGAATTCATAATTCGAAAACCCGTCGCCAAACGCGCATCGAACCCGGCATATCGGAGGCCGATCCGCTCTTGTCCGCGCGTCCGGCATGTCATTCCGTCGCAGGCATCGGCTGGCGCATGCGAAGCGGTCGCAACACAGTTTCGGGTTGTCTCCAGAGTTTCATTTCGCCGAATGGCCAGGGCGTCGCGCCACTCGCTTGAGCAGGACGCCCTGGAACGACAATCAATCCGCCCGGCTTTTGCGCTTTACAAGGTAATTCCTATCATGATCCTAAGCAGATCAGCCTGCCTGTAGGATCGTTTGACCTTCTGCGCGGCTTTACAAGATCGGGACATCATCGATGACGTCAGGGGCCTTCAATCGGCGGACGCTTTTGGCCGGAGGCGCCGCCCTGGCGACGCTCGGCCCAGCGGCACGGCTCAGAGCCGACACCACCGCCACGCCGGCGCCGAGCGGGAGCCTGATCTACGGCATCTCGATGACCGACCTGCCGCTGACCACCGGCCAGCCGGATCGCGGCGCGGGCGGCTACCAGTTCACCGGCCTGACCCTGTACGATCCGCTGGTCGCCTGGGAGCTCGACATATCGGATCGGCCCGGCAAGCTCATCCCGGGCCTCGCCACCGCGTGGGAGAGCGATCCGGCCGACCGGAAAAACTGGATCTTCCGCCTCCGCGACGGGGTCACATTCCACGATGGCTCGGCCTTCGACGCCGATGCGGTGATCTGGAACTTCGACAAGGTCCTGAACCCGCAATCTCCGCAATTCGACCAGCGCCAGGCAGGGCAGGTGAAGCCGCGCCTGCCATCGGTCGCCTCCTACAAGAAGCTCGATGCGTCGACCGTGCAGGTGACGACCAAGTCCGTCGACGCGCTGTTCCCCTATCAGATGCTGTGGTTCCTGATCTCGTCGCCGGCCCAGTTCGAGAAGGTCGGCCGCGATTGGGCGAAGTTCGCCTTCGAGCCCTCGGGCACCGGCCCCTATCGCCTCAAGCAGCTGGTGCCGCGCGTGCGCCTGGAGATGGTGCCGAACCCAACCTACTGGAACCCGAAACGCGCGCCCAAGCTCGCCAAGCTCGTCCTCAGCTGCGTCTCGGAAGATCTGGCGCGGGTGAACGCGCTGCTCAGCGGCAGCGTCGACATGATCGAATTCCCGGCCCCGGATGCGGTGCCGCGGCTCAAGGCGGCGGGCATGCGGGTGGTCGGCAACGTCACGCCGCATGTCTGGAACTACCATCTGTCGATGGTGGAGGGCAGCCCATGGCGCGATCTGCGCCTGCGCAAGGCCGCCAATCTCGCCGTCGACCGCGAGGGCGTCGCCACACTGATGGGCGGGCTGGCCACCCCCGCAGAGGGTCAGGTGCAATCGTCGAGTCCGTGGTTCGGCAAGCCGACCTTCAAGGTCCGCTACGACATGGATGAGGCGCGCAAGCTGATGCGCGAGGCCGGCTATTCGCCGCAGAACCCGCTCAAGACCAAGTTCATGATCCCCACGGGCGGGACCGGACAGATGCTGTCCCTGCCGATCAACGAGTTCATCCAGCAGAGCTGGGCCGATATCGGCCTCGCGGTGGAGTTCCAGCCGGTGGAGCTGGAAGTGGCCTATACGGCCTGGCGCAAGGGGGCGAGCGATCCGAGCCTCCAGGGCGTCACCGCCGGCAACATCGCCTACGTCACCTCGGATCCGTTCTACGCGATCCTGCGCTTCTACGATTCGAAGCAGGTCTCACCCAATGGCGTGAACTGGAGCCACTACAAGAACCCCGAGGTCGATGCGCTTTGCGACAAGATCAAGAACAGCCTCGACCTCGCCGAACAGGACCGGATGCTCGCGCGCATCCACGAAATCGTCGTCGACGACGCGGTACAGGTCTGGGTGGTGCACGACACCAATTCCCACGCCCTGTCGCCGAAGGTGAAGGCCTACACGCAGGCCCAGCACTGGTTCCAGGATCTCACCACATTGGCGTGACCGCTACGTCGGGAACAGGGTCCGGAGGATCAAGAGCGCGCTGCCGACCAGGCACAGGGCGATGGCGGCGGTACTGAGGATGAGAAACCAGCGGGGCATGGCGGGCCTTCTACACCCCCCGCGGCCCCGCCCCTACAGCACGATCGTCTCACCCGCATGGCCGGCACGTCCGCAGGCGTTGCGGGTGTCGACGACGAGGGGGGCATGGGCCACGATCAGCCCGTAATCGACGGTATCGTGGTCGGTGACGATCAGCGTCGCGGCCGAACGCGCCAGAATCTCGGCGTCGAGCGGCACCGAACGGCGCCCTGCGAGATGCGGGTATTCCCGCGTCGGAGGAATCTCCGGGACCAGCGGGTCGTGGTAGGCGACATCGGCGCCGCGCTCCTCCAGCAACTCCATCAGCTTGAGGGCCGGGCTCTCGCGCACGTCGTCGACGTTGCGCTTGTAGGCCATGCCGACGAGCAGGATCGGCGTCCCGCGAAGCGCCCGTCCGAAGCGCTGGTCGAGGGCACGGGCGAGGCGCTCGACGACGTAATGCGGCATGTGCCGGTTGACCTCGCCGGCGAGCTCGATGAAGCGCGTGGGCACGTCGAATTCGCGTGCCTTCCAGGTCAGGTAGAACGGATCGATGGGGATGCAGTGGCCGCCGAGGCCCGGCCCCGGATGGAACGGCATGAAGCCGAACGGCTTGGTGGCCGCAGCCCCGATCACCTCCCAGACGTCGATGCCCATGGCGTCGTAGACGGTCTTCAGCTCGTTCACGAGGGCGATGTTGACCGCGCGAAAGATGTTCTCGGTGAGCTTCACGGCTTCGGCCGTGGCGGTGGACGAGACCGGCACCGTGCGGGCGACGATCTGCCCGTAGAGCAGGTCGGCGAGGTCGCGCGCCGCCGCGCCGTCGCCGCCCACCACCTTCGGCGTCGCCGCCAGGGTGTGGACCGCGTTGCCGGGGTCCTCGCGCTCGGGCGAATAGGCGAGGAAGAAGTCGGTGCCGCTGATCAGCCCCGTCGCCTCCAGGATCGGCTTGAGCACCTCCTGGGTTGTACCAGGCCAGGTGGTCGATTCGAGCACCACGAGCTGGCCGGGGCGCAAGGTCCGGGCGATGTCGGCCGCCGTCGCGCGGATATAGGAGAGGTCCGGTTCGCGCTGCCGCGTCAGCGGGGTCGGCACGCAGATCAGGATCGCGTCGGCCTCGGCGAGCCGCGCCGTGTCGCCGGTCGCCCGGAACCGGCCGCTCTCGAGGGCCGCCCGCATGGCGTCGGTATCGAGGAGCGCGATCACCGGCTCGCCGGCGTTGATCCGCGCGACACGGTCGGGGTTCACGTCGAAGCCGATCACGCGGAATCCGGCGCGGGCGGAGGCGAGCGCCAGCGGCAGGCCGACATAGCCGAGGCCGACGATGGCGATGGTGGCGCGTCGCTCGCGGATGGCGCGGCCCAGGGCCTCGCTCGGGTCGGTCATGGCTGCATTTGCCTCAGTGATACGGGTCGGCGGCATCGCGCAGGCCGTCGCCCATGAAGTTGAAGGCCAGCACCGTCACCAGCACCGGCAGCACCGGCAACAGCAGCCAGGGGTAGAGCTGCATGGCGGCGAGATTCTGCGCGTCGTTGAGGAGGACGCCCCAGCTCGTCACCGGCGGGCGCAGGCCGAGACCGAGGAACGACAACGCCGTCTCGCCGAGGATCATGGTGGGGATCGACAGGGTCGCCGAGGCGATGAGGTGGCTCATGAAGTTGGGGATCAGGTGGCGCCCGATCACGCGCGCCGGCGAGGCGCCCATGAGTTCGGCGGCGGCGACGAAATCCTCTTCGCGCAGCGCCAGCAGCTTGGACCGCACCGCCCGGGCCAGCCCCGGCCAGTCGAGCAGCCCGAGGATGATGGTGATGCCGAAGAACACCCAGAGCGGGCTCCAGCTCGGCGGCAGCGCCGCCGAGAGGGCCAGCCACAGGGGCAGCTCGGGCAGCGAGCGGACCACCTCGATCAGCCGCTGCACCGCTGCATCCGGCCATCCGCCGAAATACCCGGCGATGCCGCCGAATAGGAGGCCCAAGGCGAACGAGATCGCGACGCCGACGAGGCCGATCACCAGGGAGATGCGCGCGCCGTAGATCATCCGCGAGAACAGGTCGCGACCGAGCCTGTCGGTGCCGAGGAGGAACAGGGTCCCGCCGTCCGGCGGACAAATCAGGTGACGGTCGCCCGGGATCATGCCGAGATAGCGGTAGGCGTCGCCCCGGCAGAAGAAGCGGATCGGCTGCGGGTTCGCAGTGTCGACCACGTAGCCGCGTCGAAACGTGTCGCGATCGAGCTCGGCCCGATAGGGATAGACGAACGGCCCGAGATACCGGCCGTCGTGGAACAGGTGCAGCCCCTGCGGCGGCGCCAACAGCACATCGCCGTTGCGCCGGGCCTGCTCGTACGGGGCGAGAAATTCGACGAGCGGCACTGAGGCATAGAGCAGACCGAGCACGATCGCCGAGGCGACGGCGATGCGATGGCGCAGGAACTTCCTGAAGATCAGCCGCCAGGCCGAGGCCTGTTCGAGGCCGGTGCCGTGGCTCGCCCCGGCCTCCGGATCGAATGGGGCTGGATCGACGAAATGGCCCGGATCGGCGGGGGCCTGCATCAGCGCCGGCCCATGCGGATACGCGGATCGAGCCAGACCAGGACGAGGTCGGAGATCAGCATCCCGACCAGCGTCAGCGCGGCCACGAACATCAGGATGAAGCCGGCCATGAACTGGTCCTGGCTCTTCAGGGCCTCCAGCAGGAGCGGCCCCACGGTGGGCAGGCTGAGCACCAGCGAGACCAGGACGGAGCCGGAGACGAGATGCGGCAGCAGGTTGCCGATATCGGCAACGAACGGGTTCAGCGACATCCGGAACGGGTACTTCACGAGCGCGCGCAGAGGCGGCAGGCCCTTGGCGCGTGCGGTGACGACGTAAGGCTTGGCGAGTTCGTCGAGGAGGTTGGCGCGCATCCGCCGGATCATCGCCGCGGTACCGCCGAGACCGATCACCAGGGTCGGCACCACGAGGTGCGCGGCCAGCGAACGCAGCTTGTCCATGTCCCACGGGCGCCCGGTATAGGCGGCGTCGTAGAGGCCGCCGATGGAGAGGCCGAACCAGCGATTGCCGTAGAACAGCAGGATCAGCGCCAGCAGGAATCCCGGCACCGCGAGCCCGACATAGCCGAGCGCCGTCACCGCCACTTCGCCCGCCGTATGGCGATGGGTCGCCGAATAGAGCGCCGCCGGGATCGCCACCGCGTGGACGAAGACCAGGGCGGCAAGGTTGACCACCAGGGTGAGCCAGAGGGCATCGCCGACCACCTCGGCCACGGGCCGGTCATACTCGAAGGACCAGCCCCAATCGCCCTGGAGCAGGCCGGAGAAGCCCGCCGGCCCCGGCATCAGGCCGACCCACATCAGGTATTGCTCCGGCACCGAACGGTCGAGGCCGTATTGCCGCATCAGCAGCTCGGCCTTGGCCACCGAGCCGGCCTCGCCCATGCCGCGCAGCTCGGCGATGCGGTTGCTGAGGTAATCGCCCGGCGGCAGTTTGATGATCAGGAAGACCAGGGCCGAGATCACCAGCAGCGTCGCCGCCATGGTCAGGATCCGGCGGGCGACCGCGCGGATCACGACGCGGAGTTCCGGCGGTCGGCGGCGCGGTCCCAGAACACCTCGTCGAGCCGCTGGACGCCGATGAGCGCGGTCGGGTCCCAGGCATAGAGCGCCGTCTCGGGGATGTTCGCCAGATGGGCGGAGGCCACCACCGGCTGGAGCGCACCCGCCACCGTGCCGATCACCCATTGGTTCTCGGCGTGGTTGCGCAGCATCTCGCGCCAGATCCCGGCCTGCACGCCGGCATCGTCGGTGGCGCGCCATTGCGCATCGAGGGCGAGCAGGCGTTCCACCGGCGCCACATCGCAGCCCTCGCCACTGGCGCCGTGGGTCTCGGTGGCGAGACTCCAGCGCGGCCAGGAATAATGGTCGGGTTGGGCTGGGCTCAGTTCGGTGGGCGGCATGATCGCGGTGGGTACGGCGAGATCGAGGCCCTGGGCCGCCACCATCACGGTCTGCCCGGCCATGGAGCGGCGGCGCAGGTTGGTCCGCTCCTGCGGCTTGACCACGAGCTTGATGCCGACCTCGCGCCAGAACTCGGTGATCAGCAGGAGCCCGTCGAGGATCATCGACGCCTCGCCGTCGGTCTCGACGACGATTTCGAGCAGCCGCCCGTCCGGCATCAGGCGGATGTCGGAGCCGTCGCGCCGAGCCAGCCCCGCCTCATCGAGAAGGCGGTTGGCGCCGCCCGGATCATAGGCGGCATGGAGCGTGCGCAGCTCCGGCGAATAGAGCGGGCTGTCGGGAACGATCGTGTCGTTGCCCTCGGTACCGAGGCCGAACAGCAGGGTGTTGTTCAGGGTGCGGCGGTCGAGGGCGAGCGACAAGGCCCGGCGGTAGCGGACATCGCGGTTGAGGGCGCGCCAGACCGGGTCGAGGGTGGTGAGGTTCGGGTAGAGGGCGAGTTCGCTGCCGCGCGCCAGCGGCCACAGCAGGGTGCGGTAGCCGTGGGCCCGCTCGCCTTCCTTCAGGCTCGGGATGTCCGCCATGGCGAGGCCGCGGAACATCAGGTCGGCTTCGCCCGCATTGGTCTTGGCCACCAACAGGCCGGTGGAGGCGACATCCATCAGGATGGTGTCGAGGTAGGGCAGTTGGCGCCCGGCGGCGTCGACGCGATGGTAATGCGGGTTACGCGCGAAGACGAAGCGCGTCGCCGGAGACCGGGTGCGCGGGCACCAGCCCTGAAGGGTTGGGCAATCGGGGTTGTTCAGCTCGAACATGTCGTCGAGGCGGTTGTGCAGGGCAGCCCAGCCCCTGAGCTTTTGCGCCTTTGCCGACGCCTCGGCGGCCTCCAGTCCGACATAGCGTGGATGGACCGTCTTGAGGTAATGCGCCGGCCGGTAGATCAGCGGATCGCGGGGCGCTGCCAGCGCCGGCAGGAAGCGCGGGTTCGGCCGGTCCCAGCTGTAGCGGATCGTCAGGCCGTCGAGGACCTCGACCTTGGGCAATTGCCCATCGACGCGGAAGAAATCCGGCGGCCCGCCGGGATTGAGCGCCGGTTCGTTGGCGACGTCCTCCCAATAATAGCGGAAATCATCGGTGGTGAAGGGGGCGCCGTCCGACCAGCGATGGCCGGCCCGCAGGGTGAAGGTGAAGCGTCCTCCCTCGACCGCGATGCGATCGAGGATGTCGGGCTGGAGCGTCAGGCCGGCATCGTAGCCGACGAGGCGGGTGTAGCCGTAGACCGAGAGGTAGCGCACGTCGCGGGCCCGCGCGATCAAGGTGCGGACGGCGCCGCCCGGCTCGCCCAATCGCCGGCCCTGCGCCGCGAGATCGACCACGAGGGGCCTGTCCGGCGGATGCCCGGCCGGCTCGGCCCGCGCCGGCTGGAGACCCACGCCCAGCGTGGCGGAAAGGCTGGCCACAACCGTGCGGCGCGTGACCTCTGTCATGGCCCCGTCCCGAGAGCGAGGGTGACGGAGGTGAGCCGCGCCGGCGAATAGCCGGTGGCCCGGTGCAGATCGTCGAACGCGTGCACATGCGCGATGCATGCGCCGGCGTCATGCAGGAGCGGATCGTCGGCGGCCTGGACGAAGGCGCGTCCGTTACGCTGCCAGCGGATCGGGCCCAGATCCCCCCTGCCCTGCCGGGCCGCCACCATCGCGATCGTCGGATGCGCCGGCCCGCCATGGGCGTGGATGCGATGGCCGGCGGCATCGTCATCGAACAGCAGACGCGCGATGCCGCGGTCCCGCGCTTCCAGCACCCGGCGCGCCTGCGCCACGTGGTCGTCGAAGAACGCCACCGTGGCGGACGGATCGACGCTGGAGAGATCGGCGCTCGACCAATCTGCGCGGCTGTAGCTGGCATTGGGGGAGCGATACTGCAGGCGCGACAGGTCGGGGTCGTGGCAGTGGATCGCGGCCTCGGGGCAGGCTTGGGCGATGATCCAGGTGGTGAGCCCCCGGAACACGCCGGATTCGATCACCACCCGCGGCCGGAGCGCGCGCAAAGCCACATAGAGCTGGAGCGCGCCGTTGAAGCCGCTGCCGCCGCGGCGCTGGCGTACCGGCGCCGTCGGGATCAGGTCCCAGAACGTTTCGACCGCGGCCCTGATGCCGCCGGGTGGCGGCGAAATGGCGGCCGCGGCGAGATCACGCTCCAGGCTTACGGACGCCGCCGCCATCAGGGCCTCGACCTCCGGCCCGGAGGTCGGACGATGGCTCCAGTCGGGCATCGCCGGCACGAGGTCGTAGCCGAGCCGGTCGAAGAGCGGCGATAACACGCGGCGGCGCAAGCGCTCCATCACCGGATGCGGGCGCGTTGGCGTCATGCGGCCCGCAGCGCCTGCGCGTGACCGTGCCGGACGCGGTGGTCCGGCGCGATCGCCTGCATTGTGCCGGCGTCGCCCTCGCCGAGCCGGAAAGGCGCCGGCCACGCGGAGGGATCGGATTGGTCGCCGGTGATGGCGGAGAAATCGAGGGGGTGGTCGAGGCTCGGATCGGGCACGGCTGCGAGGAGAGCCCGCGTGTAGGGGTGGGCCGGATTGTCGAACAGCGCGACCTTGGGCGCTTCCTCGACGATCCGGCCCCGGCACATCACCGCAATGGTGTCGGCCATGTAGTCGACCACCGCGAGATTGTGGGAGACGATGAGGTAGGACAGCCCGAGCGCCGCCTGGAGGTCCTTCAGCAGATTGAGGATCTGCGCCTGCACCGAGACGTCCAGCGCCGAGACCGGCTCGTCGAGGACGAGCAGGCGCGGCTGCAGGGCGAGGGCCCGCGCGATGCCGATACGCTGGCGCTGGCCACCCGAAAAGGCGTGGGGATAGCGCGATAGCATCGCCGGATCGAGGCCGACCATCGCCATCAACTCGGCGGCGCGGGCCTTGCGGGCCGGCGCCGCGAGCCCGTGGATCTCCATCGGCTCGCACAGGATCTGGCGTACGGTCATGCGCGGATCGAGGGAGGCGTAGGGGTCCTGGAACACGAATTGAACCGCGCGGCGATAGGCGAAGAGACCGGCGCCCGCCAGGCCGTTCACATCGGCGGGTCCCGTGCCGTCGTCAAACAGGACACGGCCGGAATCGGGGTTCAGGGCCCGCATCACGATCTTCGATAGCGTGGTCTTGCCCGACCCGGATTCGCCGACGAGACCGAGCGTCGTCCCGGCCGCGAGGGTGAGGGAGACGTCGGCGACCGCCAGCACCGTGCGCGCCGGCCCGCCGAAGCGGCCCGAGCGCAGGGTGAAGCGCTTGGTGATGGCCTCGACCTGCAGAATCGGCCCGGCCGGCAACGCAGAGGTGTCGCGCACCGGGATCACGGCATTGGCCGGGCGGATCGGGGTGAGACGCTCGCCGGGCTGCATGCCAAAGCGCGGTACCGCCCGGATCAACGCCTGGAGGTAGCCATGGCCGGGTCGGCGCAGCACCACGTCGCGCGGGCCGGATTCAACCAGCCGGCCCCGGTAGAGCACCGCGACGTCATGGGCCATGTTGGCGACCACGCCGAGATCGTGGGTGATCAGCAGGATCGCCATGCCGTTCTCGTACTGAAGCCGGGTGAGGAGCGCCAGGATCTGGGCTTGCGTCGTCACGTCGAGGGCAGTGGTCGGCTCGTCGGCGACGAGGAGATCGGGGCGCATGATCAGCGCCATGGCGATCATCGCCCGCTGGCGCAGCCCCCCCGACAATTCGAACGGATAGGTGTGGAGCGCGCGCGCCGGATCGGGAAACCCGACGCGGGCGAAGGCCTCCCGCGTGCGGGCATCGGCCTCGGCCCGGGTGGCGCCGGTATGGATGCGCAGGACCTCGCCGACCTGATCGCCGATGGTGTGGAGCGGCGAGAGGCAGGTCATCGGCTCCTGGAAGATCATCGCGATCCGCCCACCGCGCAGGGCGCGCATCGCCTGGCCTTCGGCGGGCAAGGCAGCGATATCCGTGGGCCGGTCCGCGGCGCGGTCCCCCGCGAACAGGATCTGTCCGCCGGTGATGGACGCGGCAGCGGGCAGGATGCGCAGGATCGCCTGGGCGGTGACGGATTTGCCCGACCCGGATTCACCGACCAGCGCCAGGGTGCGGCCTCGCTCCACCGTCAGGGAGAGCCCGTGCAACGCCCGGAACGGCCCGGCCTCGGAGCGGAAATCGACCGTGAGATCGCGGATGGACAGGAGCGGGCTCACGGCATCCTCGCGCGCTGGGCGGTTGCCGGACTAGGCCATGCTCCGGCGAGTTCGTCCACAGGCGGCAGGAACAGGGCGCGCGGATCGCCGAGCGTGGTGGCGGGATGGGCCAGGAGTTCGCCCAGCAGGTCTTCGAGGAAGGCCCAGACCAGTTCGTCGTGGACAAGGTGATGGGTGAGGAGACCGAGCGGTCCCGACAGATCCGCCGCGATGGCATGGGCAAGCGTCGCCACCAGCATCGGCGGATCGGCGAGCGAGCGGGTTCCGCGCCAATCGAAGGGGTCGAGGTGGATGTCCGCCCGCATGAGCCCCGCCACCGGCAGGCCCGGTACCGACGACAGGCCGCCATAGCCGAGATCGGGCAACGCGGCAGCGAGGTCCGGTGCCAGACGGTTCCAGGGCGGCACGAACACCGGCAGCAGCGTGTCAGGGCCGAACGAGGCGCGGGCGCGGTCCAGAGCCTCGGTCGCCTCGGCGTGCAGGACGGAGAGCGGCCGATGCGGCCCGAACTCCGCCGGCTTGGCGCCGACCGGAGCATGATTGGCGTGGGAGAGACCATGCACGGCGACCCGCGCCAAGGGCGCATCGCGCAGACGCTCGGCCAAAGCGGCGTCCACCCGCGCGGGGATCGCCGCCACGAGGAGGCGGAAGGCAAAGCGCTCGGAAAGGTGGAGCAGGCGGTCGAGGGCGGGCGTCGCCGTCACCGCGTCGTCGTCGCGCCACCAGACTGGCACGGGGCGCCCGCACGCATGGGCCGCGTCGAGGGCCGCACGCAAAGGCCGCCAGTCGGGACGCGCGGCCCGGAGCGCAGGAGCGGCCCGGTCAGTGCTTTTCGCCAACTCCTCAATGATCGCCACCGCGCGCGCGGCCCCCCAAACGTCGATATCAGTGGGTGCGGGCGCCGGATCACCTCCCGCCGCGAGGACGGTCTCCAGAAGCCGCTCCGGCGTGAGGTCGGCTTCCGCCAGGATCCGGGCGCGCCCGCGCGCGGAGAGGCATTCGGCCCGCAGGCGCTGCTCGGTCTCGCGCCCGGCCTCGAAGGGGACGAGCACGGCGCGGGTTGCGGTGACCAGCAGGTCGACCGCGGTGTTGTAGCCGCACGGGCTGACCGAGACCGCCGCCCGCGCCAGCAGCCCCCGGTAATCCGGCCGCGCCCGCGCGACGACACCCTCCGGAAGCCCTTGCCCGAGGTCACGAAACTCCGCCTCCGGCACGCCGTGGCCGGCCAGGATGCACCAGCCGAGGTCGGGCCTCAGCCGCGCGGCTCCGGCAGCGGCCCTGAGGAGCACGAGCCCGGCCGCACTCGATCCGGCCGAGACCAGGATTCCGGCGCGCGATGCCTCGCCCACCGCTACGGCGCCGCCCTGGTCAACGTAGCCGGTATAGCGCAGCTTCGACGCGAGGCGCCGGTCGACGGGCCAGGAGGCGTCGAGGGCGACGAGGGCCGGGTCGCCATGAACGAGGACCGCGTCGTAGAGCGCGGCGATCCGGTCATGCGCAGTGGCGATCCGATAGAGCTTCTCCGGCGCCACCAGGATGTCGCGGATCGAGGCGAGGATGAGCGGGCGTGGGCGCACCGCGCGCGCCGCTTCGACGAGGGCCAGAAACTCAGGGGCGAGCGCGCGTCGGCCGAAGGGAAACAGCTCCGTCACCACCACGTCGGGCCTCGCCGCGACGAGGGTCTCCAGAAGTGCACACATGCGCGCCGCGAACGTGTCGCTTCCCGCCTCGTACCCGTCGGCGTCGAGCAGTTTTCCGAAGTCGGTACCGCGTACGTGAAGGGGCGGAAGCTGGACGAGCCGCACGCCCGCGAACTTCACCAGGGTGGACGGCGCGCCGCCGGACACCAGCGTCACCGCATGCCCCGCCCCCGCAAGGGCCCGCGCCAGCGACGCCGCACGGGTGAGATGCCCGGCCCCGAGCAGGTGCGTGACCGCGATCAGCACCCGCACGCATAGGCCTCCCGTGCGACCGCGGAGACTGGGATCGAGCCTTCTGGGCCGGACAAGCGCTCGGCGATGAGGGCGATGCCGGCCTCCATCGAGAAATCCTGCACGAGCCGGCGATACGCGGCCTCCGCGAGGCGCGCCCGCCGGGCCGGATCGCCCGCGAGTGCGCGGATCGCCTGCGACAGGGCAGCGGAATCCCCCGGCGGCACCAAGAGGCCATCGACGCCGTGTGTGAGGAATTCGGGCGTGCCGGCGAAGGCGGTGGCGATGATCGGCAGGCGCTGGCTCGCCGCTTCCATCAACACGTTGGGCAGGCCGTCGCGGTCGCCGCCCGGCGCGGGCTTGGTCGGGAGCACGAATAGGTCGGAGGCGCGCAAGGCGGCAATGACGGCGGGCTGGGGTAGCGCACCCAGGAAGGCGATGCGCTCCGAGAGGCCGCGCTCGGCCACACGGGCCTGGAGCACGCTGCGCAATTCGCCGCCGCCGATCAGGCGCAGGCGCCAATGCAGATCGGCCGGCAGGATGGCGAGCGCGTCGATCAGGTCGTCATGGCCCTTCTTGGCCACGAGCCGGCCGACGCAGACGATCTCGATCGGATCGGCCGCATCCGAGCCGTCGCGCGATGGTCGGCTCGTCGGCGGGTCGGGAAAGCGCGACAGGTCGAGACCGTGATAGGCGAGATCGACCCGGCCGCGCCCTCCGAGCCCGTCGAGGCGGCCGAGCCCGTCGCGGGTGCAGGTGACGCCCCAGGCGGCCTCGGCGATCTTTTCGGAGAGATCCCAGGCCGGCGTCGTCCAGATGTCCTTGGCGTGCGCCGAAAAGCTCCAGCTCCGCCCGGTCAGGATGGCGGCATAGCGGGCGACGCTCGACGGGGCGTGCAGGAAATGCGCGTGGAGATGGGTGACCGCAGCGGGCAACGTCTGCGCCAGGATCACGGCCTGCCCCAGACGCCGCAGGCGCGCGGCGCTCGGGTCGCGGCGCAGGTCGCGAGCAAAGCGCGCCAACAGCGCGCGAAACCGCGGCTGCCGCAACGCCCAGGCGAGGCCGCGCATGGTGCGCAGCGGCGCCCGATGCAGATATTCGGGAAGGTACGACACCGGCGCACGGATCGCCGCGTGCATCGGATGGCGGGCCCCGTCGGTGGGATGCCGCAGCGACCAGATCGCCAGATCCAGGCCGCGCTGCTCCAGAGCGAGCAGTTCCTGCGCGATGAAGGTCTCCGAGAGGCGCGGATAGCCTTTCAGGACGATCGCGATGCGGGGCGGCTCCATCAGGAACACACCCGCCGCCGCATATCCGGCTCCACCGCGCTGCGGGCGGGTGCGGTGAGTGCCCTGACCCGCTCGGTGATCGCTGTCAGCCCGTCGAGAAGGCCCGGATCGATCACCTGCGACGGCAGCGCCTGCCCCGGCAGCGCCCGCAGAGCGGTAGCCATGCGGGCAGGCTCGCGCCCGTCCTCCTCCAGGAGACAGCGGGCGAGGCCGAGGGCGTCGGCCGCCACCGCCCGGATGCGCTGCTCCCGGCGCGGCTGCGTGCGTGGCACCAGGATCGCGCGTTTGTCGAAGGACAGGATCTCGCAGAACGTGTTGTAGCCGCCCATGGCGACGAGGCCGGCGGCCTTCTCCATCAAGAGCTCGATCTCGGTATCGAAGGTGATCGCCGAGAGCTTTTGCGGCAGCCGGCCGATTCGGTCGAGGAAGCCGGCGCGGCTCGCCGCTGCCATAAATGGGCCGAAGGCGATCAGGGCCGGCAGCGGAATGCCGGGATCGGTCTCGTAGGCGCAGATCACCCAATCGATCAGGCCGTCGCCGTCGCCGCCGCCGCCGGGGGTGACGAGGATGAACGGCTCGCCCGTGACCCGCGGCTCGTGCCGGTCGGGCTGGGGGACCGGCGCCTCGCGCCGCAGGTAGCCGGTATAGATCAGGCGGTCGGCGATCTCGGCGGCGATGGGCAGCGCCGCCACCGGCTCGTGGATGCGGGCCGCGCCGTAGACCCAGACCTCGTCGTAGAAGCGCCGCACCGCCGCCGAGGCGCCCTTGCGCTCCCATTCCGGCACGAGGCGTTCGGCCTCGTCGAGGACGTCGCGCAGGCCGAGTACGACCTTGCAGCCCTGCCCGAGCGCTTGCTCGAGGGTCGGCAGCATCTCGCCGTGAAAGCCCGTGGGCTCCTTGTCGACGAGGATCAGATTCGGCCGGAACGTCTCGGCGGTACGGGCGATGATGGCCGCCCGCTCCGCGACCGTACGCTCGAGGGGCATCCCGGCATCGAGACTGGCATAGGTGTCGTCCGCCCGCTTCGTCACGGCCGGCAGCCGCACGGAGGTGACGCCGTCGGCAAAGGCGAAGCGGTCGACCACCGCCGAGCCCGATACGATGACGACCCGCAGGCCCGGATCGTCGCCCACCAGCGCATTGGCGATGGTGCGCGAGCGCCGGAGATGGCCGAGCCCGAACGTGTCGTGGCTGTAGATCAGGACACGCGGGTGTCTGGCCGCGTCGTCGTTCGCTCGAAGCGTTCGCGTCTCGATCAACGGGACTCTCCGGAGCCGGAGCGGCGCGATACTGTTGGCACAAGCTGGGCCGCAGTGACAAATGCTTTGGCGTCGGCGTATGTCTGCCGAGGCCCGTCATCGGCGCATGGTTGCGATCCCCTGGAACGCAGCGGGCCAAAACCCGGGAATCGAGCGATGCGCGACCTGGAGCCCCGGCTCTTCGGATACATCTGGCGGCACTCGAAGCGCGATCAGATCGCCATCTGCCTCGTCGTCGTCGCCTCCCTGCCGTTCTACTTCGCCTCTCTCGACCTACCCCGCAGAATCGTCAACGACGCGATCACTGGCAAGGCCTTCCAGCACGGCAACGATACAGCGCCGTTCCTCGGCATCACCCTGCACTGGCCGACCTGGCTCGGCGGCGACGGGATCGGTCATCCGATCTTCGAGGGCTTCGCGCTCGGTCGGTCGGATCTCCTGCTCGGCTTGTCCCTGGTGTTTCTCGGCCTCGTGCTGATCAACGGCGCGTTCAAATTCTACATCAACCTGACCAAGGGCATCCTGGGCGAGCGCATGCTGAGGCGCCTGCGCTTCCAATTGTTCGCGTTGATGCTGCGCTTCTCGCCGGAAACGATGCGCGACGTGAAATCGTCGGAGACGGCGACGATCATCCGCGACGAGGTCGAGCCCATCGGCGCCTTCATCGGCGACGCCATCGTGGTGCCGGTCTACCTCGGCACCCAGGCCACCACCGCCCTCGTCTTCATCCTGATGCAGAACCTGTGGCTCGGGATCGTAGCCGGCGCCATCGTCGCCGTGCAGATCGTGGTGATCCCGCAACTGCGCCGCGAGATCATCCGGCTCAGTCGCCGACGCCAGCTCGCCTCGCGCAACTTCGCCGGCCGGGTCGGCGAAGTGCTCGACGGGCTGGAGACCGTGACGGTGAACGATGCCGGGCGCTGGGAGCGAGCCGAGATCGGTCAGCGCCTCTATGGCCTGTTCGACCTCCGGCTCAGGATCTACAAGCGCAAGTTCCTGGTCAAATACCTCAACAACCTGCTGGCGCAGGTGACGCCGTTCCTGTTCTACGCCATCGGCGGGATGTTCGCCCTGCGCGGGCAGCTCGATATCGGCCAGCTCGTGGCGGTGCTCGCCGCCTATCGCGATCTGCCCCCACCCCTGAAGGAACTGATCGACTGGGACCAGCAGCGCCTCGACGTCGAGGTGAAATACGAGACCGTGGCGGCGCATTTCGCTCCCCGCCGCCTGCGTGCGGCGGCATCCGATGGGGCCTCGCCCGCACCAATTCTCGGCAGTCCGCTGCGCAGCGAAGGGCTCAGTCTCCAGGACCCGCATGGCGGGACGCCGCTGGAGGTGGTGGATTTTACCGTTGCGCTGCCGGCGCAGGTCGCCCTGGTTTCACCCGGTACGCGCGGGGCGCATCTGTTCGGCCGGCTGCTCGCGGGGCTGACGAGCCCGCGTGGCGGCACCGTGTCGGTGGGCGGGCACGACCTCGCCATCCTGCCACGCGCGGCGCATGTCGACCGGGTCGCCTATGCGGGCCCGGAGCCGACGCTGTTTCCCGGCACGATCCGCGACACCCTCCTGTACGGCCTGCGCGGACACCCGCCTGCCGGGATCCGGCGTGACGCCGACGGGGATGGGCGCCGGATCGCCGAGGCGCGGCTGAGCGGAAATCCGATCGAGACCGTGAACGACCGGTGGATCGACCATTCCGCACTCGGTCTCGCGGACGACGACGCGCTCGATACCCGCATGCTCCGGCTCCTCGAACGCCTCGGGATGGGCGAAGATCTCTACCGCTTCGGCCTGACGGCCCTGGCCGCGATGCAGCCCGATACACCGCTGGACCGCAAGGTCATCGCCGCCCGCATGCATCTGCGCAGCCACTTCGCCATGGACGGCCAAGCCAACCTCGTGATCCCGTTCGACCGCGACCGCTACAATCCGCAGGCGAGCGTCGCCGAGAACCTGCTGTTCGGGGTGCCGCGCGATCCCGCCCTGGTCGGTCGACCGCTCGCCGGCGAAAAGCGATTCCGCGCCGCTCTGTCCACCCTCGGCCTGCTCGACGACCTCGCGGCCATGGGCGTCGCCATCGCGCGCAATCTGGTCGAGATCTTTCGCGATGTGCCACCCGGTCATCCGCTGTTCCGGCGCTTCTCGGCCATCGCCCCCGAGGACCTGCCCGAATTCGAGCAGCGGCTGGCCGGGATCGGCCATGGCGGGACGCTCACGGCCGCCGATTCCCAGGCCTTCCTCGGCCTGGCGTTGTCCTACGTCGAGCCGCGCCAGCGTCTCGGTCTCCTCGATGCCACGCAGATGGCGCGCCTTGTGGCCGCGCGCGGACCGGTGCGGCTGGCACTCCAAGGCGCCGACGGCGACGATGTCGAGCCCTATGACCCGCACCGGATCAACACCCGCAGCTCGATCCTCGACAACCTGCTGTTCGGGCGCATCGACACGGCCCGGATGCATGGCGAGGCCTACATCCAGCAGGAGGTCCGCGTGGTGGTGAAGGAACTCGGCCTCGAAGCCGCCATCCGCCGTCGCGGACTCGACTATGCGGTGGGCATCCGGGGCCGGAACCTGACGCCGCGCCAGCAAGTGTTGACCGATCTGACACGGGCGATCGTCCGGCGGCCGGAAATTCTGGTGGTCGACGGGGCCTGCGCGCATCTCGATGGCGGCGCGGCCTCGCTTCGCACGATCGTCACCGAGGCTTTGCCCGATACGACGCTCGTCGCCATCGTCGGAAGCATCGCGGAGGCCGCCGCGTTCGGCGTGTCGGTGAACCTGATCGCACCGGACGCGGCCGCGCGCCCTTGAGGCGGCACGGGATGGAAGGGACGGCATCGCACCTCGGCCATCCCCCTCGCAATACTCATGAAAGCGCCCACCGCTTGGCTTGAGTATTGCCTTGACGACGAGGCTCGCCAGTCGATCCTAGACCTGCGTTCGCCCTAGAGGATTCCTCATGATCAAGGCCGTCGTTTTTACGGTTGCGTTGTTTGCGCTGCCGGTCTCGAGCTTCGCCCAATCCTATGCAGCGCCGGCACCAACGAACGTGCCCACCACCGGCACGCGTTACTTGAGCAAGGCCGACCGCAAGGCGGCCTGCACCGGAACCGCCGATCGCGCCGGTATGAAGGGCCTGAGCCGGCAGCAATATCGCGCCGCCTGCCGCGGTCGGCCGATCCCCAAGAGCGTCACCCAATGAGCGCGTGACCGGCCGATGGGATCGGCAGCCCGCTCCTGCCCCGGATTGCCCGGGGCAACGCCATGGGTGATCAGCGCCGCCCCATCACGAGGCGCAGCTTGTCGGCGAGATCTTCGCGCCGGTAGGGCTTGCTGAGAAGCGGCAGGTCCGCCGGAACGCCGTTCTCGCCGAGTGCCGATCCGGTGTAGCCGGACGCCAGCAGCACCCGCAAACCGGGCCGCAAGCGGCGGGCCTCCACTGAGAGCTGCACGCCGTTAATGCCGCCTGGCATCACCACGTCGGAGAACATGATGTCGATGCGCTCGGGTCCGGCCAACCGGGCGAGCGCCTCGGCGGCGTGGGTCGCGGTCAGGGTCCGGTAACCGAGTTCGCCCAGGCTCTCCACCGCCATTTCGAGCACGGCGGGCTCGTCCTCGACCACCAGAATCACCTCGCCCTCGGCCGCGCGGCGCAAGGGGATCAGGCTCGCCGCAGGCACCTCGATCGCGCGCTCGGTGGAGCGCGGCAGATAGAGCGCGATGGTGGTTCCCCGGCCGGGCTCGCTATCCAGCCGGACATGGCCGCCGCCCTGGCGCGCGAAGCCGTAGACCTGGCTCAGGCCGAGGCCGGTGCCCTTGCCGACGTCCTTGGTGGTGAAGAACGGCTCGAAGGCACGGGCCGCGGTTGCCGCATCCATGCCGGTGCCGGTATCGACGACGGTGACGAGCACGTATTGGCCGGGCTCGACATCGGGCACCGCTGGCCGTTCGGTGCCGGTGACGACGTGGTTCTCGGTGGTGATCTGCAGCGTGCCGCCCACCGGCATGGCATCGCGCGCATTGACCGCCAGATTGAGGATCGCACTCTCGAACTGGCCCGGATCGAGGCGTACCGGGTCGAGACTGGCATCGAGAGCGAGTGTCACTGCCACGGTCTCGCCGACAGCGCGCTCGAGCAGACCCAGGAAGTCCTTGAGCAGGTGGTTCGGGTTGACCGTCTCGGGGCGCAGGACCTGACGGCGCGAGAACGACAGCAGCTTCTCGGTCACTTCAGCACCGCGGCGGGCGGCGGTCATCGCCGATGTCGCGAGGCGCTCGACGCGCTGGGGATTGTCGGGCCGTCGCACGATCATATCGACATTGCCGACGATGACGGTGAGCAGGTTGTTGAAGTCGTGCGCGATACCGCCGGTGAGCTGGCCGATGGCCTCCATCTTCTGCGCCTGGATCATCCGGTCCTCTGCCGCGCGCCGCTCGGTGGTGTCCATGACGATGCCGACGAGACCGACGGGCCTGCCGGTCGCGTCCGCATAGGTCTTGCTGCGAACGCCGATCCAGCGTTCCGCCCGATCACCCGCCCGGATGATCCGACACTCGATTTCGAGATGGCCTTTTGCGATCGCCTGCGCGAACGCGGCCTCCACCATCGGCCGGTCGTCGGGAACGACGTGGGCGAGAAACTCCGTCGGCCCCCAGGGGTCCTGCAGAGTCTCGTAGCCGAAGATGCGGTCATGCCTGAGGGTGCGCCGGGACGTACCGGTGGTGAGATCGAGGTCCCAATCGCCCATGGCGGCGGCGTCGAGAGCGACCGCGAGGCTGTCGCGGGCGAGCTGGAGTTCGGCCCGCTGGCCCTCCCGCTCCTCGGCCGAGCGCTCGGCTCGCCCATGCAGGAAGTCGACCTCGTAGAGGTAGACGCCGAGCAGGATGATCCCGGCAACGAGCGCCTCGATCCGGCCGGCGAACCAGCCGACCGTGCCGCGTCCCGCTCCGGTAAGCGTGACGAGGCTGTCGAGCAGGAGCAGGACGAGCGCGATGGCGAACCAGAGCTGCAGCACGGTCCGCAGCCGCGTGGTCCAGCACAGGGTCGCCAGCGACACCACGGTGAATGCGACGAGTGCGGGTCCGACACCCGACGTCGTCAGCGGCCAATAGCTGTCGCCTTCGACGCTTTTCGGCAGAAACTCCACGAGGGAGACGACCAGTCCCGTCAGCAACGCGACGCCCGCCACCACCGATAGGGCGGTGAGCCAGCCTGCCAGCGCCACGCGCTCGGGAGCCACGGTCCGGGCGCGGCCGTCCCCCTCCATGATGGCGTAGGGCAGTGCGAAGAGCGGCGGCCCGAGGTGCCACAGGGTCCACAGCCATGTGGTGACCGCCGGTCCCGACCCGAGGATGCGCCCGGTCCCGAACAGGTTCGGGAAGGTCAGCATCTGTACGGCGACGACGAGCGTGACGTAGAGGCTTCCCGCCCCCAGCACGAGGAGCGGCACCGATCGGGTGCGCCGATACTGGACGAAAATCAGGCAGGTGGTCACCGCATAGACCACCACCAGCGCGGCCTGATAGCTCGGGATGAATCCCGGCATCGGCTCCATCGGCAGCGCGACGATCGGCAGGAGCGCGACCGAGAGCACCGTGAAGACCAGAGCGACGGCAATCGCGAAACGTCGCTGGCCGACGCTCGGCGGTGCCGTCGCGAAGGATTGTGTCTCGAAGGCCGGATCGGTGTGAGGCAAGGCGCAGTCTCGGCCGAGCCGGTCTCAGGCCGACGAGCCTGTCCGCAAGGCAGAGTGATTCTATCAGTTCGGCCGCCGGCTGCCCATCGCCATGTTCGGTCCGGGATCGTGGACCAGGCAGCGTCGCGATTTCGCGCCCCACCGCCCGATCGGATCACGGGCAGGCAGGGCGCGGCGTACGCTTGACACGCGAGCCGATACGCAACGTGGCTCACGGGCACCATGGTCGAAGTCGGTTAGCCGAACCTCACCGCCGAGCGCGGCGCCGGTCTCGAAACGGGAACTGCATCGGCACCCCGGGGGTCTTACCCAGACCCGAGGCCGCTCCCGCTCGGCCGGGCAGGATGACACCATGACGATGCCCCGCTGGCTTCCCCTCGCCACAGCCGGCCTGCTGGCGATCCTCGCCGTGATCGGCGTCGGAATGTGGAAATTCGACACGCTCCGGGAGGCCCGCGTCGAGAATGGCGGACGTCCGGAGATCCCGGCCTGCGATCCGGCGAAGGGAACCGGCAACGCACTCTCCCCGGATTGCCCGGGCACCGCGTTTCCGCCCGCACGAACCCCATGATCCTTCCCTGAAAGCTCGTTGTCGCGAGAGCGGTTCTGCGCGCGAACCCAGTCGCGGTCGCGCCGAAATCCCGCTATCGCCGGGCGAGAGGCCGTGTGTCGCCAGAGGCGCGCCAGCCGATTTCGGATCGGGAAGGACATCCACCATGGCAAGCCCGCGCGACCTCAAGGTCCAGATGGCGGCCGAGACCCGGGCCCGCGAGCGGGCGCAGGCTCTCGCCACCAGTCAGACCGCCCGTGTCACCCGCGCCGAGGCGGCCCTGAAGGACGCCCTCCTCGACCGGGACCAGTGGCAGGCCCGCGCCCTGGCCGCGGAGGCCGCGCTCGCGGAGCTCAAGGCGCGCTGACATCGGCCTTCGGTCCCACAGGCCGCCGTCGAGAATGGAAGTTGCAAGGCCCCCGACCCGCCGGGAGCCCACCTGTGCCACGAGGCGTCCTGCTGGCGCGTTCCCTCCCGAAAACGGCCGAAACCCAAGACGATGAGCAGCACCACCCCCGATCTCGCGCGCATCGTGAGCGACATCGCCGACGAGATGCGGGAGAGACCCGACCGGGGCGAGGTCGCGACCTACATCCCCGAACTCGCGCGGGTCGGTGCCGACGCGTTCGGGATCACGGTGATCGACGCCGACGGCACCGTCGTGGCCGCCGGCGACAGCGAGACCCCGTTCTCGATCCAGAGCATCTCGAAGGTGTTCACCCTGACCCTGGCGCTCGGCATGGTCGGCGACAGGCTGTGGCGCCGCGTCGGGCGCGAACCCTCCGGCAGCCCGTTCAACTCCATCGTCCAGTTGGAGCGTGAACGCGGAATCCCGCGCAACCCGTTCATCAATGCCGGCGCCATCGCGGTCACCGACGTGATCCTGTCGGGCCACCAGCCCCGCGAAGCGCTCGGCGAAATCCTCCGGTTCATGCAGTTCCTGGCGCAGGACCCGACCATCACCATCGACGAGGCGGTGGCCGCCTCCGAACTCCGTACCGGCTTTCGCAACACGGCGCTCGCCAACTACATGAAATCCTTCGGTGTTCTCGACAACCCGGTGGATTTCACCCTGGGGGTCTACTTCCACCATTGCGCGATCAGCATGTCGTGCCGCCAGCTCGCCATGGCCGGGAGGTTCCTCGCCCATTCCGGGCGCAATCCGTCGACGGGCCACTCCGTGGTGTCGCCCGAGCGTGCCCGGCGCATCAACGCGGTGATGCTGACATGCGGCCATTATGACGGGTCGGGAGAATTCGCCTACCGGGTCGGTCTGCCGGGCAAGAGCGGCGTCGGTGGCGGCATTCTGGCGGTCGCCCCGGGCAAGGCGTCCATCGCCGTGTGGTCGCCGGGTCTCGACGCGTCCGGTAATTCGCATCTCGGGCGGATCGCCCTGGAGGCCCTCGCCAAGCGGTTGGGCTGGTCGATCTTCGGAGCGTGATGCGGCAGACGTCTCGGGTCGACTTTCGTCTCAGAGAGGGTTCGGCACGGGATGCCCGATCGGAGGGCGGCTCCCGCGCCGCTGAAGGTCGTCGCGACCGAGGATCAAGGCTTGCGCGTCCGATCGGCTTCCTGAACGGCGGCCTGATGGTACCAGCTTCCGCAATCGATGGTGGGGCCGCGCTGCAGCCGCAGGTCCTCGGGTGCCTTCTCCGCGTCGCGTCGTCCGTCGATCATCCGACCCCTCTGGGGGAAGGCGTAGATCTTGGCGGTCTCGTGTCGAACACTTGTCGTCATTGCTGGAAAATCTCCTTTCGATACCGACTTGTCGGCACACGCGAAGATATGTCATTGCCAATGGCATTGCACGCCGTTTGCGCCAAATGCTGTATTTAAGCGCGTTCTATGCCGTAAATATCGGCATGTGCCTCATTGCCATTCTTAGCGCCGCTCGATTTCGCGCCAGATCGCCGGTCGTACGGGCAGATTGCAATCCGTCACCCGACGTCGAAGTGGCTCTGTCCGCCGACCCGGAATGCCGCCACCGGACATCACGAATGGGCTCGGCGTCGCTATTGGCATACGAAATGCTTTGGCGAGCGCAGCCAGGACTGGCGCGAGACAATTCAGGGTTTCATCGAAACTTCGCAGCAAGAACTGACGAAAGAATCGCAATGACGAAGTATAAGCTCGAATACATATGGCTGGACGGGTACACACCCGTTCCGAATCTTCGTGGCAAGACTCAGATCAAAGAGTTCGACAGCTTCCCGACACTGGAAGATCTCCCGCTCTGGGGCTTCGACGGCAGTTCCACCAAGCAGGCCGAGGGCGGCAGCTCGGATTGCATGCTGAAGCCGGTGCGCCACTTCCCCGACAGCACCCGCAAGAACGGCGTGCTGGTGATGTGCGAAGTCATGATGCCGGACGGCAAGACCCCGCACGCGTCGAACAAGCGCGCCACCATCCTGGATGACGACGGCGCCTGGTTCGGCTTCGAGCAGGAGTACTTCTTCTACAAGGACGGTCGTCCGCTCGGCTTCCCCACGGCCGGCTACCCGGCTCCGCAGGGCCCGTATTATTGCGGCGTCGGCTACTCGGAGGTCGGCAGCATCGCCCGCAAGATCGTCGAGGAGCATCTCGACCTCTGCCTCGACGCCGGCATCAACCACGAAGGCATCAATGCCGAAGTGGCCAAGGGCCAGTGGGAATTCCAGATCTTCGGCAAGGGCTCCAAGAAAGCCGCCGATGAGATGTGGGTCGCCCGCTACATCCTCCAGCGCCTGTGCGAGACCTACGAGATCGCCGTCGAGTATCACTGCAAGCCGCTCGGCGACACCGACTGGAACGGCTCGGGCATGCACGCCAACTTCTCCACCGAGCATCTGCGCACGGTGGGCGGCAAGGCGTATTTCGAATCGCTGATGGCGGCGTTCAAGGACAACCTCGAAGACCACATCGCGGTCTACGGTCCGGACAACCACATGCGTCTCACCGGCAAGCACGAGACCGCGGCGATCAACGAGTTCAGCTACGGCGTCGCCGATCGTGGCGCCTCGATCCGCGTGCCCCACAGCTTCGTCAACAACGAATACAAGGGCTACCTGGAAGACCGCCGGCCCAACAGCCAGGGGGACCCCTACCAGATCGCTTCCCAGATCCTGAAGACCGTCGCCTCGGTTTCGACCGGCGCGCAGGAGACGGCAGCGGCCTGAACCGCACCCCTCCGAAAACTTTTCGGCGGCGTGGACCTCGCGGTCCACGCCGTTTTTCGTTCAGGAGGGTGAACCGGGCCCGCTCACGACCCGCTGAACCAGTTGTAGCCCTGGTCCTCCCAGTAACCGCCCGGATAATCGTTGGTCACCGTCATCGCCAAAATCTGCTTCGGGTTCTTGAATCCGAGCTTCGTCGGAATTCGCAGCTTGATCGGGTAGCCGTAGCGGTCGGGCAGCGGCGCGCCCGCATAATCGAGGGCGATGATCGTCTGCGGATGAAGCGCCGTCGCCATGTCGATGCTGGTGCGATAGTCGTCGGCACAGGTGAAGCCGATATAGGCCGCCTTCGTGTCGGCCCCGATCCGCTCCAGGAAGGTGCGGAACGGAACGCCCGACCATTGGCCGATGGCGCTCCAGCCTTCCACGCAGATATGGCGCGTGATCTGGCTCTCCTGCGGCAGAGTGCGCAGATCCGCCAACGTCCACGGCTTCTTGTCCGCGATGCGCCCGGCCAGTTCCAGCTTCCAATGCTCGCCATCGACAGGCCGGAGCTTGCTCTCGGCATAGTAGGCGTTGAACGGAAAGTTCGGCGTGATGTCCGCCGCCGTGTAGGTCGGAGCCAGAGTGGTGCGGCTGAACAGGGCGGCCTGCGCCCGGTCGTTGAGCCGCGAGATCGCGGTCAGAACCGAATCGACCTGCTCGTTATCGGTGAGATCGCACCCCGAGAGCAGCGACAGGGCTCCGATGGATAGACCGCCACGCAGGAACAGGCGCCGCTCGGCCAGCTGCACATTGGGTTTGTGGTCGCGCAGCGACGGGCGGGGCCCGGAGAAGAGAGTGCGCATGCTCACGGCTTCACCTCGCGGGCCCGTCCGAGGTGAAGCTCGCGGCCGATGATCATGGTGGGCAGGGTCTTGGGGACGAGAGCCACCAGGGCGAGGTGGACGACGACGAAGCCGACGATCCCCGCCATCGCGGCGAAATGCACGAGGCGGCCGCCCTCGTAGCCGCCGAACACGGCGGTGAGCAGCTGGAGTTGCACCGGCTTCCAGATCGCGAGTCCCGACAGGACCACGAGCACCCCGAGGCCGAGGACGCCGACATAGAGCAGGCGCTGGACGGCGTTGTAACGGCCGGCGACATGGGGCAGCCGGAACTTCAGGGCGGCGATCATATCGTGCAGAATTTCGCGCGGCCTGAGCGGGAGGAAGTCCCGCCGAAAATGCCCGGAGGCGAAGCCGTGGGCGACATAGGCGAGGCCGTTGCCGACGAGCAGCCACATCCCGGCGAAATGCCATTGCAGGGCGCCGCCGAGCCAGCCGCCGAGCGTGATCCCCTTGGGGAAAAACACGGCCTCGAACAGCGGCGAGGCGTCGTAGATCCGCCAGCCGCTGGTGACCATGATCAGGATGGCGAGGGCGTTGATCCAGTGCGTCGCGCGAACGAAGCCCGAATGCAGGGGCCGCGGCTTTCCTGGCGGCGTGCCGCCCAGGACCGGTGATGCTGTGATGGGTCGGTCCATGCGGCGTTCCTCGCGCTGTCGATGATCCATTCGCATCGGACGTGGCGACGGTTACGCCCGGCGTGTGAGGAGATCTCGGTGCGTAACCGGAGCACCCGCCGCGGCGAATCCCTGGCACCCCCACAATCGGATGATCGCCATGACGTTCCGTCTGTCCGCCCTCGCCGCTCTCGCGCTCCTGCCTGCCTCGGTCACGGCGCTAAGCGCCGCCGAACGCCCGGTTGTGGTCGAGCTCTTCACCTCGCAGGGCTGCTCGTCCTGCCCGCCGGCCGAGGCGTTGCTCGGCGAATATGCCGGGCGCGCCGATGTGCTGCCGTTGGGCTTCCACGTCACCTATTGGGACGACCTCGGCTGGAAGGACACGTTCTCGTTCGAGGGCGCCACCGAGCGCCAATCCACCTATGCGAGCCGGCTCGGCGCCGGCAACTTCACGCCCCAGATGGTGATCGACGGACAGACCAGCGTGGTCGGGTCGCGACGCGGCGAGGCTGCGTCCGCCATCGCGCGGGCCGCGGCCCACGGAGCGGGATCGACCGATGTCGCCATCACGCGCAGGGGCGGACAGGTAAACGTCAAGGTCGGCAGCGGCAGCGGCAGCGCCCGGGTCCTGCTGGTCGGTTTCGACCGCCGGCACCAGACCGCGATCCCGCGCGGCGAGAACAGTGGCCGCACCGTCGCCCAGGCGAACGTCGTGCGCTCGATCCGGAGCCTCGGCACCTGGAACGGCAGCGCCCTGCAGCTCAGCGAGGCGGCACCCGCCGGCGAGGACGCCGCCGTGATCCTGCAGCAGGCGGACGGCCGGATCGTCGGCGCCGCACGCCTCGGCTCCTGACCTCGCTACCACCAAAAAGGCACGCCTCATGACAAGTGCCCGTGGCCGACGCCGCCCCTTCCCCGTGGCGAAACGGATGACGGGCTGGGTCTGCCTGCTCGCCCTGCTGGCAAGCTCCCCGGCCATGGCCGCCGCGACCGAGTGGGTCGGGGATGCCGACACGGCGGTGCGTCTCGTGACGGCTTCGGACACGGCCGGCACGGATGGCCCCGTCGAGGCCGGACTCGAGTTCCGCTACGGCGCGGGCCGACACGGCTCGTGGCGTAATCCGGGCGATGCCGGGCTGGCGCCGAAGGTCGACTGGTTGGGGTCGGACGGTGTTGGGGCGGGGCAGCTCGCTTTTCCGGCACCGTCCCGTCTCAGCGTCGGCGATCTGCAGACCTACGTCTATGCCGACCACATCGTCCTCCCGGTGACGCTGGCGCGGACCGGTTCCGGCCCCCTGCACCTGCATGCAACGGTGCGCCATGCGGTCTGCGGCGAGGTCTGCGTGCCCTACCGGGCGAGCCTCGACCTGACCTTGCCGGCGGGCCCCGCCGCCAGCGCAGAGGAGGCGGACCTGATCGCGGCCGGCCGCGCCGCGGTGCCGACATCCCCGGCGGCGTCCGGGATCGTGGTGACGCAGACGACTCGGACCGGGCCGGGCCGGACCCTCACCATCGGCTTGCGCAGCGAGACGCTGCCGTTCGACAGGCCCGATCTCTTCATCGAGGGATTGGCGCATGGCGCGACACCGCCGCCGGTCGTGACGCTGGCCGATGCCGGCCATGCGGCGACCCTGACGGTGGCGTTGCCCCCGGAGAATGAAGCCGTCGCGACACCGCTCACCCTCACCATCGTCGATGGCGCCCGCGCGGCCAGCTTCGCGTTCGATCGCTCCGCGGCTCCGGACGGTCCCGGCCTGCTGGCGATCCTGGGCGTGGCGCTCCTCGGCGGGCTGATCCTCAACCTGATGCCCTGCGTGCTGCCGGTGCTGTCCCTCAAGGTGTTCGCGATCACCCGCCATGCGCGCGAGGGAACGCGGGCGATCCGTGCGAGCCTCGCCGCCACCGCAGCGGGCATCATCGCGTCGTTTCTCGCGATCGCCGCCGCGCTCTGCCTTCTCAAGGCATCCGGCGCCGGCATCGGCTGGGGTATCCAGTTCCAGCAGCCGTGGTTCCTCGCCGGGATGGCGGCGCTCACGGTGGTGTTCGCCGCCAGCCTATTCGAATGGACGACGATCGGCCTGCCGGGGCGCCTGGCGCAGATCGGCACCACGCGCGGACGCGGACCGCTGTCGGAAGCCTTCCTCACCGGCGCCTTCGCCACCCTGCTGGCGACCCCCTGCTCGGCGCCCTTCGTCGGGACGGCGGTGGGGTTCGCGCTGACGCAGGGCGCGCCGACGATCCTGGCGACGTTCGCCGCCCTCGGTCTCGGCATGGCCCTGCCCTACCTCGCCATCGCGATGCGCCCCGGACTGGTTCAGGCCCTGCCACGCCCCGGCCCCTGGATGAATCGGCTGCGCCTCGGGCTCGGGCTCCTGCTTCTCGGAACGGCGGCGTGGCTGGTCTTCGTGCTGGCTCAGGTGATCGGCACCGGTCAGGCGGCCCTCGTGGTCCTGACGCTCGGCGCCCTGCTCGGATGGCTCGGGTTGAACCGGCACGGTGCGCCGCGGCGGCGGACCCAATGGATCACAGGCGCGATCGCCTTCGCCGCCGTCGCCGGCGCTTCGCTCCCCGCACGAGCGCCCGAGCCCGTGTCCGGACAGGTGTTCGATCCGGGGCGGATTCCAAGCCTCGTGGCCGAAGGCCGGGTCGTCCTGGTCGACGTCACCGCTGCATGGTGCCTCACCTGCAAGATCAATGACGCCGTCGCGTTCGGCCGGGCTCCGGTACGGGAGCGCTTGGCCGAGCCGGACGTCGTCCGGATGCAGGCCGACTGGACGACCCCGGATCCGACGATCCTCACCTATCTCCAGAGCTTCGGACGCTCCGGCATCCCCCTGGTGGTGGTCTATGGGCGCGGACGGCCCGATGGCGAGGCGCTGCCGGAGCTGTTGAGCCCGCACCTCGTCCTCGCCGGGATCGCGCGGGCGGCGGCACCGGAGGGCGAGCGTCCCGTCGCGGATGGAAAATCTCCCGCAGCCCCGTAACCGGGGCGACATCGTTGTCGAATACCTGTCGGCACCGCGGCGCAGCCCGGTGTTCCTCAGCTCCTCAAGGATCACCCATCATGCGCAACCTGTTCCCCGCGGTCGCCTCCGCCCTCCTCCTGTCCGTCACCGTCGCCAGCGCCCCCGCCTTCGCCACGGAGCCCATGGCCAAGGACTCGATGTCCAAGGATTCCATGGCCAAGGATTCCATGGCCAAGGACGGCATGAAGAAGGACTCCATGTCCAAGGATTCCATGGCCAAGGACTCGATGGCCAAGGACGGCATGAAGAAGGACTCCATGTCCAAGGATTCGATGGCCAAGGACGGCATGAAGAAGTAACCGGCGCCTCGCGGCACCAGCCGACAACGAGACCGCGGCGGAGACGCTCCGTCGCGGAGCATCCGACCCCGCTGGCTCCTCTCCAGAGCGGGCGGCATTACCTTGCTGAAGACGCCGGATCAGGCCCGGCAGCGGCCGGTCAGGCGCCCTCGACCCGTTCGATATCGAGGGTGAGGTGAGCGCGGAAGACGACCCGGCGGGTCTCGTCGCGCACGACGGCCAGATAATCCTGGCGCTCCGGGACAGGCTCGAACCCCTGGGCGATCTTCGACATGATCCGAACCAGCTTTTCGCGGACCGCGTCCTCGTCCGTGAGCTCGAAGCCCTCGGTGTCCTTGACGAAATTTGCCCCGTCGTGGAGGTCGATGAAAAATCGGGACATGGCGCAATCAGTCGTCGGGTCTAATCCCACACCCCATACTCCGTACGAAGCGTGGCCGATAGTATCTCCTGAGCGCAACCGTACTCTGCCACCCGTCCGCCGCAAGCCGCATCGGCACCATCCGTGGGCGCAATTTTCCTGACGTTCCGGGCGCAAGGTCCGCTCGTCCTCCAGTTTGCACACCGAATGGCATGACCGTTCCGGGGCGACTGATCGATCTTTGAGCAATGCAGGGTCCAGCGGTCCTCGCACCCATCTGCGCTGCCGCGATCCCGATGTGGCCCGATCCATGCCATGCTCGATCACCGGCCATAGGATGTCGCCGCAGATTATGCGTGCATCCGGCGATGGGGTGGGCAGATGTGCCGATGAGGAAGCGTGCCGTGTTGAAGTCCAGGGTCAAAGCGTTCGCGTCCATGGCTAGCCTGATGGCCGGTCTAGGTCTCGCGACAACGTCATCGGTGCAGGCCGCCAATGTCTTCCGCTTCGCTTTCCAGGGCGACATCAAGTCGCTCGATCCGTACTCGCTCAAGGAGAGCTTCACGATCGGGATGCACGGCGCGGTCTACGATTCGCTGATCACCCGGGACAAGGACCTGAAGCTGGTCCCGATGCTGGCCGAATCCTGGGAAATTCCCGAGCCGACGCGATGGCGCTTCCACCTGCGCAAGGGCGTGAAATTCCATGACGGCTCGGACTTCACCGCCGACGACGTGATTTTTTCGGCCAACCGCGTGCGCGCGCCGGGCTCGAACTTCACCACCAACGTGCCGTCCGATTCCGAATGGGTGAAGATCGACGACCACACCGTCGACATGGTGCTCAAGGCCCCCAACCCGATCGCCGCCTACCAGTTCTCGACCTGGTACATCATGTCGAAATCCTGGGCGGAGAAGAACGGCGCCGTGAGCCCGACGCCGCCCACCGCCGTCTCCACCAGCTACGCAGCGCTCCACGAGAACGGCACCGGCCCCTTCATCATCACCGAGCACCAGCCCGGCGTCCGGACCGTGTTCAAGAAGAACCCGAATTATTGGGCACCGGTCGAATCCAACCTCGACGAGGCGGTCTTCACCACCATCCAGAACGACGCCACCCGCGTCGCCGCCCTGATCACCGGCGAGGTCGACTGGATCGACCCGGTGCCGTTGCAGGACGCCCAGCGGGTGAATGCGAGCGGCACCGCCATCGTGATGGCCGGTCCGGAACTGCGCACGATCTTCCTCGGCATGGACCAGTCCCGCGACGTGCTGAAGGACTCGGACGTCAAGGGCAAGAACCCGTTCAAGGACATTCGCGTGCGCGAGGCGTTCTACCGGGCCATCGACGAGGAGACGATCGCCAAGCGGGTCATGCGCGGACAGGCGGTGCCCTCGGCCCTGCTGATCGCCCCGGTGCTCTACCCCCTGGCCGGTGAGTTCAAGCGCCCGGCCTACGACCCCAAGCGCGCCAAGGCCCTGCTGGCCGAGGCTGGCTACCCGGACGGGTTCTCGCTCGGCATGGATTGCCCCAACGACCGCTACGTCAACGACGAGGCGATCTGCCAGGCGGTGGTCTCGATGCTGGCCCGTGTCGGCGTGAAGGTGAACCTCAACGCCCAGCCCAAGGCCAAGTACTTCGCCAAGGTGCTGGCGCCCGCCTACGACACCTCGTTCTATCTCGTCGGCTGGACCCCATCGAGCCAGGACTCGCACAACATCCTGTTCGAGATCGCCGGCTGCCGCAACGGCTCGAAGAGCGGTCGCGGAAACTGGAACCTCGGCAATTACTGCAACGCGAAGGTCGATGCCCTGGCCGATCAGGTCGAGCGCGAGACCGACGAGACCAAGCGCAACGCCGAGATCAAGGAAGGCTTCGAGCAGATCCAGGCCGATTGGGGCTTCATCCCGCTCCACCAGCAGGCGCTGGCCTGGGGCGTGTCGAAGAAGGTCACGTTGACCCAGCGGCCCGACAACATGCTGATGCTGTACTGGGTCTCGAAGCAGCCGTGAGGGTCTTGGCAACGCGGTTTCAGAACGCAGCGGTTTCTCACCTCGGATCGGGAAATGAAAGGTGCGCCGCGACGGCCCCCTTCACCGGTGTCGAGGAGTGTCGTGACCTCTCCGGCCAGGTCACATACCTTACGCCAGGCGTCTCAATCCCCGCTGGCCGATCCCAGAGGATACTTCAGACGCTCTCCGGTCGATCGGACCGGCACGATCGCCCGCACCGTGCCCCCTCTCCCGTTTGGGAGAGGGTTGGGGTGAGGGTCGTGAACGCTCCGAAAAGGTCACACACCTCACCCCAACCCTCTCCTCCCAGGAGAGGGGGCCTGTCGCGATACTCCGAGCCGAGCCGAGTCGCTGGAAGCCCGGTCTTGGCTCCGTCGCCGCAGTCCCTTTGCGATCACTCTACCTTCGAAGAGAGCGAGCATGTCCTGGGTGTCCGGCAGGAAACGATCGGCCGCATAAGACGAGCTGAGACGCGTGGAGTTGCCCTGCCTTCGAGGAGAAAACATGCGCTCAGTTTCATAAGGTCGGGCGGGGGCCCACGCGCATGATCGCCTTCATCCTCCAGCGCCTGCTGCAATCGGTGGCGGTGCTGTTCGCGGTCGGCCTCATCGCGTTCTCGATGTTTCGCTTTGCCGGCGACCCGGTGAACCAGATCGTGGGGGTCGACACACCCTACGCCGAGCGCGTCGCGATCCGTCAGAGCCTCGGCCTCGACGATTCCGTCATCGTCCAGTTCGGGCGCTACGCCGGCAACGTGGTGCGGGGCGAGTTCGGCACCTCGTACCAGTTCCGCCAGCCGGTGGCCGCCTTGCTCGCCGAGCGCATGCCGGCCACTCTCGAACTGGCTCTGTGCGCCACGCTTTTCGCCCTCACGGTGGGGATCTTCATGGGCGTCTATTGCGCGCTCAAGCGCGACACGGTTCTGGCGAAGGTGTTCCTGGCGATCTCGCTGATCGGCATCAGCCTGCCGACCTTTCTCATCGGCATCCTGCTGATCTTCCTGTTTTCGGTGACCCTCGGATGGCTGCCCTCGTTCGGGCGTGGCGACACCGTGCGGCTCGGCTGGTGGACCACCGGCTTCCTCACCGCGTCGGGCCTGCGCGCGCTGATCCTGCCCTCCGTCACCCTCGGTCTGTTCCAGATGACCCTGATCATGCGACTGGTCCGCGCCGAGATGCTGGAGGTGCTGCGCACCGATTACATCCGCTTCGCGCGCGCGCGCGGCCTCACCACCCGGACGATCCATTTCGGGCACGCCCTGAAGAACACCCTGGTCCCGGTGATCACCATCGCGGGGCTGCAGCTCGGCTCGGTCATCGCGTTCTCGATCATCACCGAGACGGTGTTCCAATGGCCGGGCATGGGCCTCTTGTTCGTCCAGGCGGTGCAGAACGTCGATATCCCGATCATGGCCGCCTACCTGCTGCTGGTCGCCGCGATCTTCGTGACCATCAACCTCGTGGTGGATGTGCTCTACACCATCGTCGATCCGCGCCTGCGGCTCTCCACCGGAGGCCGGGCATGAGCGTGTTGGTGCACGGCCCGGTGCCGACCCGCTCCGCCCTGGCGCGCTTTCGCGATTCCGACCTGTTCGCCAGCTTCAAGCGCTCGAAGCTCGCCATGGCTGCCTTCGCGGTGACGCTGCTGCTGTTCACGCTCGCGCTCCTGGCGCCGCTGATCTCGCCGCAGAACCCCTACGACCCGGCGCAGCTCGAGCTGATCAACTCCAACCTGCCCCCGCTCTGGAACGCCGACGGACAGTCTCCCTTCGTGCTCGGCACCGACGACCAGGGTCGCGACGTGCTCTCGGCGGTGTTCTACGGCCTGCGGCTCTCCCTCTTGGTCGGCATCCTCGGGGTCGTGGTGTCGGGCCTCATCGGCATCGGGCTCGGCCTGATCGCCGGGTATTTCGGCGGGTTCGTCGATACGCTGATCATGCGGGTGGCCGATGTGCAGCTCACTTTCCCGGCGATCCTCATCGCCCTAGTGGTCGACGGCGTCGCCAAGGCGGCCCTGGGTGGCCAGATGGACACCACCGCCTCGATCTGGCTGATCGTGGCCTCCATCGGCCTGTCGTTCTGGGTTCAGTACGCCCGCACCGTGCGGTCCTCGGTGATGGTCGAGAAGAACAAGGACTACGTCCAGGCCGGTCGGCTCATCGGCCTGTCCTCGCCGGTGATCCTGGTGCGCCACGTGCTGCCCAACGTGCTCGGCCCGGTCTTCGTCATCGCCACCATCAATCTGGCGCTGGCGATCATCACCGAGGCGACCCTGTCGTTCCTCGGCACCGGCCTGCCCGATTCGATGCCCTCGCTCGGCACCCTGATCCGCACCGGCAACCGCTTCCTGTTCTCGGGCGAGTGGTGGATCGTCGCCTTTCCGGGTCTCGCGCTGGCGGGACTGGTGCTGGCGATCAACCTGCTCGGCGACTGGCTGCGCGACGCCCTGAACCCGAAGCTGCAATGACAGAGCCCGTCCTCTCGGTCCGCAACCTGCGCGTCGCCTTCGCCAACCGGCGCGGCACGCTCACGGCCATCGACGACGTCTCGTTCGACATCGCCCGCGGCGAAATTCTCGGGGTCGTCGGTGAGTCCGGGGCCGGTAAATCCGTCACCGGCTCCGCCGTGATCGGCCTCATCGATCCGCCCGGCGGCATCGTCGGGGGCGAGGTCCGTCTGCAGGGCGAACGGATCGACACCCTGTCTCCGGAGGCGATGCGGCGCATCCGGGGCCGGCGCATCGGCATGATCTTCCAGGACCCGCTCACCAGCCTCAATCCGCTCTACCGCGTCGGGCGCCAGCTCATCGAGACGATCCGCACCCATACCGATCTTTCGGAAAAGGCGGCACGCGGGCGCGCCATCGATCTCCTGGCGGAGGTCGGCATCCCGGCCCCCGAACGCAGGATCGACGGCTATCCGCACGAATTCTCCGGCGGCATGCGCCAGCGCGTGGTCATCGCCCTGGCACTGGCCGCCGAACCCGAACTCATCATCGCCGACGAGCCGACCACGGCGCTCGACGTCTCGGTCCAGGCCCAGATCATCGCGCTCCTCAAGCGACTGGGCACCGAGCGCGGCACCGCCGTGATGCTGGTGACCCACGATATGGGGGTGATCGCCGAGGCCGCCGACCGCGTGGCGGTGATGTACTCGGGTCGCATCGCCGAGATCGGCCCGGTGCGCGACGTGGTGACGAACCCGCTCCACCCCTACGCCAAGGGGCTGATGGGCGCGATCCCGACGCTGGCGCAGGAGACCGACCGGCTGGCGCAGATTCCGGGCTCGATGCCGCGGCTCTCGGCGATCCCGAAGGGATGCGCCTTTCATCCGCGCTGCCCGAGCGCGTTTACCCGCTGCGTCGTCGAGCGTCCGAACCCAATCGCGGTGGGCGCCCACCAGGTCGCCTGCCATCTCTATGACCGCTCGGAGGCGTCGGCCGCATGAACGCTCCCGTGCGGACCCGAGACGCTGCCTATGTCGAGATCGAGGGCCTTCGCCGCACCTTCGACGTGTCGCGCCCCTGGCTCAACCGGATGATCGAGCGCCAGCCCCGGCAGATCCTGCGCGCCGTCGACGGGGTGGCGTTCACCATCCGGCGGGGCGAGACCTTCGCGCTGGTGGGTGAATCCGGCTCCGGCAAATCCACCGTCGCACGCATGGTGGTGGGGCTGCTGCCCCCCACCGGCGGCGACGTGCGGATCACCGGCATCTCGATGACCGATCCGCGCCAGGCGGTGGAGCGCCGTCGCCTGCGCCGACGCATCCAGATGATCTTCCAGGACCCCTACGCCTCGATGAACCCGCGCTGGCGGGTACGCCGGATCGTCGCCGAGCCGATCCGCGCCTTCAACCTGATCCAGGGCGAAGCGGCCATCACCGGCCGGGTCGGCGAACTCCTGACCCTCGTCGGGTTGCACCCGGACGACGGCGCCAAGTATCCGCACGAATTCTCGGGCGGCCAGCGCCAGCGCGTGGCCATCGCTCGGGCCCTCGCCTCCGAGGCCGAATTCCTGGTGGGCGACGAGCCAACCTCGGCCCTCGACGTCTCGGTCCAGGCGCAGATCCTCAACCTGATGCGCGACCTGCAGGACCGGCTCGGGCTGACCTACCTGTTCATCAGCCACAACCTCGCCGTGGTGCGCCACATGGCGAGCCGCATCGGCGTGATGTATCTCGGCCGCGTGGTCGAGATCGCCGACGGGCGGGCGCTGTTCACCGCTCCGAAACACCCCTACACGCGGATGCTCCTCGACGCCGTGCCGGATATCGGCATGACCGGGCGCCAGCGCATTCCGGTCTCGGGCGAGATTCCGAACCCCATCGATCCGCCGTCCGGCTGCGCCTTCAACCCGCGCTGCCCCTTCGCGAAGGAGCGCTGCAGGACCGAGGTCCCCGAGCTGATCGAGGGCGTCGCCTGCCACGCGTTCCAGGAACGCCGGCTGCCGCTCTGACCCGGATGGCCAACCGCAAGGGGGCGACACCATGAGCACGGATGCCACCGACATCGTCGCCCTGAGCGCCGTCGCGCTCTCGGCGGCCATCCGCTCCCGCACCGTCTCCTGCGTCGCCGTGATGGATGCCTATCTCGACCGGATCGCGGCGATCAATCCCGCCGTCAACGCCATCGTCTCGCTGCAGGACCGCGTAGGCCTCCTCCGCGCCGCGCGCGAGCGCGACGCCGAGGTCGCACGAGGCACGATCCTGGGTCCGCTCCACGGCTTCCCGCTGGCGGTGAAGGACGGCGATGCGGTCGCGGGCCTGCCGTTCACCCAGGGCTCGCCGATCTTTCGGAACCGGATCGCCGAGTCCGACTCCCTCATGGTGGCGCGCCTGCGCGCGAGCGGGGCGCTCTTCATCGGCAAGACCAACACCCCCGAATTCGGCCTCGGCTCGCAGACCTTCAACCCGGTCTTCGGGGCCACCCGCAACGCCTACGACCGGACCAAGACGGCAGGCGGATCGAGCGGCGGCGCGGCGGTGGCGGTGAGCCTGCGCCTGCAACCCGTCGCCGACGGCAGCGACCATGCCGGCTCGCTGCGCAATCCGGCGGCCTTCAACAACGTGTTCGGCCTTCGCCCCAGCTTCGGCCGCATCCCCACCGAAGCCCGGGACGCGTTCACGCCGGGGCTCGCAGTGTCCGGCGCCATCGGGCGTTCGCCGGCGGATATCGGCCTGATGCTGTCGGTACAGGCCGGCTACGATGCCGCCAGCCCCTATTCCAACCGGCAGGATCCGGCGGTCTTCGCCGGCGACCTGACCCGCGACTTCTCCGGCACGCGCATCGCCTGGCTCGGCGACTTCGACGGGCATGTGCCGTTCGAACCCGGCTTGCTCGACCTCGACCGGAGCGCCCTGTCCGCGTTCGAGACCATCGGCTGCCGGGTCGAGGCCGCGTGCCCGGCCTTCGACATGGAGGCGCTCTGGCACCACTGGCTCACCCTGCGGGCCTGGATGACCGCCTCGAATCTCCGCCCGCTCTACGACGATCCGGCACACCGGGCCCTCATGAAGCCCGAGGCGATCTGGGAAGTGGAGCGCGGCCTGGCGCTGAGCGCCGATCAGGTGACGACGGCGCAGGAAGGACGCACCGTCTGGTACGCGACGCTGCGGCGCTTCATGACGCGCTACGACTTCCTCGTTCTGCCCAGCACCCAGGTGTTCCCGTTCGACGTGACGCAGCGCTGGCCGAAATTCGTCGGCGGCCGGGCGATGAGCACCTATCACCGCTGGATGGAGGTGGTGGTCCCCATCACCATGTCGGGCTTGCCGGCCCTCAACGTGCCGGCGGGGTTCGATGCCGATGGGCGCCCGGCGGGCATCCAGATCGTCGGGCCGAACCACGGCGAATTCGCCTGCCTGCAGCTCGGTGCCGCCTACGACGCGGCCACCGGGTGGGTTACACGAAGGCCGCCGCCCCTCAACCGTTGAAACAGCGAGACCGCCATGGATGCCGACGCGACCGGACCCGACCACGGCCGCTACGCCTACAGCGCCCTGCCCGACCGCCCGGTCTACGCTTGGCCCGGAGACCGGCGCCTCGCGGTCTATCTCGCGCTCAACCTCGAAGGCTTCGATTTCGGCCGCGGCCTCGGTGCCGAACTCGCGCCGGGCGGCCCGCAGCCGGACGTGCTGAATTACGCGTGGCGCGACTGGGGCAACCGCGTCGGCGCCTGGCGGCTGAAGGAGACCCTCGACCGCCTGAAGCTACCGGCGAGCGTACTCGTCAACAGCCGGCTCTACCGCGACTGTCCCGGCCTGATCGAGGCGTTCCGCGCGCGCGGCGACGAGATCGTCGGCCATGGCCGCACCAATTCCGAGCGCCAGGGCATTCTCGGCGAGGCGGAGGAACGCGCCCTGATCGCCGAGGCGACGGCGGAGCTCACCCACCACGAGGGCCGCGCCCCCGCCGGCTGGCTCGGCCCCTGGATCTCGCAGAGCCGGGTGACGCCCGACCTGCTGGAAGAGGCCGGCTACCGCTATCTCCTCGACTGGTGCCACGACGACCAGCCGACCTGGCTCGCCACCCGCAGCGGCGGCCGCATCCTGGCCTTGCCCTATCCGCAGGAGATCAACGACATCCCGGCCATCGTCGCGCGCAAGGATTCGGGCCGGGACTTCGCCGACATGATCGTCGATGCCTTCGACGAGATGCTGGAGCAATCGGCCTCCGCGCCCCTGGTGATGGGCATCGCGCTCCACCCCTACATCGTCGGCCAGCCGCATCGGCTCCGCCCATTGCGCCGGGCACTCGAACACATCGCGGCGCATCGCGACGCGATCTGGCTCACCACCGCAGGGGCGATCGCCGAGCGTGCCATCCAGTCCGAGACCGCGATCTGATACCGGCGGCCTTCGCGGCTGCGGTCTCGATCGGCTCCGCTCTGATCGACTCCGTCGTTCACCTCGGGATCATCCGTTCGCGGGCATGAAGGCCGCCTCGCTGCGTAGCCTCCCACCGGATCCGCGACTTCCATGCATGCCGACGCTTTCCTGAAAGCCGCCGAAGCCCTGCCGGTCGGCGACCTCGACGCCCTCCTGAACGGCGGCGGCCTCGTGGTGGTGGCCCCGCACCCCGACGACGAGAGCCTCGGCTGCGGTGGCCTGATCGCGGCGGCGCGCGCCCGTGGCCGCGACGTCCGGGTGGTGATCGTCAGCGACGGCTGCGGCTCGCACACCCATTCGGCGCTGTATCCCCCGCTCAAGTTGCGGGCTTTGCGCGAAGCCGAGACGCTGGAGGCCGTGGGCGCCCTCGGCGTCCCGCCCGAGTCCGTGACCTTCCTGCGTCTGCCCGATGCCGGCGTGCCGAGCACCGGCCCGGTGGCGCAGCAGGCCGCCGACGCCATCGTCGCCGCGGTGCGGGACAGCGGCGCCGGCGCGGTCTGCGTGACCTGGGGCCACGATCCCCATTGCGACCACCAGGCGGCCGCCGCCATCGTCCGGCTGGCCCAGCCGACACTCGGCGGCGCGAAGGCCTTCGCCTATCCGGTCTGGGGCTGGACCCTGCCGATGGGCACCGAGGTCGGCCCCGGCCCCACCGGCCTGCGGCTCGACATCTCCGCGCATCTCCCCGCCAAGGCACGCGCGATCGCCGCCCATCGCTCGCAGACCACCGACCTGATCGCCGACGACCCCACCGGCTTTCGCCTGGAGCCGGCGATGCTGACGCGCTTCGCGCAAGACCACGAGATTTTCGTGGCGATGGAGCCGGACGCCCCATGATCGCCGACACCACCGTCATCACCCTGAACAAGGGCCGCGACGCCCATTTGGCCCGGCTACTGGAAGGATTGGGGCGCGGCCCGCATCCGGCCGAATGCATCGTGGTGGAGATGGGCCGCGCGCCCGCGCCACTGCCCGCTTGCGGCTTCCCGATCCGGCGCATCGTCCTCGACAGCGACGGCCTGCCGTTGGCGCGCGCGCGCAATGCCGGACGCCGGGCCGCCGCAACCGCGCGGCTGGTGTTCCTCGACGTGGACTGCATCCCCTCCGCCGACCTCGTGGACTCCCTGAGCCGCGACCTCGCCGAGGCCGATGGCCTCGTCTGCTGCGAAATCCGCTACCTGCCGGCCGGCGCCGTCGCGGATGGCTGGACCGAAGGCGCTCTGCGCGCCGCCGGGCACCCGCATCCGGTCCGGCACTTTCCCGAGGCGGGTCTCGCCCGCACCGACAATCCCGGCCTGTTCTGGTCGCTGGCCTTCGGGGTGCGGGCCGCCACCTTCGACCGCATCGGTGGTTTCGACGAGGCGTTCGACGGCTACGGCGCCGAGGATACCGACCTCGCCTTCCGCGCCGATGCGCTCGGCGTGCCGGTGCTCCTCAGCGCCGGAGGCCAGGCCTTCCATCAGCACCATCTCGCCTGCGACCCGCCGCTCCAGCATTTTTCGGACATCGTCCGCAACGGCCGCCGCTTCCACGCCCGCCACGGCATCTGGCCGATGGATGGCTGGCTCGACGCCTTCGCCCGGCTCGGATTGATCGGCGAGGGCTGGCGCGACGGGCTGGTCGTCATCCGTCCGCCCCGCGCGGAGGAAATCGCGGCTGCGCGCGTACCGGCCGACCGGCCGTTCTGATTCGGTTTCCGGTTGATACGATCGGTGGGTAAGGGCGCAACAGGCTCCCTTCCCCGTTTAGGAGTGGGTTGGGGTGAGGGACGTGGTCCATCCGGACAGATCAAGCACCTCACCCTGTCCCTCTCCTTTATTCAAGGCGAAAGTGGCGCTGGCCGCCATCAAGGGTGAGAAGACCCTAGCGGAGCTGGCCCAACAGTTTGACGTGCACCCCGATCAGATCACGCAATGGCTCAGCCAGCTTCTGGAGGGCGCCGCCGATGTCTTTGGCAGCGAGGGCCGCGCTGAGCCGCCCATCCCGACGGTGGATGTGAAGATCCTACACGCCAAGATTGGCCAGCTAACACTGGAACACGATGTTTTGGAAGGAGCGCTCAGCAAAGCCGGCCTGCTGAGCGCAAAGCGATGATTGATCGGAACCATGAACTATCGGTGACCCGGCAGGCTCCGATACTCGATATCAGCCGGAGCAGCATCGATTACCTGCCATGTCCGGCATCGCCCGGCGATCTGGCGCCGATGCGGCGGATCGATGAACTACATCTGGATTAGCCGTTTGCTGGCGCCCGCATGTTGCGCGATCTGCTGGGTCGAGAAGGGTTTGCTGTTGGCCGGCTGCACGTGAGCACGATCATGAAGCGGATGGGCATTGGTGGGCTCGTTTTCTGGCAGAAAAATATCGACGACCGCCGCCTATGGACCGGTGAGGCAGCGAGTCCGCGGGCACAGCGGTCAAAACCCACACTTCGGCGAAGCGACGCTGCGCCATCGCAACCTGCTGTTTCAGATCACATTCAGAGAATTAATAGTCAGTAACTGACAGACTTAGGCCAAGCGAGGACAGTTCTGTTGCTGGAAACCTGATAGTTGATGTTTGGGTCTTTGAAAATCTCGGCATCTCGATTGTAGGAATGCATGTCGTTGACCTGTGCACCGCCTTCTCCACCTGAGAAGTTAATTGTATTGGCAAAATTCAGGCCCGGAATGTCCTTGGCGTTCAGGATTTTAACGGTCTTGCTCTGAATGGCGCTGCCAATGCCGCTCACATCGCCATCTGGATGCTGGTATGCCAGCTCAACCAGCGATTTGCCCGTATTGTCGTACCAGTCATTGATTTCGGCAGACGACGTTGGCACCTCGAACACGTTGCTCTCGGTGACTGAGAAGCTCCTCACGCTTCCATCGGCCTGACGACTGGCGTCACGCAGCTGTTCGATACGCTCACTGCGATAATTCAGCCCCTGTGGAGAACCTGCAGCGGCCTTCGAGGACGACCCTCCCCCAAGAATATCGTCCAGCGTGGGGCTTTTGGATTGTCCCTGTTCTGACCTGCCAGCGACGCCTGGTCTGCCATCGGACTTAGCCGACGTAATTTGCTCGGCGAGCCGATCCGCGACCACTTGGTCTGCTTCATTGCGCTTCAACATGGCCTTTGCCCGATCGGAGAGATCGACCACCGTGGCGGGCGCGCTCGAAACTCCGGCAGTGGCCTCTTTTGTCGGAGATGGAATGCCCGGAGCATCGGGCTGTCCCCCCCTAGTCTGAAAAAACGCCTTCAGGTTATCGCGTGCTGATAAATTCGTGGGATTGATATTACTCATGGTCGGCCTCAACCTTTATCAGCATGCGCCTGAGCACGCCAAATGTGATGGTCGCAGAATGACACTCTACGACCGTCAAGTTAACGCCCTTTAAAATTCCCAGCTTGTATTCACCGGAAGTGTCGTGCGTTCGCTAGTCAATCTCGTGAATTTATGGTTTCATACCAAATGAGCCGAACCAGCTATTTGGCGATACAAAGTTGTTTTTGAGTAAAGTACAAGTAAACCGCAAAGCCGACCCCTTATACGCATGGGTACTGGCAAACCCAGAACTGCTCCCCTGAACCTGGAACTGGCACCCGAAGGCATTCCCGCTGCCGCCTTGGTACCGGGCGTCGCAAAGAACGGTGCGGCCAGCCAGGAGAGGGGACCCGAGCTCACAAGAGACCGAGGCGATCAAATGGAAACGGTATGACAGCCGGCGCTTCGTCCCCTCACCCGGCGTCCAGGACGAGGCGCCGTGGCGTCCGCCCAGGTGCCTTCGAGCCGTGCGCCTACTTTCCGAACCGCTCGAATTTCGGGAAGCTCCGGGTCATGAGCGCGCCGGCATCGGCGCGGTGGCCCATCCACTTCTCCAGCACGGCCGCGTTGGCGAGCCGCGCCTGACCGCCGGCCTCCATCCAGGGAAGTCCTTCGGCCAAGTTGAAGACGTGTGCGTCGAGGAGCGTGGTCTGGCGGCAGCGCTGCAGGCGCACGCCCTTGCCGCGGGACAATTCGGCCAGTTCGGAGACCGGAAACACCAGGAGCAGCCGGTCGGCGCTGCACACGGCGACATGATCGCCGGCGCCCGCGGTGAGCAGGACGGCGGTGGCCGGATCGTCGAGCCCGATGATCCCCTTGCCCTTGCGGGTGTTGGCGACGAGGGCATCGGCCGGGGCCAGGAAGCCGCGCCCATCCGAGGCCGCCACCAGCAGCTTGCCCCCCGGCTGGTAGGGTAATGCGGCCACGATCTCGGTGCCGTCGTCGAAGTCGACCATGAGCCGGATCGGATCGCCGAAGCCGCGACCGCCCGGCAGCTTGGCCGCTTCCAGGGTGAAGACCTTGCCGTTGGAGGCGAGCACCAGGATCTTCGCCGTGGTCTCGCTCGGAAACGCGATCTTGAGGCCGTCATCGCCCTTGAAGGTGACGCCCGACAGGTCGGCGACGTGGCCCTTGAGCGCGCGAATCCAGCCCTTGGTCGAGACGATGACGGTGATCGGCTCGCGCTCCACCATGGCGGAGGCGAAATCGATCCCGGCGGTGTCGGGCGGGTTCTCCAGGGTGGTGCGGCGGGCGCCGATCTTGGTCTCGGGGCCGAAGGTCTTCTTCACCGCGCGAATCTGCTTGGTGATGTCGCTCCATTGCATCTTGTCCGAACCCAGAAGCTCTTCGAGCCCGAGCTTCTCCTTGGTCAGCGTTTCGAGTTCGCGCTTGAGTTCCATCTCCTCGAGCTTGCGCAGGCTGCGCAGGCGGGTGTCGAGGATCGCGTTGGCCTGGATCTCGGTGAGCTCGAAGCGCTTCATCAAGGCGAGCTTCGGCTCGTCCTCCTCACGGATGATGCGGATCACCTCGTCGAGGTCGAGATAGACGATGAGCATGCCGCCGAGGATTTCGAGGCGGCGCTCGATCTGGGACAGGCGGTGGCGGGAGCGGCGCTGGAGCACGACGCGGCGATGGTCGAGCCATTCGCGCAGGGCTTCGCTGAGCCCGATGACGCGGGGCACGAGCCCGCCCACCAGCACGTTCATGTTGAGCGAGATGCGGGCTTCGAGTTCGGTGAGCCGGAACAGCGATTCCATCAGGATGACGGGATCGACGTTGCGGGCACGCGGCTCCAGCACGATGCGCACGTCCTCGGCCGATTCGTCGCGCACGTCCGCGAGCAGCGGGAGCTTCTTCTCCTGCAGCAGCTCGGCGAGCTTTTCGATCAACCGCGCCTTCTGGACGCCGTACGGAATCTCGGTGACGACGATGGTCCAGGTGCCGCGTCCGAGATCCTCCTTGGCCCAGCGGGCGCGCACCCGGAAGGCGCCGCGCCCGGTGCGGTAGGATTCGGTGATCGATTCGGCACTGTCGATGAGGATGCCGCCGGTGGGAAAGTCCGGCCCCTTCACGAAGGTGAGGAGCTGGGCCGAGGTCGCCTCCGGATGGGAGATGAGATAGAGCGCCGCGTCGCAGAGCTCGGCCGCGTTGTGCGGCGGGATCGAGGTCGCCATGCCGACGGCGATGCCCTGGGAGCCGTTGGCGAGCAGGTTCGGGAACGCCGCCGGCAGCACCACCGGCTCCTCTTCCTGCCCATCGTAGTTCGGGCGGAAGTCGACGGAATCGTCGTCGAGCCCCTCCATCAGGAGGCGGGCGACCTCCGTCATCCGCGCTTCGGTGTAACGCTGGGCGGCGGCGTTATCGCCGTCGATGTTGCCGAAATTGCCCTGACCGTCGACCAGCGGATAACGCTGCGCGAAGTCCTGCGCCATGCGCACCAGCGCATCGTAGGCCGCGGTGTCGCCGTGCGGATGATATTTGCCGATGACGTCGCCGACGATGCGGGCGCATTTCTTGAAGGCCGAGGTCGGATCGAGCTTCAGGAGCCGCATGGCGAACAGGATGCGCCGGTGCACGGGCTTGAGCCCGTCGCGCGCGTCCGGCAGCGCCCGGTGCATGATCGTCGAGAGCGCATAGGCGAGGTAGCGGTCCTCCAATGCGGATTTCAACTCGACGCTCTCGATGCCGTCGGAGCCCGATGGCGGCTCGAAGGGCTGACCCATGACGAACTCCCGGATCACCCTGATCCAAACCAGAACATAGCACGAACGACCTACGGGGTCTGCGTGCCGAGTGCAACGAAGCGCGTCCGCTCCTCGGGGGCCGGTATGTCCCGCGGCCCCCAGATGTGCAGATCGAGGAAATACCCCGTCAAGGTAAACCCCGCGGTAACGTCCCGGACATCCGGCGTCATCGGCACGGGGGCGCCTGACAGGCGCTCGCGCAGGAAGGCCGGCAGGGCGAAAAGCTTGTCGCGAAACGGTTCGCCGGCGGAGGCGCTCACCGCCCGGCCGCTGCGGGGCGAGACGTAGATCAGCGCATCGTTGCCCCCCGTCGCCGCACAGGCCGAGAGATCGAGGCCGAACCCGAGCTCGGAGAGGAGCGCCAATTCGAATCGCACCATCAGGGGCGGCGCGATATCGGGGTCGTGCAGGTGGGCGACCAGGATGCGGGCGGCTTCATAGAGTTCGACGTGCGGGTCGCGCTCGGGCAGCAGCCGCAGCAGCGCTGCGAGATGCGCGACTCCGTAGAGGGCGAGCCCGGAGCCCATCAGGCGCGAGGCCGCCGATTCGATCGGCTCCACCGTGAAGGCGCCCAGGTTCTCGTCGAGCCGCGCCCGCCACGTCGCCTGTACCCGGTTGCCGGGTTGGAGCACCGGCTGCATCCGCCGCGAGCGCCCGCCATGGACGAGGCCGAGATGGCGGCCATGGGCGGCCGTCATCAATTCGAGGACGACGCTCGTCTCACCCTGTTTGCGTAACCCCAGCACGATGCCGTCGTCGGTCCATTGCATGGCGTCGTCATAGGGCGGGGAACGGCGCTTGGAAACGCGGTGGAAGGCCTCCGACTGCAGTGCCCGGCGAATTCGCGCGATGCGGGAAACCGTCTAGCTTGGAAAGACGCTCCGAATCACAAGCGGCTCTTCCATGACGATACCCAGCCGATCCGTTTTCGACGCGCGCCGCTCATGCCGGGCTGCCGGACACGACGGCGTCGGGTATTCCCGCTTTCGAGCCACTCGGCGGGCGTCTCGGCCACGCAGAGGGTGTCGGGTCTCGCATTGGACAGCCGGTCCCGCTCTCGTTCTCGCCGCGATGCTGGCCGCCTGCACTCCGCGCGTCCCGGCGCCCCCGCTGGCAACCCACTCCACAACCATCCGCGAGCGCGTCGCGGCACTCGCCCTACGCCAGTCCGATTTCGGATCGATCTCGATCCTCCCGGTGCGGTTCGCGCACAGCCGGATCAGCGGGCCGTTCGAGGATGGCGGCCGCACGCTCTATTGCGTCTCCACCCAAATGAAGGGCCGCACCTTCGGCAAGGGCGAGCGCGCCAAGGTGGTGATCCGCGACGAGGGCGGCGTCCTGAAGATCGTCGAGGATGACGAGGAGGTCTGCACCGGCCACCGCACCGAGCCGTTTCCAGAGCTGGAGACGCTCGGCAACAAGGCGTGATCCGATGAGAGACTTGCCCGCGTCGCGCGGCGATGGAACGATGGCGGGATGCAGCATCGGCCGCTTTCGCTCTCCCTCGACCTCATCGCCCGCGCCCATCCCGACCCCGTCCGCGACGATCCGGGCGCCCTCACCCTCCTGACCGACGCGGAACTCGGCCGCGGCCTCGACCGGGCTCTCGCCCGTAGGCCCGTATCGGCGGACGGTCTCTGGGTGTTCGGCTACGGCTCCCTGATCTGGCAGCCGGAATTCGCCGTCTCGGAGCGCCGGACCGGGACGGTGCGGGGCTATCACCGCCGGTTCTGCCTGTTGCAGCGGCGGTTTCGCGGCAGCACCGACCGGCCCGGCCTGGTGCTGGCGCTCGATCATGGCGGACTCTGCCGGGGCGTCGCCTTCAGGCTCACGGACGACGATCCGCATCTCACGCTGCTGCCGGTGTGGCGACGCGAGATGCGCGGCAACGGCTACGAGAGCCGCTGGGTCACGGTGGAGACCGGGCAGGGCCCGGTGACGGCCCTCACCTTCGTCGTCAACCGCGCCAGCGACCGCTACACCGGGCGCCTCACCGAAGCGGAGATCGCCGACCGGATCGCCACGGGTGCCGGCCATCTCGGGCCCAGTGCGGAATACCTGTTCCGCACCGCGGAGGCCTGCGCCCGCGAGGGTATTTTGGATGCGCACCTGTGGCGGCTGCAGGCGTTGGTGGCCGAGCGATTGGAGGCGCGGGCACGCTCAGTCATGCAAGAGCGCGAGGATGTGCCACCCGGACGCCGGGGATTAGCGGCCTCCTGAATTGGTGGGCGAGGCCGCCCCTCCCCCTCTACGAAGGAAGGGGCAGCCGCTCAATTCACCTCGACCTGCACCACCCCCGGCACCGCCCTGAGCGCGCCGGCGATCTGCGGGGTCGCCTGGTACTTACCCGGCAGCTTGACCTCGACCTCGCGGTCACCGCCGTCGAGCATGAGGATCAGCGAGACCTCGCCCTCGCCGCGGACCTGCAGGCGTTGCTGCACCGAGGCGATCGGGCGGTCGTCGCACAGGTAGACGCGCATCCCCTTCTGGTGGCGGGCCACCGCCGCATCGAGGGGTTCGGCGGTGATGATGCGGGCGCGCACGTCCTCGCCCTCGAGATTGGCCTGGAGCTGGAGCACCAGCGGTCGGCCCGGCTCCAGGATGTCACGGTACTGGCCGAGCCCTTCGGAGAAGATGATCGCCTCGAAATGCCCGGTCTGGTCCGACAGGATGACGATGCCGAGCTTGTTGCCGGTCTTGGTGCGCCGCTCCGATCGATCGAGGACGGAGGCCGCCACCCGGCCCACGCTGGTGGTACCGCCCCGCACCGCCCGGCAGAACTCGGCCCAGGTCTGGACCCGCAGCTTGCCCAGAAGATCGCCGTACTCGTCGAGCGGGTGGCCCGAGAGAAAGAAGCCGATGGCGTCGTATTCCTTCTTGAGCTTGTCGGCCATCGGCCACGGCTCGTGGGGCGGGATGCGCAGACCGACATCGGCCGAGGCGATGCCGCCGAACATGTCGGTCATGCCCTCCACCGAAGGGACGCCTTCCTGCGCCATCTTCATCATCGGCTCGATGGCGGCGGAGGCGCGCGAGCGGTCGGGCTCGATCGCATCCAAAGCGCCGGCCGCCACCAGGCTTTCCAGCGTCCGCTTGTTGATGAGGCGCGGGTTGATGCGCCGGGCGAGGCAGGCCAGATCCTTGAATGGCTCGGTCCCGCGCGCCTGCACGATGGCCTCGACGGCGCCGCGCCCGACGCCCTTGAGCGCCGACAGGGCGTAGCCGATGCGGCCTTCGTGTACCTCGAAGTTGACGCCGGAGGTGTTGATCGAGGGCGGCTCGACGACGATCTTGAGCCGCTGGGCGTCCTGGCGGAACTCGGCGAGCTTGTCGGTGACGTCGATGTCGAGCTGCATGGCGGCCGCCAGGAACTCCACCGGGTGGTTCGCCTTGAGATAGGCGGTCTGGTAGGTCAGCAGGGCGTAGGCGGCGGCGTGCGATTTGTTGAAGCCGTAATCGGCGAACTTGGCGAGCAGATCGAAGATCTCGTCCGCCTTGGACTTGGTGAGTTCGCGCTCGATGCAGCCCTTCACGAAACGGTCGCGCTGGGCGTCCATCTCCGCCTTGATCTTCTTGCCCATGGCGCGGCGGAGCATGTCGGCCTCGCCCAGCGAGTAGCCGGCCAGGACCTTGGCCACCTCCATTACCTGCTCTTGGTAGACGATGATGCCGAAGGTCTCGCGCAGGATCGGCTCGAGCTTCTCGTGCGGGTACCAGCTCGCCTCGTTGCCGGCGTCGCGTCCGAGCTTGCGCTCGCAATAGACCGGGATGTTGGCCATGGGGCCGGGGCGATAGAGCGCCACCAGGGCGATGATGTCCTCGAACCGGTCGGCCTGCATCTCCACCAGCGCCTTGCGCATGCCAGCGGATTCCACCTGGAACACGCCCACCGTCTCGCCGCGCTTCATCGGCAGGTAGGTGGCTTCGTTGTCCAGTGGCAATGATGCCAGATCGACGATGATCCCGCGCTTGGCCAGCAGGTCGGTGCAGTAGCGCAGCAAGGTCAGGGTCTTCAGACCCAGGAAGTCGAACTTCACCAGGCCGGCGGCCTCGACCCATTTCATGTTGAACTGGGTCACCCGCATGCCGGTCTTCGGATCGCGGTAGAGCGGCACGAGCTGTTCGAGCGGCCGGTCGCCGATGACCACGCCAGCGGCGTGGGTCGAGGCGTGGCGGTGCAGGCCCTCGAGCTTCTTGGCGATCTGCATCAGCCGGGCGACGATGGGCTCTTCCTCCATCGCCTGCTGCAGCTTGGGCTCGCCCTCGATCGCCTGGGCGAGCGTCACCGGGTTGGCCGGGTTCTGCGGCACCAGCTTGGTCAGCTTGTCGACCTGCCCGTAGGGCATCTCCAGAACGCGGCCGACGTCGCGCAACACGCCGCGCGCCTGGAGCGTACCGAAGGTGATGATCTGTGCCACCTGTTCGTGGCCGTAGCGCTCCTGCACGTACTGGATCACGCGCTCGCGGCCATCGACGCAGAAGTCGATGTCGAAGTCGGGCATCGAGACGCGCTCGGGGTTGAGGAAGCGCTCGAACAGCAGGCCGAACCGGAGCGGGTCGAGATCGGTGATGAGAAGCGACCACGCCACCAGCGATCCGGCACCCGAACCACGGCCGGGGCCGACGGGGATGTCGTGGTCCTTCGCCCACTTGATGAAGTCCGACACGATGAGGAAGTAGCCAGGGAACTTCATGCCGACGATGACGTCGAGCTCGAAGGCGAGGCGATCGCGATAGACCTGCTCGTCCATCCCCGGCGCCGTGCCGTGCTGAGCGAGGCGGAAGTCGAGGCCGGCTTCGGCCTGACGGCGCAACTCGGCCGGCTCGTCCAGAGGCGGCGCGGCTTCCACATCGGGGGCGGCGGCATCGAGGGCCGCGATCACGCCGAAGTTCGGCAGGATGGGTTTGCGGGTGCGCACGCGATACGCGCAGCGCATGGCGATTTCGACGGTGGCGTTCAACGCGTCGGGCAGATCGCGAAACAGTTCGGCCATCTGGGCGCGGGTGGTGAAGCCGTGGCGCGGGGTCAGCTTGCGGCGCCGATCGTCAGAGACGAGACGACCGTCGGCGATGGCGAGCAATGCGTCGTGCGCGTCGTAATCGTCGGGTTTGGCGAAGAACGGCTCGTTGGTGGCGACGATGGACAGCCCATTCACCTCGGCCAGGCGCAGCAATTCGGCTTCGATCCGGCGCTCGTCGTCGAGGCCGTGGCGAAGGATTTCGACGTAGAGATTGTCCTCGCCGAAGACCGATCTGAGCTGGGCGAGGCGCGTGGCGGCGATCTCGGCCCGGCCCATGCGCAGGGCGGAATCGAGGGGGCCGGTGGTGCCGCCGGTAAGCGCGATCAAGCCTGAGGCGGAGTCCACCAGCGCGTCGATGCTCACCCGCGGGGTATCGCCGAGCGGTCCATCGAAATACGCGCGGCTCGCCAGACGCAGGAGGTTGCCATAGCCGGTCTCGTCCTGCGCCAGCACGACGATGTTGGCGCTGCCGCTCTGCTGCTGGGTGGCCCGTGCCATCGGGTCCACCGCCTCGAAGGCCACGGTCACTTGCAGGCCGGCGATGGGCTGGATGCCGGCACCGGACGCCTTTTCTGAAAATTCCAGGGCACCGAACAGGTTGTTGGTGTCGGTGAGCGCCAAAGCCGGCTGCTTATCGGCCGCGGCCGCCTTGACGATGTCGCCGACCTTCAGCGCCCCCTCGAGCAGCGAGAACGAGGAATGGACGTGGAGGTGGACGAAGCCAGGGTCTTTGAGGATGCGCGCCATGCTCCCATCAGCCCGAGTCGTGGTGAACGATCCATCAAGAACATGCGTCTGGTTCGGTTTGCCTGTGGAAGGCCGCCGTTTGTGCTGCGCCCGCAACGCTATCGCAATGGCGCCAATGCGACTGCCCAGGCCGCCACCGACACCGCCAGCAAGCCGAACGCCATGAATTCCACAGCACCGGTCAGGATCATCCGCTTGAACATGGGAAGCGCCTCTCGTTGAAGGCCTCCATTTTGTTCTTGTTTTGTTCTATGTAAAGCGGGAATTCGGGAGCTCGTTCCACAAGGTTAAAAGGCGATGAACGGATCGCGGCGAGCGACCCGCCGAGCGGCCTCTAACCATCGTAATGCCAGCGGCATTGGAGGATTTCGAGGGCCTGCCCCTCCCCGGTCCCGGAGACGCGATAGACCAAGCGATGCTCTCCGCTGATCCGTCTCGACCACCAACCCTTGAGGTTGCCCTTGACTGGCTCGGGCTTGCCGATTCCGACGAACGGGGTCCGCCGCGCCTGTCGAATCAGCTCATTGATGCGGACGAGCGTGTCGCGATCCGTGCTCTGCCAATGCAGGTAGTCATCCCAGGCATGGTCCGACCAGACAAGCTTCACGGCTCGATCAGGTCATGCGCGCGACCGTGACCGGCGTCGAGCTGTGCCAACGCCTCTGTCAGACGACGCGCATTCGCGGGTGTCCCGAGCAGATGCAGGGTTTCCCGCAAGCTTTCGAATTCCGCGAGCGGCAGGATCACCAGATCCTCATGGTTCTGCCGGGTGACGACGAGTTCTGTCCGGTCGGCCTCGACGCGGTCGAAGTGCGTCGCGAGATTCTTGCGCAATTCCGTGAAGCCGACATGCGTCATCGCGAACACCCCATCCGTACACAATCACGTACGTATTATCGGGGATGACGATTCGCAACACAGCGGCCGAGGGGCGCGTCAGTCCAACTGCTCGATCAACCCATCGCGGATCGTCACACGCCGATCCATGCGCGCGGCGAGGTCCATGTTGTGGGTGGCCACCAACGCGGCGAGGCCGGAGGCCCGCACCAGCGAGACGAGGATGCCGAAGACGTGGGCCGCCGTATGCGGGTCGAGGTTGCCGGTGGGCTCGTCGGCCAGCAACAGCCGCGGGCCGTTGGCGACGGCGCGGGCGATGGCGACGCGCTGCTGTTCGCCGCCCGAGAGTTCGGCCGGCCGATGGATCAGCCGTTCCTTCAGCCCAAGGAAGCTCAGCAATTCGGTCGCCCGCGCCTTGGCCTCCGTGTTGGAGAGGCCACGGATGAGCTGGGGCATCACCACGTTCTCCAAAGCGGAGAACTCCGGCAGGAGGTGGTGGAACTGATAGACGAAGCCCATCTCCTCGCGCCGGATGCGCGTGCGCTCACGATCCGGCATGGCAGCGGTGGGCTGCCCGCCGATATAGACCTCGCCGCCATCCGGCCGTTCCAGCAAGCCGGCCAGATGCAGCAGGGTCGACTTGCCGGCGCCCGAGGGTGCCACCAGCGCCACCAGTTCGCCGGGCCAGATCGCGAGGTCGGCACCTCGCAGAATGTCGAGCGCGCCGGTGCCTTGGGTGTAGCGCCGTTCCACCTTGGCGAAGAACAAGGCCGGGACCGGCTGCGCGCCGGGCGCCTCGGCTTTCGTTTCCATGGATGTCCTCGGGTCCACTCAGCCGTAGCGAAGCGCCTGCACCGGATCGAGCCGGGCGGCGCGCCACGAGGGATACAGCGTCGCGAGCAGCGACAGGGCGATGGAGGTGACCACCACGACGATGATCTCGCTCGAATTCATCTCGGCCGGAATCTCGGCCAGGAACCGCACGGTCGGGTCCCAGGCGGAGGGAAACAGCACCCGCTGGATCGGCTTGATGTTGAGGGTGACGACCACGCCGAGGGCCAGCCCGCTCAGGGTACCGACGATGCCGATGAGCGCGCCGTTGATCAGAAACACGCGCAGGATCGTCCCGGGGGTCGCCCCCATGGTGCGCAGGATCGCGATGTCGCTCGACTTGTCGCGCACCAGCAGGATCAACCCGGAGACGATGTTGAGGGTCGCCACCACCACGATCAGGCTGAGGATCAGGAACATCACGTTGCGCTCGACCTCGAGGGCACCGAAGAAGGTTCGGTTGCGCTGGCGCCAGTCGGTGAGCGCCACCGGGCGCTCCGCCGCCATCTGGAGATCGGGCAGGATCGCCGCGACCCCGTCGGCATTGTCGAGGTAGATCTCGATCAGGCTGACGTCGGAATCGCGGTTGAAGAAGGCCTGGGATTCGGTGAGCGGCATGAACACGAAGGTGGCGTCGAACTCGGTCATGCCGATTTCGAACACTGCCTTGACGGTGTAGGCCTTGGTCCGCGGGGCGGTGCCGAACGGCGTCGTCGCGCCCTTGGGTGTCGACAGGGTTATCTGGTCGCCGGCCTGGAGCCCGAGCGAGTCGGCCAGCCGCCGGCCGATGGCGACGCCGGTTCCATCGTCGAAGCCATCGAGGGTGCCGCCGCGGATGTTGCTGGCGATGGCGCCGATCTTGTCGAGGTCGCTCGCACGGATGCCGCGGACCAGCACGCCGCTGCCGCCATAGGGCGACGAGGCGAAGGCCTGTCCCTCCACCAGAGGGATCGCGGAGCGCACGCCCGCCACCTTGGAGAGGCGGTCGGACAGATCCTCGTAATCGGTGAACAGCTTGTCGATGGGATTGACGAAGACGTGGCCGTTGATGCCGACGATCTTCGACAGAAGTTCGGTGCGAAAACCGTTCATCACCGAGAGCACGATGATGAGGGTGGCGACCCCGAGCGCGATCCCGAGCACGGAAAAGAATGCCACAACGGACACGCCGCCGCCGCGACGGCGCGCACGCAGGTAGCGCCCCGCGAGAATCCACTCGAAGCCGGCGAAGGGCGGCGTGCTGCCGCGCCGGAACAGCGCGCCGACCCCCTTGAGCCGGTCCATCATCGCCGCCGCCATGGCGGCCTCAGACCCGCTTCAAGCGAGCGAGGAGGTCGATCGGCGCGATCGATTCACGGTCGCCGCCGGCCCGACGCTTGAGCTCGATCTTGCCTTCGGCGAGGCCGCGCGGACCGACGATGACCTGCCAGGGCAGGCCGATCAGGTCGGCGGTGGCGAATTTGGCGCCCGGCCGCTCGTCGCGGTCATCGTACAAGACGGTGAGGCCGGAGGCCTCCAGGTTCGCCTGGATTTCGGCGCAGGCCGCGTCGGTGGCGGTATCGCCGGTCTTCAGGTTGATCAGGGCCACGTCGAAGGGGGCAACGGAATCCGGCCAGATGATGCCGGCCTCGTCGTGGCTCGCCTCAATGATCGCCGCCACCAGCCGGCTCGGGCCGATGCCGTAGGAGCCCATATGGACCGGGCGGTCGACCCCGTCGGGACCGGTGACCTTGGCACCCATCGGCTCGGAATACTTCGTGCCGAAATAGAAGATGTGCCCGACCTCGATGCCGCGCGCGGCCATCTGGTTGTCCTGAGGGACTTCGGCGAAGGCCGCCGGCTCGTGCATCTCGGAGGTGGCGGCGTAATGCGAGGTCCAGCGGTCGACGGTGCCCTGGAGGCCGGCGACGTCGTCGAAATCGGTGGTGATCGGCGGGGTCTCGAAATCGAGATACTGGCTGTCGCAGTAGACTTCGCTCTCGCCGGTGCTCGCCAGGATGATGAACTCGTGGCTGAGGTCGCCGCCGATGGGGCCGGTATCGGCGCGCATCGGGATCGCCTTGAGGCCAAGCCCGGCAAAGGTGCGCAGATAGGCGACGAACATCCGGTTGTAGGCGTGGCGGGCGGAAGCCTGATCGAGGTCGAACGAATAGGCGTCCTTCATCAGAAACTCGCGCGAGCGCATGGTGCCGAAGCGCGGCCTTACCTCGTCGCGGAACTTCCAGGAGATCTGGTAGAGGTTCTTCGGCAGGTCCTTGTAGGACCGCACGCTGCCGCGAAAGATCTCGGTGACGACCTCTTCCGCCGTGGGGCCGAACAGCATCTCGCGCTGATGGCGATCGGCGATGCGGAGCATCTCCTTGCCATAGGCTTCGTAGCGGCCCGATTCCTTCCACAGATCGGCCGACTGGATCGTCGGCATCAGCAGCTCGATGGCGCCGGCCCGGTCCTGCTCCTCGCGGATCACCGCGCAGACCCGGTTCAGCACACGCAGACCGAGCGGCAGCCACGCATAGATGCCGGCCGCTTCCTGGCGCACGAGTCCGGCCCGCAGCATCAGACGGTGGGAGACGATCTCGGCCTCCTTGGGCGTCTCGCGCAAGGTCGGCAGGAAATAGCGGGAGAGACGCATGGAAGGCCCTGGAAACCGCGTGCCACCGGTGGGCGACACGCTGCGGGCACACAACACATTGCATCGGGAAAAGACAAGCGCGGCCGGGTGACACCTCGGAATCGCTTGAAGCCGGAGGATCAAATTTTGCGGACCGAACCCGGTCTTTGCGCCATTTCAGCCAAATCCATGCGCTCTTGGCAGAAAAACGCCGAAAATGATCGTCCGACAGGTGACAATGGGAATTGTTGTTCCTATAAACCGCTTCGTGCTGGTCGTTTTGCCCGTAAGAGGCATCGCACGGTCCGAGTCTTGGGAGGAATAGTCAGCCGCGGCGCCGATAAAGATGCGTCAGACAATTTTAGGCTGATCAAATAGCGTCTTCATTAAAAGCAAGGCTCACGCCTTGCTTTTTTTATGCTCGCAATCCTGATGCGAGCTGGGACGGCAATTGACGGAGCCGCGAGAATCTGACGGCGATCGCGCGGAACTGGAATCCGTGGTTTGGCGCGGTGTTCTAGAGACCGCTCAGCTCGAAGAGCGGGATCGCCAGCAGGAACACAGCGCTCGACAACAGGGTCGTCCAGATCGCCTTCTCCCGCAGGCGCGGGGCCGCCGGGGCTCCGGGGTCCTGCCCCGGCACCACCCGAGCGGGGTCGGTCTCGGTCTGGTTGCGGATCGGCAGCATCACGAACAGCAATGTCCACCAGACCACGAAATACAGCGCGATCGACCCGAAGACCGTGAGCTTGAACTGGGTCACTGCGACCACGACCACGCAGGCGATCACCGCCAGCATGGCGAGAAGCGTCCGCATGGTGGAGGCCGCAATGGTCTGGAGGACGGCGCCCATGCGGCTCAGACCTGCTCCAGCTCGACCAGGGTGCCGAGGAAGTCTTTCGGATGCAGGAACAGCACCGGCTTGCCGTGGGCACCGATCCTGGGCTCACCGCTGCCCAGTACCCGAGCGCCCTGGGCCTTCAGCTTGTCGCGGGCGGCCAGGATGTCGTCGACCTCGTAGCAGACATGGTGGACGCCGCCATTGGGGTTGCGCTCGACGAAGCTCTCGATCGGCGAGCCCTCGCCCAGAGGCGCCATCAGCTCGACCTTGCTGTTGGGCAGGTTCACGAACACGACCGTGACGCCGTGCTCCGGCTGCGGCAGCGGCTCGGTGAGCGTGGCACCCAGGGTATCGCGGTAGATCGCACAGGCGGCATCGAGATCGCGCACCGCGATGGCGACGTGGTTGAGGCGTCCGATCATGTGTGCTCCCTCCGTGATGAACCGCTGCGCAAAAAGCCCTCTCCCGTGTGCGGGAGAGGGTTGGAAAGGCTCAGACCTCGACCACCTGGACGTGGCAGGCGGGCTTCTTGCCCCAGACCTCGTTGACGGCCGAGCGCATGGCGCGGTCGACGGCCTTCTCGACGGCTTCGGCATCGCGGCGCTTGGCCTTGGACAGGCCGCTCAGGGTACGGGTGACCGCCTCCACAACCGTGTCGAGCATCGGCACGCCGGTCCGGCCGCGATTGGGCAGGCCGATGATGTCGATGGCGGGCTCGCCCAGAACCTCACCCTGCTCGTCGATGGCGATGGCCACCGAGATCAGGCCGGCCTGCGCCAGCTTGCGGCGCTCGGGAATGGCCCGATCCTTGGCATCGATGAGCACGTTGCCGTCCTTGAACAGGCGGCCGGCCTTGACGTGATCGACGATCTCCGGCGTGCCGGGGGCGAGGCGCACGACGCTGCCGTTGCGGGCCTTGACCACGTTGGGCACGCCCTGGGCAAGGGCGAAGCGCGCGTGCTCGTCGAGGTGCAGGGCCTCGCCATGGACGGGAATCGCCGTCTGCGGCCGGGTCCAGGCGTACATCTCGGCCATCTCGTCGCGCCGGGGATGGCCCGAGACGTGGACGAGCTTCGTCCGATCGGTGACCACCTCGATGCCGGCATTGATGAGGTCGTTGATGATCGACCCCACCGCCCGCTCGTTGCCCGGAATGGCACGCGAGGAGAAGATCACCCGGTCGCCGGCAGCGAGGGTCACGTCGGGATGGTCGTCCCGCGAGACCCGGGCGAGCGCGGCGCGCTCCTCGCCCTGCGAGCCGGTGAGCAGGGCCACCACCTTGTCGCGCGGCAGGTATCCGTAGGCGTCGGCCGAGCGGAACTCGGGCAGGCCGTCGAGGAAGCCGCATTCGCGGGCGACCCCGATGACCCGGTCCATGGCGCGACCGACGGCGACGACCTCACGGCCACAGGCCTGGGCGGCCTCGGCCACGGCCCGCATGCGGGCGACATTGGAGGCGAAGGTGGTGACGGCGACCCGGTGCGGCGCATTCGAGATCAGTTCGCGCAGGGTGGCGGCGACCTCGGCCTCGCTCGGGGACCGGCCCTCGCGCACGACATTGGTCGAATCGCTGATCATGGCGAGGATGCCCTCGTCGCCCAGCGCCCGGAAGGCGGACTCGGAGGTCACGTCGCCGAGGATCGGGGTCGGATCGAGCTTCCAGTCGCCGGTATGGAGCAGCAGGCCGTGCGGCGTGCGGATCGCGACGGCGTTCGACTCGGGGATCGAGTGCGACACCGGAATGTACTCGATCTCGAACGGACCGACGGTGACGCGGCGTCCGGCCTGGATCTCGCGCAAGGTCACCTTCGGGGCGCCCGGCTCGCTCAGGCGACGGGCCTCCAGCAGGTTCTTGGCGAAGCGCGTGGCGTAGACCGGCGCCTTCAGCTTGGGCCACAGCTCACCGATGGCGCCGATATGGTCCTCGTGCGCGTGGGTGATGAAGATCGCCAGCAGATCGTCCTTGCGCTCCTCGATGAAGCTCAGATCGGGGAACATCAGGTCGATGCCCGGGAAGCCTTCTTCCCCGGCGAAGCCCATGCCGCAATCGACCATGATCCACTTGCGGCGCTTGGCCGGCCCGAAGCCGTAAAGCGCTGCGTTCATGCCGATCTCGCCCACGCCGCCGAGCGGCACGAAGACGAGTTCGTCTTGCCCTGTCGTCATTGTCACTTAAACCTCAAGCCGCCGTCGCGGCCGTTCCCAGATGCACCTCGCCCGCCGTCACGGTCCGTCGCGTCCCATCATCCGATCGGACGACGAGCCGCCCCGCCTCGTCGATCGTCTCGAAAATTCCGTGCACCCTCGCGTCGCCGATGCGCACCGTCACGGGTGCGCCGATCCCGGCGGCTTGATCGAGCCAGCGCGCGCGGACATCGGGGAAGCCCCTGCCGCGGCGCCAGAGTCGCGCGGCGTCGACGATCCCGTCCGTCAGATGGACGAGCAGATCCTCGGCGCGCGTGTCGTGCTGCATCTGCCTGAGGCACGTCGCAGCATAAGGCAAGCCCTTCGGCGCCGCAGCGACGTTGACGCCGAAGCCCATCACCACCGAGCGGCGTCCGCCGGGACTCGTCTCCGCCTCCAGCAGAAGACCCGCGAGCTTGGCCCCCGAGGCCAGCACATCGTTCGGCCATTTGAGCGCGACGCCGTCGATTCCTGCCGCCCGGAACGCAGACATCAGGGCGATTCCCGCAACGAAGCCAAGGGTCGGAACGTCGCCCGGATCGACGTCGTCTACCGGCCAGAGCAGGCTCGCGGTGAGGTTTCCGGGCAGTGACGCCCACGCATTGCCGCGCCGGCCGCGACCCGCTTCCTGGCGATGGGCGACGATCCAGAGCGGCCCGGCTTCGCCGGCGCGCGACCGTTCCAGCGCCTCGGTGTTGGTGGAGCCGAGAGTGTCGTGGACGTGGAGGCGGTGGCCGTTCTCGCGGGCCAGGCAGCCGAGTCGGTAGCCGTCCAAGGGCTTAACGCCGTTTCCGTCGCGGTGTCTTCACGTTGGCCGGTCCCATCAGATGCGGCAACGCTCTAGAACAGCGACTTGGCCGCAGCGTCGGCAGCACCCCGCAGCGGCGCGGGCAACAGCACGAACAGCACGACGACGACGGTCGACAGGCCGAGCACGATACGCAGGCCCGGGGGCATCGGATCGTAGGGCGCCAACGGCTCGTCGAAATACATCACCTTGACGAGGCGCAGATAGTAGAACGCGCCGACCACGCTGGTGACCACGCCGATGATCGCGAGCGCCACGAGGTTGGCCTCGATGGCGGCGCGGAAGACGAAGTACTTGCCGAAGAACCCGGCCAGCGGCGGGATGCCGGCGAGCGAGAACATCATCGCGGCGAGGCAGAAAGCCAGCACGGGATGGGTGCGCGACAGGCCGGAGAGGTCGTCCAGCGTCTCGAACATTTGGCCGCCGCGGCGCAGGGACAGGATCACCGCGAAGGCACCGAGGGTCATCGCCAGGTAGATGATCATGTAGATCACCACACCGCTGATGCCGGCCTGCGAGCCCGCCGCCAGACCGACCAGGGCGTAGCCGATATTGCCGATGGAGGAATACGCCATCAGGCGCTTGATCGAGCGCTGGCCGATGGCGGCGAACGAGCCCAAGGCCATCGAAGCGATGGCGATGAACACGATGATCTGCTGCCAGATCGCGGTCACGTCGGGGAAGGCGCCGATGAAGATCCGCACGGTCATGGCCACCGCGGCCATCTTCGGCGCCGAGGCGAAGAAGGCGGTGACGGGGGTGGGCGAGCCCTCGTAGACGTCCGGAGTCCACATGTGGAACGGCACGGCCGACATCTTGAAGGCGACGCCCGCGGCGACGAACACGATGCCGAGCACGATACCGAAGCCCGCATTGCCGTCGCTCAGCGCCGCGACGATGCCGGGGAACGAGACGGTGCCGGTGAAGCCGTAGACCAGCGACGACCCGTAGAGCAGCATGCCGGAGGACAGCGCGCCGAGGACGAAATACTTCAGGCCGGCCTCGGTGGAGCGCAGGTTGTCGCGATGGAACGCGGCGATGACGTAGGCGGCCAGGGACTGCAATTCGAGGCCGAGATACATCGCGATGAGGTCGTTGGCCGAGGCCATCACCAGCATGCCGATGGTGCAGAGCAGGATCAGGAGCGGAAATTCGAACCGATCGATGCGCTCGCGCTGGAAATAGTCGCGCGACAGCAGGATCGCGGCGGCCGATCCGAGCAGGATCAGCACCTTCATCACCTTCGAGAAGCCGTCGACGATGAACGAGCCGTTGAGCGTGGTGATCTTGGCGCCCGACTGGGACATCACCACGAACAACGCGAGCACGAGCAGGACCAGCGCGCCGACATTGACGGCCTCCGCCGAGCGCTCGCCCCGGAATGAGCCGTAGAGGATCAGCACGAGCACGCCGACGGCGAGGATCAGCTCCGGCAGGGCGGGCCCGAGCGAGGGCATGACGATCTGAGCGGCGTTCATCGCGGGCAAGCCTTCAGCGCGCGACCGCAGGCACGACGGCCGCGGTCTGCGTGTTCGAGAGCGCGGTCTTCATGCTCTGCATCAGCGCCTCGGTCGAGGGGGCGAAGGTGTCGAGGATGGGGGCCGGATGGACGCCGTAATAGATCGTCAGGGCGACGAGCGGCGCGATGATGATCTTTTCACGGAAATCGAGATCGAGGATGCCCTGCAGGTTGGGCTTCTCGAGCTTGCCGTAGATCACCCGTGCGTAGAGCCACAGGGCGTAGCCGGCCGAGAGGATGATGCCGAACACCGAGAAGAACGCCACGGTGGGGTTGGCGCGGAAAGCGCCCATCATCGCCAGGAACTCGCCGACGAAGCCGGAGGTGCCGGGCAGGCCGACATTGGCCATGGTGAAGACCATCATCGCCGCCGCGTAGAGCGGCATGCGCTTCACGAGACCGCCATAGGCGGAAATCTCGCGGGTGTGCATCCGGTCGTAGACCACGCCGACGCAGAGGAAGAGTGCGCCGGAGACGATGCCGTGCGAGATCATCAGGAACAGGGCGCCCTGGATGCCCTGCGCGTTGAGGGTGAACAGCCCGAGCGTGACGAAGCCCATATGCGCCACCGACGAGTAGGCGATGAGCTTCTTGATGTCGGTCTGCATCAGCGCGATCAGCGAGGTGAAGATGATCGCGACCACCGACAGGGCGAAGACGAACGGCGCGAAGGACTGCGATGCGTCCGGGAACATCGGCAGCGAGACGCGGATGAACCCATAGCCGCCCATCTTGAGCAGGATGCCGGCCAGGATCACCGAGCCGGCGGTGGGCGCCTCCACGTGCGCGTCGGGCAGCCAAGTATGGACGGGCCACATCGGCATCTTCACCGCGAAGGAGGCGAAGAAGGCGAGCCACAGCCAGGTCTGCATCTCCACCGGGAAGCGGGTGTGCAGCAGGGTCGGGATGTCGGTGGTGCCGGCGTGCCAGTACATCGCCATGATGGCGAGCAGCATCAGCACCGAGCCGAGCAGGGTGTAGAGGAAGAACTTGAAGCTGGCGTAGATGCGCCGCTTGCCACCCCAGATCCCGATGATGAGGAACATCGGGATCAGGCCGGCCTCGAAGAACAGGTAGAACAGCACCAGGTCGAGGGACTGGAACACGCCGATCATCGTCGTCTCGAGGACGAGGAAGGCGACGAAATACTCCTTCACCCGCTTGTCGATCGAGAGCCACGACGCACCGATGCAGAACGGCATCAGGAAGGTGGTGAGCAGGATCAGCGGCATCGAGAAACCGTCGACGCCGAGCTTGAACCGGGTGGTCTCGCTCAGCCAGGCATGGGTCTCGATGAGCTGGAAGCTCGCCGTGGTGGCGTCGAACCGCCCCCATGCCACCAGCGACAGCAGGAAGGTGAGGATCGTGGTGGCGAGCGCGGCCCAGCGGGCATTGCGCTTGGTCGCTTCCGTCTCCTCGCCGAGGGTGAGGATGAAGGCCGCACCGCACAGCGGCACGATCAACAGGCCGGAGAGAATTCCGAGGCCGAACATCTAGCGGGGGCTCCCGTTCTTGCGGTCGGGCGTCTGGTCGACGGTCATCAATGCGCGACCTTGGGCAGGCCGGTGAGCATGTACCAGCTGATGAAGGCGGCCACGCCGACGAGCATGACGAAGGCGTAGTGGTAGACGTACCCGGTCTGGAACCGGACGACGCCGCGGGTGACGTCGAGTACGCGGGTGGCGATCCCGTCGGGGCCGAGGCCGTCGATCACCCGGCCGTCACCCTCCTTCCAAAGGAACTTGCCGAAATCCTTTGCCGGCCGGACGAAGATCCGATCGTAGATCTCGTCGAAGTACCACTTGTTGAGCAGAAATTGGTACAGCACCGGCTGCTGCGTCGCGAGCTTACCCGGTAGCTCGGGCCGGCGGATATACATCCAGAACGCGAGGACGAAGCCGAGCACCAGCATGATGAACGGCGAGTAGGACACCCAGGCCGGCACCGAATGGATGTCGTGCATGATGTGGTTGTCGGGGCCGTGCCCGAGGGCGTGACCCCAGAACGCCTCCATGCCCTCGCCGATGAAGCGGTTCTTGAAGATCAGGCCGGCAAACAGCGCGCCGAAGGCGAGGAGCGCCAGCGGGATCGTCATCACGAGGGGGCTCTCGTGCGGTGTGTGCGCATGGTCGTGGTGCTCGATGGCGCTGTGCGATGGCGCCTCGGCATCGTGGCCGTGATCGTCGTGGGCCACACCCTCGTGGTGGCCGTGAGCGCCGTCGGCCTGATGCGCGGAGGCGTGGGCGTCATCGTGGTGGGCCGCTGCGTGCCCGGCCCAGCGCGCCGGTCCCTCGAAGGTGAGGAAGAACAGGCGCCAGGAATAGAACGAGGTCATCAGCGCGGCGATGACGGTGGCGAGGAAGGCGAGGGTATGACCCGGCCGGGTCGAGGCATAGGCCGCCTCGATGATCGCGTCCTTCGAGTAGTATCCCGAGGTGAACGGGAAGCCGATCAGCGCCAGGGTCCCGATCGTCATCATCGCCGTGGTGAAGGGGATGTAGCGCCGCAGGGCGCCCATGTTCCGCATGTCCTGCTCGTGATGCATCGCGTGGATGACTGAGCCGGCGCCGAGGAACAGCAACGCCTTAAAGAACGCGTGGGTGAACAGGTGGAACACCGCGGCCGAATAGGCACCGACGCCGAGCGCCACGAACATGTAGCCGAGCTGCGAGCAGGTCGAGTAGGCGATGACCCGCTTGATGTCGTTCTGGACGAGCCCAATGGTGGCGGCGAAGAACGCCGTGATCCCGCCGATGACCGTGACCACGATAAGGGCGTTGGGCGCCAGCTCGAACAGCGGCGACAGGCGCGCCACCATGAACACGCCGGCCGTCACCATGGTGGCGGCGTGGATGAGGGCGGAGACCGGGGTCGGCCCCTCCATCGCGTCCGGCAGCCAGGTGTGCAGCAGGAACTGCGCCGACTTGCCCATGGCACCCATGAACAGGAGCAGGCAGGCCAGGGTCAGGGCGTTCCAGTCGTATCCGAGGAAGTGGAAGGTCGCGTCCTTGATCTCGGGCGCCCGGGCGAAGATGCCGTCGAAGGCCACGGTCCCGGACAGGACGAAGACCAGGAAGATGCCGAGCGAGAAGCCGAAATCGCCGACTCGGTTGACGATGAACGCCTTCATCGCGGCGGCATTGGCCGAGGGCTTCTCGTACCAGAAACCGATGAGCAGGTACGAGGCGAGGCCGACGCCTTCCCAGCCGAAGAACATCTGCACGAGGTTGTCCGCGGTCACCAGCATCAGCATGGCGAAGGTGAACAGCGACAGGTAGGCGAAGAAGCGCGGCCGGTGCGGATCCTCTTCCATGTAGCCGATGGAGTAGAGGTGCACGAGGGTGGAGACCGAGGTCACCACCACCAACATCACCGCGGTCAGGGCGTCGATGCGGAAGGCCCAGTCGACCACGAGATCGCCGGCGGTGAACCAGGTCGCGACCTGCACGCGGGTGGCGTGCTCCGACCCCGGCACTTCGAGAAAGACGCCCCAGGACAGCAACGCCGAGAAGGCGAGGAATCCGGTGGTGATGTACTCGCACAGCTTGGGCCCGAGCTTGCGGCCGAAGAGGCCGGCCAGCAGGGCGCCGATGAGCGGGAAGAAGACGATCGCGTGATACATCGCTGGCTTGTCCGGCCTCCTGGGCCGCACCGGGTCCGCGCTGCGCGCGAGCCTCGGAACCTGCCCTGTCTTCGTGTCACCGCTCGGGACCGACGCGAGGCGTCGATGCCCGTCCGAATGGTTCTAGGGGCGCTCGCGCCTCAGCCCTTCATCATGTTCACGTCCTCCACCGCGATGGAGCCGCGGTTTCGGAAGAACACGACGAGGATAGCGAGGCCGATGGCTGCCTCGGCCGCCGCCACCGTCAGCACGAACAGGGCGAAGATCTGTCCGGTGATGTCGTTGAGGTAGGTCGAGAAAGCGACGAGGTTGATGTTCACCGCGAGCAGGATCAGCTCCACCGACATCAGGATGACGATGACGTTCTTGCGGTTGATGAAGATGCCGAGCACGCCGAGCGTGAACAGGATCGCGGCGACCGTCAGGTAATGGCTCAGGCCGATCATCGAGATTTCCTCAGGCGCGGCAGTGTCGAACGTCCGCGCATCAGACTTCCACGCCCTGGCGCGAGGGCACCTTGCGGGTCTCCACCGCCATGCCCTGGGTCCGCGCGTTCTGCGTGGCGATGTTCTGGCGCTTGACGCCGGGCCGGTCGCGCAGGGTGAGTACGATGGCGCCGATCATCGCCACCAGAAGCACCAGTCCGGCGAGCTGAAAGTAGAAGACGTAATCCGTGTACAGGACCCGGCCGAGCGCCTGGGTGTTGGTCACCGATTCGGCACTGGCCAGGGGGCCGAGCGGCGCCTGGACCAGACCCGGATCGATGGTCCAGGACCCGACGACGAGCAGGATCTCAATGAGCAGGATCGCGCCGATCAGCGCGCCGATGGGCAGGTATTGCTGGAAGCCCTGGCGCAGCTGCGCGAAATCCACATCGAGCATCATCACGACGAACAGGAACAGCACCGCGACGGCGCCGACATAGACCACCACGAGGATCATCGCGAGGAACTCGGCGCCGAGCAGCACGAACAGGCCGGCCGCGTTCACGAAGGCGAGGATCAGAAACAGCACCGAGGCGACGGGATTCCGCGAGGAGATCACCATGAAGCCAGAGGCGACGGTCATCCCCGCGAACAGATAGAAGAAGGCAGCGGCTGCACTCATGCGATTGTGGAGATCAGTCGCCCCGAGGACGACCCCTTCTGCCGAAATTCTGGCCAGCCCGTGCAGGCCGCCCGTCTATAGAACCCACCTCTGCGGTGCACAACCGCCGAGGCACCCCGCCTTAGCGGTAAGGTGCGTCCAGCGCGAGATTGCGCGCGATCTCGCGCTCCCAGCGGTCGCCGTTCAGGAGCAGCTTGTCCTTGTCGTAGAGAAGCTCCTCGCGGGTCTCCACGGAGAATTCCAGGTTCGGCCCCTCGACGATGGCATCCACCGGGCAGGCCTCCTGGCACATGCCGCAATAGATGCACTTCACCATGTCGATGTCGTAGCGCGTGGTGCGCCGGGTGCCGTCGTTGCGACGCGGCCCCGCCTCGATGGTAATGGCCTGGGCCGGGCAGATCGCCTCGCACAGCTTGCAGGCGATGCAGCGTTCCTCGCCGTTGGGATAGCGGCGCAAAGCGTGCTCGCCCCGGAAGCGCGGGCCCCGGTGCCCCATCTCGAAGGGGTAGTTGATGGTGGCCTTCGGCTTGAAGAAATACCGCATGGCGAGGGCGAACCCCGTCACGAACTCCTTCAGCAGCAGACCCTTGGCGACCTGATCGAGCTTCATGCCGCGATCTCCACTGTGCGTTGCATCATGCCCCCGGCGCGAGACCGGTGAGCTTGAGGACGAAGGCGACGACGACGACCGAGACGAGCGAGAGGGGCAGAAACACCTTCCAGCCCAGCCGCATCAACTGGTCGTAGCGGTAGCGCGGCACCATGGCTTTCACCATGGCGATCATGAAGAACAGGAAGCTCGCCTTCAGCGCGAACCAGATCAGGCCCGGCACCCAGGTGAACGGCGCGAACGGGATTGGCGAGAGCCAGCCGCCGAGGAACAGCACCGTGCCGAGCGCACACATGGTCATGATCGCCACGTACTCGCCGAGCATGAACAGCAGGTAGGGCGTCGAGGAATACTCGACCATGTAACCGGCGACCAACTCCGACTCGGCTTCCGGCAGATCGAAGGGAGGGCGGTTGGTCTCGGCGAGCGCCGAGATGAAGAACACGATGAACATCGGGAACAGCCACAGCCAGTACCAGCCGAGGATGCCGAGCGAGGTGTCCTGCGCCATGACGATGCGCGAGAGATTGAGCGAGCCGGCACAGAGCAGCACGCAGATGATCACGAACCCCAGCGAGACCTCGTACGAGATCATCTGGGCGGCCGAGCGCAGCGCGCCGAGGAAGGCGTATTTCGAGTTCGAGGCCCAGCCGCCCATGATGACGCCGTAGACGCCCAGACTCGAGATCGCGAAAATGTAGGTGATGCCGACATTGAGGTCGGCGATGGCCCAACCCTCGGCGAGGGGGATCACCGCCCAGGCGGCCAGGGCCAGGGTGGCGAAGACCAGGGGGGCGAGCAGGAAGATCGCCTTGTTGGCGCCGGCCGGAATCACCGGCTCCTTCAGCACGAATTTCAGCAGATCGGCGAAGGACTGGAACAGGCCCCAGGGCCCGACCACGTTGGGGCCGCGCCGCAGCTGCACCGCCGCCCAGATCTTGCGATCGGCCAGCAGCGCGTAGGCGATGAAGACCAGCAGCAGCGCCAGGAGCACGAAGCTCTTGAACGCCAGCAGCAGGACGGTGCCGAGGACTTCCCAGAAGGTCATCGCAGGAAATCCCTATTCGGCGGCTTCGAGGCCGCGCACGCGGGCGAGGCTCGAGCATTCGGCGAGCACCTTGGAGGCGCGGGCGATCGCGTTAGTGAGATAGAAATCGGGCACCGTCGGCGCGAAGGCGGTCCGGACCGGCTCGCCGCCGAGACCCGCCAGGGTATCGACGGTGGCCACCAGATCCGCCGGCGCCACCGCGTCGAGGGCGGCGAAATGCGGATGCTCGGCATAAAGCGCGCGGCGAAGAGCCCCGAGCGAATCGAACGGCAGCCGCTTGCCGAGCACGTCCGAAAGCGCGCGCAGGATCGCCCAATCCTCGCGGGCATCCCCCGGTGGGAAGCCGGCGCGATTGGTCATCTGCACGCGGCCTTCGGTGTTGACGAAGGTCGCGCTCTTCTCGGTGTAGGCCGCGCCCGGCAGCACGACGTCGGCGCGGGTGGCGCCGCGATCACCGTGGGTGCCCTGGTAGACCACGAAGGCGCCGGCACCGATCTCGATTTCGTCCGCGCCGAGATTGAACACCACGTCCAACGCGCCCGGCTCAGCCATGGCGCCGACGTCGAGGCCACCCTCCCCCGGCACGAAGCCGAGATCGAGGGCACCGACCCGGGCCGCCGCCGTCTGGAGCACGGCAAAACCGTTCCAGTCCGGCGTCACCGCGCCGACGGCCTTGGCGAGGTTGGCCGCCGCCGACAGGATCGCGGCGCCGTCGTCCCGCGCCAGGGCGCCGATCCCGACGACGACGAGGGGGTGGCTCGCGGCCTTCAGCACGTCGGCAAAGCTGTGCTTGCCGGCGACGAGTTCGGCCAGAGTGTCGGGGCCGGCGCCGAGATAGGTATGCGGGTAGGTCAGATCGACCGCCTCGCCGATCACGCCGACGGCGAGCGGCCCCATGCGCCAACGCTTGCGGATGCGGACGTTGAGCAACGAGGCTTCGAGGCGCGGATTGGTACCGATCAGCAGGATCGCATCCGCCTGCTCGATGCCCGGTATGGTCGGACCGAAGGTGTAGGCCGCCCGACCCCAGGCGGGATCGAGCTTTTCGCCGGCCTGCCGGCAATCCAGATTGGTCACGCCGAGCGACGCCATCAGCGCCTTCAGCGCATAGGTCTCCTCGACGCCGGCGAGATCGCCGACCAGCGCACCGATGCGCTTCGGGTCGCTCGCTTTCACCTTGCCGGCGATGGCGGCGAACGCCTCACCCCAGGAGGCCGGACGCAGGCGGCCGTTCTCGCGGACGTACGGCCGGTCGAGACGCTGGGCCCGCAGGCCGTCGACAGCGTGGCGGGTCTTGTCGGAGATCCACTCCTCGTTGATCGCCTCGTTGACGCGCGGCTCGATCTGCATGACCTCGCGGCCCTTCGAATCGACGCGGATCGCGCAGCCCACCGAATCCATCACATCGATGGATTCGGTCTTCGACAGTTCCCAGGGCCGCACCTCGTAGCTCTGCGGCTTGTGGACGAGCGCACCCACCGGGCACAGGTCGGCGACGTTGCCCTGAAGCTCGGAGCCCATGGCGGATTCGAGGTAGCTCGTGATCTCCATGTCCTCACCGCGCCCGATAGCGCCGAGGTCCGGCACGCCGGCGACTTCGGCGAGGAAGCGGACGCAGCGGGTGCAATGGATGCAGCGGTTCATCGCCGTGCGCACCAGCGGACCGATGTATTTCTCTTCGACGGCGCGCTTGTTCTCGCCGTAGCGCGTCGAGTCGACGCCATAGGCCATCGCTTGGTCCTGCAGGTCGCAATGGCCGCCCTGGTCGCAGATCGGGCAATCGAGCGGGTGGTTGATGAGGAGGAATTCCATCACCCCCTCGCGGGCCTTCTTCGTCGTGCCTGAGCGCGTCAGTACCTCCGGCGGCTCGCCGTTGGGGCCGGGCCGGCAATCCTTCACCGCATAGGCGCAGGAGGCCACGGGCTTCGGCGCACCCTTGAGCTCGACCAAACACATCCGGCAATTGCCGGCGATGGACAGCCGCTCGTGGAAGCAGAAGCGCGGGATTTCCGCGCCTGCGATCTCGCAGGCCTGAAGCAGCGTGTAATCCGCCGGCACGTCCACTTCGATGCCGTCAACGATGAGCTTGGTCATGCGGTCATCTCAGAGTTCGGCACTGAATTTTCGATCGTCATCCCACGCAAAACCTCATCCTGAGGCACGAGGCAATGCCGAGCCTCGAAGGAGCACTCCAGACATCTCCGAGCGTTCTGGAGCCCTCCTTCGAGGCCGCTTCGCGGCACCTCAGGATGAGGTTGAGAATAGGCAAAGGTCATCGACGCTACTCCGCCGCCATCCGCACAGGATCGGAATGCGGGTTGGCGCTGTAGCGGTCGATCCGCTTTTCGATTTCCGGCCGGAAGTGCCGGATCAAGCCCTGGATCGGCCAGGCCGCGGCATCGCCCAGGGCGCAGATGGTGTGACCCTCGATCTGCTTGGTGACGTCGAGCAGCATGTCGATCTCGCGGCGCTGGGCCCGGCCCTCGGCCATGCGCAGCATCACCCGCCACATCCAGCCGGTGCCCTCGCGGCACGGCGTGCACTGACCGCAGGATTCGTGCTTGTAGAAGTATGCGATGCGGGCGATCGCCGAGACGATGTCGGTGGACTTGTCGAGGACGATGACCGCCGCGGTGCCGAGGCCGGAGCCGAGGTTCTTCAGCGTATCGAAGTCCATCTTGGCGTCGATGATCTGCTCGGCCGGCACCAGCGGCACCGACGATCCGCCGGGGATCGAGCACAGCAGATTGTCCCAGCCGCCGCGCATGCCGCCGCAATGCTTGTCGATGAGCTCGCGGAAGGTGATGCCGAGTTCTTCCTCGACGTTGCACGGCGTGTTGACGTGGCCCGAGACGCAGAACAGCTTGGTGCCGGTGTTGTTCTTGCCGCCGAGCCCCGCGAACCAGGCGCCGCCGCGGCGCAGGATCGTGCCCGCAACCGCGATGGATTCGACGTTGTTCACCGTCGTCGGGCAGCCATACAGGCCCATATTGGCCGGGAATGGCGGCTTGAGGCGCGGCATCCCCTTCTTGCCCTCGAGGCTTTCCAGCAGCGCCGTCTCCTCGCCGCAGATATAGGCGCCGGCGCCGTGATGGACGTAGATGTCGAACGGGTAGCCGTGGACGTTGTTCTGGCCGACGAGGTTGGCCGCATAGGCCTCGTCGACGGCCTTCTGCAGAGCGTGCTTCTCCGCGACGTATTCGCCGCGGATGTAGATGTAGCAGGCATGCGCCGCCATCGAGAACGAGGCCAGCAGACAGCCCTCGATCAGAAGGTGCGGATCGTGCCGCATGATCTCCCGGTCCTTGCAGGTGCCGGGCTCCGACTCGTCGGCATTGACCACGAGGTAATGCGGCCGCCCATCGGATTTCTTGGGCATGAATGACCATTTGAGGCCGGTCGGGAAGCCGGCGCCACCGCGCCCGCGCAGGCCCGACGCCTTCATCTCGTCGATGATCCAGTCGCGGCCCATTTCCAGCAGAAACTTGGTGCCGTCCCAGGCGCCACGTTGCTTGGCCGCGTCCAGTCCCGGCGAGTGCAGGCCGTAGAGGTTCGTGAAGATGCGATCCTGATCGGAGAGCATGTCAGTTCCTCTTGTCGGACGGCACGGGCTCGCCCTCGGTCGCCCCGGAGGCGATGGGCTGGGGCGGCGGCTCGCTGCGCGGCAGGGACGATTGCGTGCCGGCTTCGGCACCGGCCGCCTCGGCTTCGGCGACGACCGTCGCGGCGGATTCGGATTTCGACGTGGACTTGGCCGACGAATCCGTTCGATCGGCGGCATCCGCCGTGTCGCTCGGCTTCACCGGCGTCTCACCGGCCGCGTTGCGCTGGGCCGGCGCATCCGTCTTCGGTGTGTGCTCAGCCCGTCCGGCATCGGGCTTAGCCGGCTTCGGGTCGGACGCCGCGCGCTGCTCGCTCGAGGCGGCCTCGTCCTGGCCCTTCGCTTCGTCGGCCTTGTCCTCGAACCGCTTGCGCCATGCGCCGACGCGGGACCCGTCGAACAGGGTCGCGTCGGTGAGCGTGTCGGCGCCGCCCTTCGGCTCCGACGAGGTGCGGCCGACCTGCGAGCCGATCTTCACCGGGCGCCCGGCCGCCAAATCGTCCATCAGGGCGTTCAGCGAGTGGGGCGTCAGGTCCTCGTAGTAATCCTGGTTGATCTGGACCATCGGCGCGTTGCAGCACGCTCCCAGGCACTCGACTTCGAGCCAGGAGAAGTTGCCGTCGGCACTGACATGGCCGGGCGCTCCGAGGCGTCCCTGGAGCATGTCCTTCAACTCGCGCGCGCCGCAGGAATCACACGGCACGGTTCCGCAAAGCTGGATCCAGAACCGGCCCACCGGTTCGAGGGCGAACATCGTGTAGAACGTCGCGACTTCGAGCACGCGGATATGCGGCATGCCGAGTTCGTCGGCCACCGCCTCGATCGCCTTCTGCGGCAGCCAGCCGCCATTCTGCTCCTGCGCCTTCCACAGGAGCGGGATCACCGCGGAGGCCTGCCGGCCCTCAGGATACTTTTCGATCTGGCCCTTGGCCCATTCGGCGTTCTCCGACGAGAACGCGAAGTGTTGGGGCTGCTCGGAGGCGGGGGCGAGTCTGCGGTTCGCCATATCTAGTTCTGGTCCTGATCGGAATTGGGCTGATCGTCAGGACCGGCAACGCGACAGGCCCAGTTTGCATCGATTGGTATCGCTTTGTTCCGTTTGCGCTCCCACTCAGGCGTGTTCTCGCAGACACAGGTTCCATCCGACAAGATGAATAGCTCGAATCCTGGGATTTCAGCATTGGTTATCATTCGAAACCGATCAGGCAACCGATTGAGCCGAGTGTAATCGTCACAATTCAACGCAGCCGCTTCGGAACTCGAAGTGTTGAAAGATAAAATTGCGGCTAACGCTATCGTTGACCTCACCGGTCCACCTCACCGAACACGATGTCCAGAGTGCCGAGCACGCAGGAGACATCGGCCAGCATGTGGCCGCGGCACATCCAGTCCATGGCCTGGAGATGGGCGAAACCCGGAGCGCGGATCTTGCAGCGATACGGCTTGTTGGTGCCATCGGCGACGAGATAGACGCCGAACTCGCCCTTGGGTGCCTCGACCGCGGCATAGACCTCGCCGGCGGGGACGTGGAAACCCTCGGTGTAAAGCTTGAAGTGGTGAATCAGCGCTTCCATCGAGCGCTTCATCTCGCGGCGCGGGGGCGGTGCGAACTTGCCGTCCAGGGTGGCGATCGGCCCCTGACCGGCCGGCTCGCGCAGCTTGACGCAGCACTGCCTCATGATCTTGGCGGATTCCCGCATCTCTTCCATGCGGATGACCTGGCGATCGTAGGTGTCGCCGTTCTTCCCCACGGGGATGTCGAATTCCATCTCCTCGTAGCACTCGTAGGGCTGCGATTTACGCAGATCCCATGGAATGCCGGAGCCGCGCACCATCACGCCGGAGAAGCCCCAGGCCATGGCCTCGTCCACCGTGACGATGCCGATATCGACGTTGCGCTGTTTGAAGATGCGGTTTCCCATCACGAGGTTATCGAGATCGTCGACCACCTGCAGGAAGGGGTCGATGAACGCCTCGATATCGTCGATGAGCGCAGGCGGCAGATCCTGGTGGACGCCGCCGGGCCGGAAGTAATTGGCGTGCAGACGCGCACCGCTGGCGCGCTCGTAGAAGATCATCAGCTTCTCACGCTCTTCGAAGCCCCACAGGGGCGGCGTCAGCGCGCCGACATCCATCGCCTGCGTGGTGACGTTGAGGAGGTGGGAGAGGATCCGGCCGATCTCGCAGAACAGGACCCGGATGAGCTGAGCCCGGCGCGGCACGGTGAGTCCGAGCAGCTTCTCGATGCCGAGGCAGAACGCGTGCTCCTGGTTCATCGGCGAGACGTAGTCGAGCCGGTCGAAATACGGCGTCGCCTGCAGGTAGGTCTTGTGCTCGATCAGCTTTTCGGTGCCGCGATGAAGCAGACCGATATGCGGGTCGACCCGCTCGACGATTTCGCCGTCGAGCTCGAGCACGAGGCGCAACACGCCGTGCGCGGCCGGGTGCTGAGGCCCGAAGTTGATCGCGAAGTTGCGGATATTGTGCTCGGTCATGGCCTCGCTCCGCTGCTCAAGCCGACTTCTTCTCATCGCCCGGAAGCACGTAGTCGGTGCCCTCCCACGGCGACAGGAAGTCGAAGTTCCGGAATTCCTGCGTCAGCTTCACCGGCTCGTAGACGACCCGGGCTTCGTCCTGATCGTACCGGACCTCGACGAAGCCGGTGAGCGGGAAATCCTTACGAAGCGGATGCCCTTCGAACCCGTAGTCGGTGAGCAGGCGCCGCAGGTCCGGATGTCCCGAGAACAAGATTCCGTAGAGATCGTAGGTCTCGCGCTCGAACCAATTGGCCGCCGGGAACACGTCGATCACCGAAGGGACAGCGGTCTGGTCGTCGGTCTGCACCTTGATCCGGATACGGCTGTTATGGCGCAGCGAAAGCAGGTGGTAGACCACGTCGAAGCGCTTTGCGCGGGCCGGATAATCGGCGCCGCACAGGTCGATGAAGCAGCGGAAGGCACAGGCCGGATCGTCGCGCAGATAGGTCAGCGCGTAGACGATGTCGCTCGCCTGGACCACCAGCGTCAGTTCGCCGAAGGCGATGCTGCGCTCGACCACGGCGGGCCCGAGAGCGCCGCCGACATGGTCGCTCAGCGCCAACAGGGCGTCCGCGCCCGAAGGCGCGGCGGTGTGGGGGAGGATCGTGATGCCGTTGCTCATGGCTTAGGCCTCAGCGCTCGATCGTGCCGGTGCGGCGGATCTTCTTCTGGAGCAGCAGCACACCATACAGCAGCGCCTCCGCGGTGGGCGGGCAGCCCGGAACGTAGATGTCGACCGGCACAACCCGGTCGCAGCCCCGCACCACCGAATAGGAATAGTGGTAGTAGCCGCCGCCATTGGCGCAGGATCCCATGGAGATGACGTAGCGCGGCTCCGGCATCTGGTCGTAGACCTTGCGCAGGGCCGGGGCCATCTTGTTGGTGAGCGTACCGGCGACGATCATCACGTCGGATTGCCGCGGCGAACCGCGCGGCGCGAAGCCGAACCGCTCGCAATCGTAGCGCGGCATCGACATCTGCATCATCTCGACGGCACAGCACGCCAATCCGAAGGTCATCCACATCAGCGAACCGGTACGGGCCCAGTTGATGAGATCGTCGGTGGAGGTGATCAGGAAGCCGCGGTCGGCCAGTTCGCTGTTGATCGACAGGAAGGTCGGATCGTCGGCACCGATCGGCCGGCCGGTATTGGGATCGATGATCCCCTTGGGGGCCGGCGCGATGGCCGGGGCGCGGGAGAGGTCGGGGCTGAAGGCCATCGGTTTCTCGGGATCAGGCTTCGGACAATGCGGCGGATCGACAACGATTCGGGATCGCTAGTCCCATTCGAGGGCGCCCTTGCGCCACTCGTAGACGAAGCCGACGGTCAGAACGCCGAGGAAGGCCATCATCGACCACATGCCGAACCAGCCGAGCTCTCCGAAGGTGATCGCCCACGGGAACAGGAAAGCGACCTCGAGGTCGAAGATGATGAACAGAATCGCCACGAGATAGAAGCGCACGTCGAACTTCATGCGGGCGTCGTCGAAGGCATTGAAGCCGCACTCGTACGCCGAGAGCTTCTCCGGATCGGGGCTGTTATAGGCCACCAGAAATGGCGCCACGAGGAGCGCCGCCGCGATGAACAGCGACACGCCGATGAAGACGATGAGCGGCAGGTAATCCGCCAGAAGACCGGTCATGGACGACCTCTCGTGCTCGCAGGCAAGCGCCGCGCCCTGTGCACTTCCGGCGAGATGGAATTGCTCCAATGCCAGACTGCGCTGGCCGGAGGCTTAGACGAGCCCCCGAGGGAGAACAAGGGCATCGTGCGTCGCACAAATTCGGGCATGCAACCGACATAGGCCGCGCCCCCCACACGGCAACACGACCGATCCGCACAAGCGACGCCGCGCCACGTGCGCGGCCGCTTTCTTGCACAGCAGCGGGGGACTTTCATGCGGGTCCAGCCGCGAAACGGTCAGCGTTCGAACGGCCAGGGCCCAGGATTGCGGGGACATCTTGGGCCAAATCCGAAACGCTGGTGGCGCGGGATGGACTCAAGGAACCATAACCTTGGCCGTTGGTTTCATTCATGTCCCACTCAGGCCGGATCGCGTTAGGTCGGCGCAACATTCGACCTCATAGGAGACACTTCGTGCGCATCGCTCAGATTGCCCCGCTGTCGGAAGCCGTCCCCCCGAAGTTCTATGGCGGCACCGAGCGCGTCGTCTCCTGGATCACGGAAGAACTGGTCCGCCAGGGCCACGATGTCACCCTCTTCGCCAGCGGCGATTCCGAGACGTCGGCCAAGCTTGCGGCCTGCACGCCCGAAGGTTTGCGCCTGCTCGGCTACCGCGATCACACCGCGAGTCACCTCGCCATGCTGCATCAGGTGCACAAGCGGGCGCACGAATTCGATGTGCTGCACTTCCACGTCGACCTGCTTCAGTATCCGATGTTCGAGGACCTGAACCACAAGTGCCTCACGACCATGCACGGTCGTCTCGACGTGCCCGATTTCATGCCGGTCTACCGCACGTTCACGGGCATGCCCCTGGTGTCGATCTCCGACAATCAGCGCGATCCGATGCCCAAGACCGTCAATTGGCTGTCCACCATCCATCACGGCCTGCCGGCGCAGAACTGTCCGTTCTACCCTGAGGCCAAGGGCGGCTACCTCGCCTTCCTCGGCCGCATCTCCCCCGAGAAGCGTCCTGACCGCGCCATCGAGATGGCGATCCGGTCCGGGGTGAAGATCAAGATCGCCGCCAAGGTCGACAAGGCCGATCAGGATTACTGGGACGAGGTCATCGAGCCGATGATCCACCACCCGCTGGTGGAATACATCGGCGAGATCAACGAGGAACAGAAGAAGGACTTCCTCGGCAACGCCCTGGCGCTCGCCTTCCCGATCGATTGGCCGGAGCCTTTCGGCCTGGTGATGATCGAGGCGATGTCGGCCGGTACCCCGGTGATCGCGTTCCGCAAAGGCTCGGTTCCGGAAGTCATCGCCGATGGCGTGTCGGGCGTGCTCTGCGACTCGATGGATGATGCCGTCGCGGCCGTCCACACGGTCAAGACCATGAGCCGCGCTGGGGTTCGCCGCCATTTCGAGACCCAGTTCACCGCCGAGTGCATGGTCCGCAAATACGTCGCGGCCTATGAAAGCCTGATCGCGAAACATGCCGAGGTGATCAAGCTCCCGCATGCCGGGGCGTTCTCATCGCATTACGGTGAGTTGAATGGCTCTTCGCTGCCGTCGATCTCGGTCGCGGCGATGCCGGCCTGAAGACGGCCGACGACACGATCGGCACCGGGCTTGCAAAGACGCAGCCGGGCAGGTTGGCGTCGTACGATTGCCGTACTAACTCTGCCTTCTGAAGGCCGCTGCGTCGCTCTTGCGACCGGCGGCCTTTCGATTCGCGATAGTGACGGCGCGCGACATCACCGACGCGCGATTCGGCACACATTCAAGCACACGCATCTGGAGACGCTCGGGCATGGCGGCAGACAGCACCACGGCGACCCCTCAGGGATCCGACGCCACTCCGGACACCCGGTTGACCCAAGGTTTCCAGGACGCCGACGATGTTCTGCCGCAATACCATATCGAGGCTCAGACCTCCCTCGTCGAACGTCCCCTGCGGTCGCTGAAGTACGGCGAGGCTTTCGCCGTCCTCGACAGCTACGGCGATATCGGCGTGCTGCCCGGGCCCGAAGGGTTGTATTTCCAGGACACGCGCTTCCTCTCGCGCCTGCACGTCACCATCGAGGACCAGCGCCCGCTGCTGCTCTCGTCCGTGATGCAGGACGACAACGGCGCGCTCAGCGTCGACATGACGACCCCGGACATCCGCATCGATGCGCATGACGAGACCACGATCCCGCGTGAACTGATCGCCATCGAGCGCACAAAGTTCCTGTTCCGCGGCGCGTGCTACGACCGGATCGGTCTGCGCAACTACGATTCACGCCCCTGGCGGCTCCGGGTCGGGGTGACCTTCGACGCGGATTTTAGAGACCTGTTCGAGGTCCGTGGCATGGATCGGACGGCGCGCGGCAAGCGCAGCGTTCAGGTCGCGAACGAGTCCGAGGTCCAGTTCCGCTACGTCGGACTCGACGAGATGGTGCGCACCACGAGCCTGCATTTCGGGCCGAAGCCGAAGCACATCGAGCCGGGCCGGGTGGAATTCGAAGTCTCGCTCCCGCCGGGCGGGCGGGCCTCATTGTTCATCCGCACGGTCTTCGAATCGCACCGGGCCTATACCAGCGCTCCGGCCGCCGAGAAGGTCGGCGAGGATGCCGCGGCCGGTCTCTCGCACGCCGCCGGCAGCAGCGCCACGGCCCGTCACCCCAAGGGCCTCGCCGAGGGCGTGATCTTCGCTCGCGCCTATCGGGATTCGCGCCGCGACCTGCGGGCCCTCACCGCCGGCATCACCACGATCATCGCGTCGAACGACCAGTTCAACGAAGCCGCATGCCGCGCCACCGCCGATCTCTACATGCTGGCAAGCCGCACGCCGGAAGGGATCTACCCCTTCGCCGGCATCCCCTGGTATTCCACGGTGTTCGGCCGCGACGGCATCATCACGGCGATGATGGCCCTCTGGGTCGACCCGAATTTCGGCAAGGGCGTGTTGCGCTATCTCGCCTCGACCCAGGCCAAAGCCATCGACCCCGCGGCGGACGCGCAGCCCGGTAAGGTCCTGCACGAGACCCGGCGCGGCGAGATGGCGATGCTCGGCGAGGTGCCGTTCCGCCACTATTACGGGACCATCGACGGAACGCCGCTCTTCGTCATGCTGGCGTCCGAATATTACGCCGTCACCGGCGACATCGAGACCATCCGCACGATCTGGCCGGCCCTCGAGCTCGCCCTCGAATGGATGAACAAGTACGGCGACCGTGACGGCGATGGCTTCGTCGAATACGCCCGCGACACCGACAAGGGCCTGGAAAACCAGGGCTGGAAGGACAGCCACGACTCGATCTTCCACACCGACGGGACCCTCGCCAAGGGACCGATCGCGCTGTGCGAGGTGCAGGGCTACGTCTACGCCGCCAAGAACGGGATGGCGAAGCTCGCCACCCTACTCGGGCACGATGCGATGGCCGAACGCCTGACGCAGGAGGCCCGCGCGCTGCGCGAGACTTTCGACAAGGCGTTCTGGTGCGAGGCGATCGGGACCTACGCCCTGGCGCTCGACGGCGAGAAGCGCCAGTGCGCCGTCCGCTCGTCCAATGCCGGCCACGCCCTGTTCACCGGCATCGCCCTGCCGGAGCGCGCCGCCAGTGTGGCCGCCAACCTCCTGTCGAAAGATGGCTTCAACGGGTGGGGCGTGCGCACGATCGCCCGCGGTGAGGCACGCTACAACCCGATGTCCTACCACAACGGCTCGATCTGGCCGCACGACAACGCCCTGATCGCCATGGGGCTCGCCCGCTACGACCTGAAGGCGGAGGCCTCGCGCATCTTCGAGGGCATGTTCGACACCGCCCTGTATCAGGACCAGAAGCGGCTGCCGGAATTGTTCTGCGGCTTCATGCGCAGACACCAGCGCGGGCCGGTCTCCTACCCGGTGGCGTGTTCGCCTCAGGCTTGGGCCGCTGCCGCCCCCTTCGCGTTCCTGTCCGCTTGCCTCGGTCTCGAATTGCAGCACGATCGCAACCGCATCCGCCTGCGCAACCCGACCTTGCCGGCTTTCCTCGACGGGGTTTCGATCTTCAACCTGAAGCTCGGCGAGTCGCGGATCGATCTGCGGTTCCAGCGCTACGGCGGCGACGTCACCGTCAACGTCCTGCGCCGCACCGGCGACGCCCAGGTGAGCGTGGTCAAATAGTCCACGAGAGGGCAGCCCAAAGGCTGCCCTCTCCCGACACGAAAACGCCGCCCTGAAACCAGAGCGGCGCGATCGGACCGTCGAGCGATCGCGCCGCGCTCAGCGCGGGGCGAGGATCATGATCATCTGGCGGCCTTCGAGCATCGGCTCGCTTTCGACCTTGGCGATCTCCTGGGTCTCGTTCTTGACGCGCTCCAAGAGGCGCAGACCGATATCCTGGTGCGCCATCTCGCGACCACGGAAGCGCAGGGTGACCTTGACCTTGTCGCCCTCCTCGAAGAACCGCACCACGGCCTTCATCTTCGTATCGTAATCGTGCTTGTCGATGCCGGGTCGGAGCTTGATCTCCTTGACCTCGACCGTCTTCTGCTTCTTGCGGGCCTCGTTCTGCTTCTTCTGCTCGTTGAAGCGGAAGCGGCCGTAATCGAGAAGCTTACAGACGGGAGGGACGGAATTCGGTGCGATCTCGACGAGGTCGAGGCCGGCCTCCTCGGCCAACGCGATCGCGTCGAAGAAGGCGACCACACCGCGGTTCTGGCCGGTGTCGTCGATGAGCTGCACTTCGCGAACGCCGCGGATGTCACGGTTGGCGCGCGGCCCGTCCTTCTGCGGGGCCGGCATGGCTCTCATAGGTCTACGAATGGCTTCAATCTCCTGATGAAACGACCAAACGGCAGCCCAGGAACCCAAACCCCTCGGGGTCGATCCTGGCCACCAATCGCTCCGGCAATCCGGTTCCGATACCATGGCCGAACGGGCGTCCAAGTCAACCGTTCAGAGGTCGACCCGGGCGATTTGATTTGGCCGACGCCGCGCGGATGCGCGTTCCTAACCGGCCGGAAGCCGGCTCCTGAGCAGATCGGCATAGACGCCGAGGGTGTCGCTCACCATGCCTTCCAGGGAGAAGTGGGCCTCCACATGTACCCGGCCACGACGGGTCATCGCATCGCGGGCGCTCGCGCCGAGGGACAGGGCTTCGGTGAGCGCGTCGGCCAGCGCGCCGGCATCGCCGGGAGCCACCCGCCAGCCGGTACGCTGGCTGGGCAACACCTCGGGGGGCGCCAGGACGGTCTCGGGCACCGCACCGAGATCGGAGACCACGACGGGGGTACCGAGCGCCTGGGCCTCCACCGCCGACCGGCCGAAGGCCTCCGGCTCCACCGAGGGCACCGCCACCACGGAGGCGGCCCGGAAAGCGGCCGGCATGTCGGTGCAATGGCCGACGCGCCGGACGATGTTCTGGAGGCCGCGAGCGGCCACCAGTGCGTCGAGTTCGCGCTCGTAGGCAGTGCGGCCCTGGGGGTCGCCGGCCAGAACGATGGCGATATCGGCCACCCCGCGATCGCGCATCAAGGCGGCGGCCTCGATCAGCACCCGTTGGCCCTTCCAGCCGGTGAGCCGGGCGGCGAGCAGCACCACGCGCTCGTGCGGTGACACGCCCCAGGCCCGGCGCAATGTCTCGACCCGCGCCGGGGCCACGGCGCCGGGGGTGAAGGCGGACAGATCGGTGCCGCGATGGATCACCCGGACCCGGTCTCCGGCCTGCTCGGCGTGGAGGGTCCGGATCAGGTCGGCGGTGTAATGCGAATTGGCGATGACCACGTCGCCGCGCGCCATCACCGAATTGTACAGCACCTTCGGTCCGGTGCGGCCGGAATAGCTGCCGTGATAGGTGGTGACGAAGGGCAGTTTCAGCCGGCGTGCCGCGCCGAGCGCCACCCAGGCCGGGGCCCGCGAACGCGCATGGATGATCTGTACGCCCTCACGGCGGCACAGGCGGGCGAGCCGTCCGACATTCAGCGCCATGGCCAGAGGGTTCTTCGAGGCCGCCGGGAACGGCAACCAGATTCCGCCCTTGGCCTGCAATTCACCGACGAGGCGACCGCCCTCAGTGGCGACGAGGGCGCGTGCACCAAGGGCGGCGAGCGCTTCGGCCACGTCGACGGTGGTGCGTTCGGCCCCACCCGCGTCGAGGGAGGGGATAATCTGGAGAATCGTCGTGCCGGCCAGCGGCGCGCGCTCGCTCGGGAATCCGCCGCCGCGGGACTCGCCACTCATCACGCGCCCTCCTGCCTGTGCACCGTCTTGGGGGCGAAGCCAGAAGGGATCGGAGTTTCGGCGTCGGGGCTGCGGAATGCGTCTCGCGTCTCGATCATGGGCTTCAGAATGAATGCTGCGCTTTACGGCCCGGTAAACGAAATGCGAATGCGACGCGTTCAGTTCGATGTTTCTTGGACGACCAAGCAAATGAGTGGCGGATGGATACGGTGACGGACAGTCCGGAATTCCTGACGGTCGGCACGGGATCGGAGACCCGGCAGATCGCCGTGCGGCGGCGCGCGGGTGCGCATCCGCCGCTGGTCTGGCTCGGCGGCTTCCGCTCCGACATGGGCGCGAGCAAGGCGCTCGCCCTCGATGCCTGGGCGCAGGCGAATGGGCGCGCCCTGATCCGGTTCGACTATACCGGTCACGGCGAATCCGGCGGCCGTTTCGCCGATGCGACGATCTCGACCTGGCTCGCCGACGCCATGGCGGTGATCGCGACCTACGCGCCGGACCGGCCGATCCTCGTCGGATCGTCGATGGGCGGCTGGATCGCCTGCCTCGCGGCGCGACACCGGAGCGTGGCCCCCTCGGGCCTCGTCCTGATCGCACCCGCCCTCGACTTCACCCAAAGCCTAATGTGGGAGCGCTTCACCCCCGACATCCGCGCGACGATCGAACGCGAGGGCGTCTGGATGCGCCCGAGCGCCTACGACCCGGAGCCGGTTCCGATCACCCGTGCGCTTATCGCCGATGGGCAGACCCATACACTCCTCGACGCGCCCCTCGATCCCGGCTGCCCGGTCCATATCCTACAGGGCATGGAAGACCCCGATGTGCCGTATGCCCACGCCTTGCGGATTGTGGAGCGCCTGCCGAAGGCCGGCACGGTGTTGACCCTGATCGCCGATGGCGATCATCGGTTGTCACGCCCGCAGGATATCGCGCGATTGCTCGCCACGGTCGAGGCGATGACGCAAACGACGAGAGCCGATCCCGCGAGTACGGAATCGGCTCCCTGATTCTTGGCAAGGTCGCGCTGTCTCCACCGTTCGCGGGGCCGAAGCCGCGCGCGAACGCTCAGTGCAGGCTGACCGTGTGGAGGTCGTTGGCCATGGCATTGGCCACCACCGCATCGCGCGAATCGGCAAGCAGGATCGGGCTGCCGCTGGCGGACAGAAGGGCGAACAGGTCGAGCCCGGGCGTGAGGTCCGAGGCCTGCGGAAACAGCCGCCGGATCTCGTCGGAGCTCATGGGGCGCACATAGGCGATCTGGCCTTCGCCAAGTGCGGCGAGATCTGCGGCGTTGAAGTCGGCCGGGTCGAGATCGGCGCGGGTGATGGGGTTCTGGCTGAATTCGGTCATGGGCTGCCCTCCTTCATTGGCAGAGCGATGCTTTAGGTGCGTGCGTCAAACGTCGTCGCGGGACGCGATGGCGATCTTGCGGATGACCCGTTCCGGCTCGGGCCGGGTCAGATCGATGGAAAGAAGACCGTTCGCGAGATCCGCCCCCATCACCTCCATGCCGTCCGCCAGCAGAAAGGCCCGCTGGAACTGACGTGCGGCAATGCCGCGGTGGAGAAACTGGCGTGTCTTGTCGTCGACCTGACGACCACGCACCACGAGTTGGCTCTCCTCGAGCATCACATCGAGCTGATCACGGGTAAAACCCGCAACGGCCAAGGTAATGCGCAACCGCTCGGGCGCCTGATCGGTGCGCGCCACCCGCTCGATATTGTAGGGCGGGTACCCGTCATTGGCAGCCTTCGACACCCGGTCGAGGGCCTGTTCGATCTCGTCGAAGCCAAGAAGGAAGGGATGTCCGAACGGAGAGGGCCGTGTCGTCACGAACGCGTATCCTCGAAAATCGAAGCCCGGGGACCTGAGGTCCAAGAGGCACTTCGGAAGGCGGGGCCCGCGTGATGCAGCACCCCTTCCGGCGATCGCCTGCCGGTCATCGCGATATGGAGTCGGGCGTGAACGTCATCAAGGGCTTGGGCCCGCCCTCCCCCGGGATACGGACCCGTTTCAGCGCGCGACCGCCTTCGGGTATTCGAGTTCCGGCAACCGATTCCGTGAACAGCCGCCGCCACCGCCAAAGCGTCAAAACCGGGCGCTTTCGGCAATTTATTCCGGGCACTTCAGGCATCGCGCAAGCGTGGCCGCATTTAGACTCGTTGGTAACAGTTTGGAATTGCTCTGATATTCAGAGCTGATCTTGATCTGCGACGGTCAACTCGGATATCTCCACCGCGCATGCGACGGTGGATCGTTCTCGGTTCCGGGCCGCGTCCGCTGCTGGGTCTTGACCCTGCCGCGGCATTTCGCACTCTGCTGAATCGCATCGGATTCCGCTCGTGGGAGCCTGCCTACGCAGTGATTCGCAAGGTGGCCCATCCGGGTATCGCCATCGTTGAGGAAAACGGGACCGTCATGGTTGGAGCACGCGGCGTGAGCGAAATCGGCACCGGCGAGATCGGCATCAGAACGCCCCGGCCGCGCGGCTTGCGCAGTGCCGGCTTCGCGGTCGCCCTACTGGCCGGCATGGTCCCGGCCTACGCGCAAGACGCCAAGACGGCGGACACCAAGGCAGCGGACGCGAAGGCTCCCGTGCTGAAGCTCGAACTCAACCGGCTCGAGCCCGCCGGCGAGGCATGCCGCACCTACCTCCTCGTCGACAACAGTCGCGGTCCGGCACTGAAGTCACTCAAGGTCGACCTGTTCGCCTTCGATACCGACGGCGTTGCCCAGAAGCGTCTGGCGGTGGAACTCGGGCCGGTGCAGGAGCGCAAGACCATGGTGCGGCTCTTCGACTTCCCGGCCCTGGCCTGCCCCAAAATCGGCCGCGTTCTCCTCAATGACGTCCTCGCCTGCGAAGGCGGCGATGCCGGCCGCGAAGCGTGCCTCGAACGGATCGAGACCGAGAGCAAGGCCTCCGCACCCTTCGTCCGCTAACCCAACGTTCCTCGAACCCGAGAGCCCCATCATGGACCCGACTTCCGCACCGGCAGACGTCGCCCACGACTTCTCGTTCCTCGGCCTGTTCCTGCAGGCCGACCCCATCGTGAAGGGCGTGATGATCCTCCTCGCGGTCGCTTCGATCGCGTGCTGGACCGTGGTGTTCGAGAAGGTCGTGAAACTCGCCGCCGCCCGGCGCCAGGCCAAGGCGTTCGACGCCCTGGTCCGGTCCGGGGGCAACCTCGAATCGTCCGGCTCCGGCATCGACGCCCATATCGCCCAGGCCGGCATCGAGGCCTGGCGCGACCAGGACGCGAGCGAGACCCGCGCCGAGCGCCGCGAGCGTATCGAGCGCTCCATGCGCGCGGCCCTCACCAGCCGGATCAAGCGCCTGCAGATCGGCCTGCCGCTGCTTGCCACCGCAGGCTCCACGGCGCCGTTCATCGGCCTGTTCGGCACGGTCTGGGGCATCATGAATTCGTTCTCGTCCATCGCGAAGAGCCAGGACACCTCGCTCGCCGTGGTGGCACCGGGCATCGCCGAGGCGCTATTCGCCACCGCCATCGGCCTCATCGTCGCGATCCCGGCGGTGATGGCCTACAACAAGCTCACCACCGATCTCGGCCGCATCCAGTCCGGCTTCGTCTCGTCCATCGGCATGCTGGGCAACCGGTTGGCGCGCGACCGCATCTCCCACAGCCGCGCCGCAGCCGCCGAATAGCGGCCGCAATCGCGCGGCTGGACGCGCCCGGCACCAGCGCTGGGGATCGGTTCCGCAGCGAAGCCGGTGCCGGGACGACCAGTGAAGCAACACAGTAAGACGGGGCCCGGGCGTATCGCCGGCCGCGTGAGCCCCGGAGGGCGTCTCGACGATGGCAATGGGTTCGATCAGTTCCGGCAATGGCGACGACGATGACGGCCTCGACGCAGGCCCGATGTCCGAGATCAACGTGACGCCGATGGTCGACGTCATGCTGGTGCTGCTGATCATCTTCATGGTGGCCGCCCCCCTGATGACGACCGGCGTCCCGGTGCACCTGCCCAAGACGGCGGCGCAGAAGGTCGCGCAGGCCAAGAAGCCGCTCGAAATCTCGGTCGACAAGTTCGGAACGCCCTTCCTCGCCAAGGAGGAGTTGTTGCCCGACACCATCATGGCGCGGCTGCAGGCTCTCGCCGCCGAGAACCCGGCGGCCGTCATGCTGGTGCGCGGAGACCGCGAGGTTCCCTACGGCAAGATCATGGAAGTGATGGGCCTCGTCGGCCAGGCGGGCTTCACCAAGGTCTCGCTGATCGCCCAATCGCCGGGCGCCCCCCTCTCCTCCGCACCGGCATCGGCCGCGACGCCGGCCGGCGGGACAGCGCGATAATCCCATGAGCGCCCTCGCATCGACCGTCGAGCCGCAGCGGCGCGGCCCGTCCGGGCTCGCCGCAGCCTTCCTCGTGGCCCTCGGCCTCCATATCGCCGCCCTGGTGGGCCTCGCCCTGTTCGGTGCCGCGCCCACGGCGCCGCCCGGCGAGAACGTCGTCACCATCGACCTCGCACCGCAGATGACCGAGGCCGACACCCAGTCTCCCTCCGAGCAGGCGGCCTCCGCCCCTGCTCCGCCCGAGACGAAGCCGGTGGACCTGCCGGAGACGGTACCCGAGACGAAGCCGCTGGAGACCGCCGAAGTCACGCCGCCGGAAGCCACTGCGCCGCCGCCGCCGGACGCCGCGCCGGTGGCGGCGGAGGCGACGACCATGGCCGAGCCGCCGGAGGCGCCGACCACCCCGCCGGTGGAGACGGTGAGCGAGCCGCCGCCGGAGGATCAGGTCATCACCTCCACGGCCGAGTCCGCCCCTCCGCTGGCGCCCCCGCCCCCGGTGGTCGCGCAGGTTCCGGAGCCGCCCAAGCCCGTCGAGGCCGCCAAGCCCAAGCCCGACCAGACCAAGATCATCGAGGCGCGCCGCGAGGCCAAGCGCAAGGCCGACCGTGAGGCACGGTTGAAGGCCGAGCAGGAGGAGCGTCGCGAAGCGGCCCAGGACGCACGGCGCGAGGCGAAGGCGAAGGCCGCCAAGGAAGCCGCGCGCCGCGCGCCGGCCGCCGCGAGCGAAGGCCGTGCCGCACAGAACTCGGCCTCCGCCTCGCGCCAGAGCAGTGCGGGTGCGGCCGCCGGAGGCAACGATCCGAACGCCCTGCGCGCCTGGCAAGGCGCCCTCAGCTCGGCGATCCGTGGCCGGATGAACGCCAACGCAGCAGCCGGCACCAGTGGCGGCGTCGCGGTGGTGCGCTTCACCGTATCGCGCTCCGGCCAGGTGATGAGCTCAGGGCTCGCGAGCAGCAGCGGCGTCGGCGCCATCGACAGCGCCGCGATGGCCACCGTCCGCGGTTCGCTGCCCGCGGCGCCGGCCGGCGTCAGCCTCAGCAGCCTCGCCGTGACGGTGCCGCTGCGCTTCAGCCCGGGCCGGTGATCCCGGAGACAGCGGACCAACCATGACGGTGTGGTTCACCAGCGATACGCATTTCGGCGATCCGCGGATTCTGCGGATCGACCGGCGTCCCTATCCCGACCTCGCGGCGCATGATGCCGCGCTGATCGCCAACTGGAACGCGGTGGTGGCCGCGGACGACGTCGTCTGGCATCTCGGCGACTTCGCCCTCGGACCGTCCGACGAACGGGTGGCCGAGATCCTGGACTCGCTTGCCGGCACCAAGCATCTGATCCTCGGCAACAACGACGGTCCGGGCACCCTTGCGGCGCCCGGCTGGGCCTCCATCGGCCATTATGCGGAAATCGAGGTCGAGGGACGTCGCCTCGTCCTGTGCCACTACGCGTTCCGGACTTGGAACGGGATGGGACGTGGCGCGCTCGACCTGCACGGCCATTCGCACGGGCAACTCAAGCCGATCCCCAAGCAATACGATGTCGGCGTCGATGCGCAGGATTTCGTGCCGGTCGATCTGCCTGCGGTCTTGGTGTCCCGACGCAGGAATACGGCACGCGACAAAAGATCGGAACCTTAGCGCTGGCCGCGCCGTTTCCGGGACCTGAACGCAGGATGACAAATGGTCGCCGAGGCAATCTTGGACGCACCGCAGCTCATCTTGCCAAATCGTTCGGATCCACGGCGATCCCACGCTCAGGTGCTTCACATGCGTCACACCGTCGGTTCCTCCCTGATCGCGCTTGGTCTCACCCTTAGCGTCGCGGCGCCGGCACTGGCGGCGCCGGCCTGCAGCGCTGGTCAGCGCAAGGTCGATGAGGCCAACGCCCTGCGCTTCCAGTTTCAGCAGGAAGCCCGCCTCGGGAACCATGACCGCGCCTGCGATACCCTGGACGAGATCGGCGACCGCTACGCCGACGCCCGTGACGCATTCGAGGATTGCGGGGCCGGAATCGTTGCGATCGACCTGCGCAGCGAGTCGCGCAATCTCCGCATCGCCAAAAAGGCGAACCGCTGCGACTGAGCGGGTGCGGCCACGCACACCCATCCGGGCGATTGCCGTCCAACGTCACCAGCAGATACGGCGTTCGATTCGCCGCCCCGAAGGTCCGTCCCCATGAACGCCACCGTCTCGAACGCCATCGTCACCGGCCCGTCCTTCGCGGCAGCCCTGTGCGGTTTCCTGTGCACCACGGTCGCCACCACCATGGTGATGTTCCTGCTCAGCAGCGTCTGACGGCACCGGCCTACGGAGCGACGGACCAGAAGCGCCGGCGCGAGAACAGCAGATCGGTTTGTCCGATCTCGACGCCCGGCCGGCAGGGGAGATCGAGCTTCGGCGCGTCGTCCTTGAGCTTGGCCGCCGGCATCATCATCGCGGTCGAAATCGGAAACAGACCGAGCCGAGCCTGGATGTCGGGCTGCCGCACGGCGGCAATGGTGGCGATGATCGCCATCACCCCACCCGCGATGAAACCGAGAATAAAATTGGTCATGGTCGGCGAAGGTCCCGCGCGCTTCGGCGGGGACGCCCCGGCCCGCATGCGTGCCCGACTTCACTCGTCGCGTTTTCCGGCATGATTACGGCAAAGCTCGTCATTACGATCTCTTAACGCGAGACTGCATAACCTCCGGGCTTGCGCGACTCGTCAGGGCGCGTGTTCCGAGGAGACGCGATCGATGTCGTATGGGGCCAGTGCTTACGCCAGGGTAGCGCAGACGGCGTTGTCGCCGCGCGAGGCGGAAGCCGCCGTGTTGATCAAGGCGGCTTCCCGCCTCCAGGTCATCCAGGCGGATTGGGTCAACCAATCGGGCACCCTCAACGAGGCCCTGAACTTCAACCAGAAGGTCTGGACGCTCATCGCAGGCGCCGCCACCGCTCCCGAGAGCCCCCTGCCGATAGAGATCAAGACCAACATCGCGCAGCTCGCCGCCTTCGTGTTCAAGCGGATCATCGACACGATGATCGAGCCGTCGTCCGAGAAGCTCTCCGCCCTGATCAACGTGAACCATCAGATCGCCGCCGGCCTGCGGACCTGAGACCGCCGACCATACGACGTCATGCGGGTTTGCGAGTCCTGGTCGTGAATGCCGCCGTCTTGACGATGGCGGCGTCGAGCGGCGTCCACACGTCGAGGCCGAGTTGCCCTCTCGCCTTGGCGATAGACGGAACGTAGCGCTCCCGAGCCGGATCGCCCACGGCCTGCCCGCGGATCTCGACACCATTCGCCGCCGGAATCAGAGCGCCGACGCGACGCGCCAGCGCCGCAATGTCGACCGCATGGTCGGACCCGACATTGTAGGCCTCCCCTGCATTCCCCCGAACCAGCAGCGTCACCAGCCACGCCGCCAGATCGCCTGCGTACAGGTAGGATCGCAGCGGGCGTCCGTCGCCCGCCACGACGATCGTGCCGCCGCCGAGCGCGTCGCGGATGAAGTTGCCGATGGCGAAATGCGCATCGAGCGGCAGGCCCGGCCCGACGAAGGCGAAGGCGCGGGCGACCACCGCCTCGGTGTCCCCGCGCGCGTTGGCGATGGCGCAGAGCTGCTCAGCCAGGCGCTTGGCCTGGCCATAGGCCGAGCGTGGATCGAGCGGATCGCAGGCGCCCGCATAGGTCTCCGGGATGGTCGGCAGATCGGGAGGCTGGCGCCCGTAGATCGCCCCCGAGGAGACGTAGAGCAGGCGGCGCACGCCGGCTCGCGCCGCGAAAGCGAGGACGCGCCGGGTGCCGTCGATGATCGAACCGACCTGATCGAGCACCGCATCGTCGGGACTCACGGTATCGGTCGCCGCATGGATCAGGTGCGTGAAACGCCCCTCCGGGGACGGGAAGTCGCGGACATCGCCGGCGACGAGCCGCACCTCACTAGCGAGGCCAGGATAGCGCACCGCGAACGCGGCCGGGTCACGGGAGAGCACGGCGATGGAGAGGTCGAGGTCCAGGCGCTGGCGCGCACGCGCCATTAGCGCCACGAGCCAGCGGCCGAAGAACCCGGTCCCGCCGGTGACGAAGAGCGTGGCGCCGTCGAGTCCGCGCAGAGCTGCCTCGACCCGGCCGATGGCATCGTCGAGATCGCTGAGGGCGATGCCGTCGAGGGTCGCGTCCATGGGAGCTACTCGGCGACCGGGATGAGCATGTTCTCGGCCAGTTCCTCGCGCGACAGGAACGGCGCCATATCCTCCAGGGCCGAGGACACCATCCGCCCGTCTGCGAGACGCCGGGACGACAGCTTGGGCGCGAAGGTCTGCGCCGGATCGAGCATCACCTCGCAGATCGACGGGCCGGCCTCATCGAGGGTCGCGCGGATCATCTCGGCCGCCTGATCGAGATGGCTGAGCCGGCGCACCGGTATTCCGAAGGCGGCGGCGATCTTCTGGAAATCCGGAAAGGCGACGCCGCTCTGCGGCCCGCATCCGGACACGTTGTCGGGGAACCACGCGGTCTGCGACTGGAGGATCGACGAGTAGCCGGCATTGTTGAGAATGAAGATCTTGATCGGCAGGCGGTTGCCGACGATCGTCTGCAACTCCTGCAGGTTCATCATGATGCTGCCGTCGCCCGCCATGCAGACGGTGCGGCCGCTCCCATCCGAGGCGAGGTGAGCGCCAATGGCGGCGGGCAGGTCGTAGCCCATCGAGGCCGAGCCCGAATTCGAGAACAGGCGCTGGCGCGGCTTCAACCGCGCGGTCTGGAAGGTGACGATGCAGGCGGTGGCGTTGGCGGTCACCACCGCATCGCCCTCCCCCAATTCATCCCAGAGAACCCCCGCGAAGGCGTAGGGATGGATCGGGTCCTTGCAGGCTGCGTAGTCCGGCAGGTTGGCCGGATAGCGCGCGGTCCTCGCCTTGCACCACGCGAGATAGGCGGCGTGGGCGGCGGGCGGCGCGTGGTCCTCGGCTTGCGCCAGGAGCGCTTCGAGGAATTCGCAGAGATCGGCCTGGATCGGCACGTCGATAGACAGCGTGTGCTTGGCGAGCTCCGCGCTGTCGATGTCGACCATGACCTGCGTGGCCGCGCGCGCGAACGCCGTCCAGTTGTAGCTGATCTGGCGGATGTTGAGGCGGCAGCCCAGAACCAGAACCAGATCGGCGTTCTGGACTGCAAAATTCCCGGCCCGGTCGCCCACCGTGCCGGCCTTGCCGACATAGGCCGGGTGATCGTCGGTGAGCAGATCGTGCGCGTTGAAGGCCGTGGCCACCGGAATCCGCAAGGTCGCCACCAGCCGCTCGAACAGCGCCACGGCCTTGGCCGCACGGATGCCGGTGCCCGGCAGGATGACCGGACGCTCCGCCGTGCCGATCAGGTCGAGGACCCTGCGGGCCGCCGCCGCGAGATCCGGCCCGACCAGTTGGCCGACCTCGTTGGGGTGGCTCGCGATGCCTTCCTTCGCAGCCGAGAAGTGCCGCAGGCGATCCGGATCGACCTGCGCCCCCTGGATGTCGATGGGAACGTCGATCCAGACCGGCCCGGGTCGTCCGGACCGCGCGATCCAGATCGCCTTCTCGATGAGATAGGCGGTGTCCGCCGGGTCGCGCAGGGACGCGCCGAATTTCGTCACCGGGGCTGCCATCGCCAGGATGTCGACTTCCTGGTCGCCGAGTTGGCGCAACGGCAATGGCTGGAAGGCCGCCACCGTCTCTGTCTTCACCTGGCCCGAGATCAACAGCATCGGCACCGAATCGGTGTAGGCGCCGAACACCCCGTTGAGGGCGTTGATGCCGCCCGGCCCGGTGGTGACGTTCACCAGCGCCATTGCGCCGCCGAGGCGGGCATAGCCCTCGGCCGCCATGGCGCAGGCCTGCTCGTGGTGCATGAACAGCACGTCCAGCCCCGGCGCCCGGCAGAACGCATCGTTGAGGTGCATCGCCCCGCCGCCGGTGACCATGAAGGCTCGGGAAATGCCGCTGTCGATGACGATCCGGGCGATGAGATCCGCGACGCGCATGGGGCTCCTAGCGGGCGACCGCCATCGGCCGCCGGACTGTACGACGAGCCCTCGGGGTAGACCGATTTTCAGGCGACGGGAATCCCACGGTCGCGGATCGTCCGGCTCAGCTCGGATTCGGCGCCGTACGGGCTGTCGATGGCGGCGAACAGGACCGGCGCGTCGGCCGGGATATCGGTGACGATCACCTCCGCGTCGATCAGTTCCCGGCACGAGATCTGACCCTGCTGCAGCGGGATCGCGAAGTAGACGTTCTCGACGCTGAGGGCCTCGCCGGCCTTCAGATCACGCTTGGCATAGGCGCCGCGCACGAGCGCATCGAGATAGCGGACCTCGCGATCGGGCGGGATGCGCTTGGCGGTACCCGGCGCGCCGCACATCTCCTGGGCCTTCTTGAAAGCCTTGAACCAGGTGTCGATCTGCTCGGGCCGCGAGCAATAGGGCGAGACCGGTATCCCGTCGGCCTCGATGTCGACATGGCGCTCGAAGGTCCGCGCGCCCTTGGCATAGGCCATCATCACGGAGCTGTGCCAATCGTGATACTCGTGCGTCGAGTAGCCGATGACATTGTCCGGATACCGGTCGACCAGAAAGTCGATCTGGTTGAGTTCGAGTTCGCTGTCCTCGGAGGGATAGAGCGAGACGCAGTGGTTGATCGCGAGCGGAATCCCGCGCTTGTTGAAAAATCCGACGATGTCGTCGACATCCTTGAGCGACGAACCGCCGGTGGACATGATCGCGGGCTTGCCCGTCTTGGCGATCTTCTCGATCAGCACCCAATCCTTGATGTCGGAGCTGGCGATCTTGATGATCTGCACGCCGAGCTCGACGCATTTGTCCACCGAGGCCTCGTCGAACGGCGTCGCCATCGTGATCATGCTGAAGCGCCGGACCGCCTCGACCATGCGGGCGTAGCTGGCCCACGGCATCTGCGTGTCGAGGGTCTTCTTGACGTAGCGGATGTCGTCGCGGGCGCGAAAATCCTGATGGACGAAGGTATCGACATCGCGGAACTGCAGTTTCAGGGCGGCCCGGACGCCGTTGAAGCGCGCCACCTGCCCGCATTCCCGAATGATCTTCAGGCCGCGGTCGAGATCGCCCCAATGATTGCTCGCGAGTTCCAGGACGAACAAGTCCTGGAAGATGTCGGCACCCTTCATAGCGAACTTCCTATGCTCCTTTTGAGCATTCTTGCTGAGCGTTCGTGCGTTCGGGGACCCCGGCTAACGCGACAACACCACGACCACTCAAAAACACCGCATCGACGCCCGGATCACCCGTGCAGCTTGGCGATCACCGAGAACACCTGAGACGTCGCGCCGCCCGCCGAGACCGGGTGCGAAACCCGTTCCAGCACGGCGAGCCCGGCGCGCGCCGTCATCGCATCGATCGCCGCTTCGCTGAAGAAGTTGATGTGTTCGTGCCAATGCCGCTTGGCGCTCGCACGGTCATCACGGTCGGCCCTCCGCATCAGCTCTTCGTGCGGGAACTCGAGATACAGGATCGTCTCCCGCGTCATCGCACTGGTCATCTCCCGCAGGAGACCGGTCGGGTCGGATACGTGTTCGAGAACATGCGCCGACACCACGAGATCGTAGCGGCCCGCACGCGCCTGTTCCAGCCCGACCCGTTCGGCGCCCGCGATCACCGGCTTGTCGGAGATGTCGTAGATGTGGTGGGCGGCGCAGCGTCCCCTGAACGGCGTGTTGAGGCCGGTATCGCCGCCCCAATCCAGCACCCGGGGTCGCGGCCCGAGATGGGGCGCAAGAAGCGTTTCGATCTGCGGAAGGGAGGGGCTGCCCTCCGCCAAAGCGGCGTTGCGGCGTGCATAGCCGGGCTCGAAGCGCTCGCGCATCGCGCAGTAATCCGGCCCGCGATAGGCGTGGTAGAGCGCGCCCATCTCCTCGTCGTCGAAGCGCATGTCGAGGAAGATCGCCCCGCACGCGGCGCAATCGAGCGTCTTGCAGAGGCTGTAGACCCGGCCCGGGGCGAGATCGCGCAGGTTCCAGGCGGCTGTGACCTCGGTGGAGTCCCATCCGAAGATCCGATGGGCCAGAAACGGCATCAGGATCGCAGGACTTGCGACCAGACGCTCACCGCCACAGCAGACGCAACGCTTGGCGATCTTCATGCGAGATCTTCCTTCATGCGAGGTGTTCCTTCATTCAAGGTCTCCTTCGCCCGGCTCAGTCCTTCGATGCGCCGGAACCTTTTCGCGATGCAAGGCTGCTTTGCGAGGCGGGGCTGCGCGGAGGTGGAATCCACAGCACGCGATCTCATCCGAAGCGTTAACCTAGCCCCCGGACAATCGGGCGCGCATACACGACCGGAGCGAGGCTAAGACAGCCACGGCTCAGGACAGGCAAAAGGCTGGGAGGCGTATGGCGAAGGTTGCCACGGCAGGTGCCGGCATGTCCGAGACGCCGCGCAAGGCGGACGAGATCCGCGACGAGATCCTGCGTCTCGTGGCGCTCTATGCCGAGACCGCACATGCGCCTGCGCCGTTCGAGGCGGGCCGCTCGCCCGTGCCGGTCTCGGGCCGGGTCTATGGCGCGCGCGAGATGCAGCTCCTGGTCGATTCCGCCCTGGATTTCTGGCTGACCACCGGGCGCTTCAACGCGGAGTTCGAGCAGCGTCTGGCCCGGATCATCGGCGTCCGTTACCTCCTCACCTGCAATTCGGGTTCCTCGGCCAACCTGCTCGCGGTCACCGCGCTCACCTCGCATCTGGCCGGCGAGCGGCGGCTGATGCCCGGCGACGAGGTGATCACCTGCGCCACCGGCTTTCCCACCACCGTCAACCCGATCCTCCAGAACGGCTTGGTGCCGGTCTTCGTCGATGTCGACATCCCGACCTACAACATCGACGTGCGCCAGCTCGAGGCGGCGCTGTCGCCGCGCACCCGCGCCATCGTGCTGGCCCATACCCTCGGCAACCCGTTCGACGTCGCCGCCGTCACGGCGTTCGCCGCCAAGCACGGGCTCTTCCTGGTGGAGGATTGCTGCGATGCCCTCGGCGCCACCTATGACGACCGCCCCGTCGGCACCTTCGGCGATGTCGGGACCCTGAGCTTCTACCCCGCCCACCACATCACCATGGGGGAAGGCGGCGCGGTGTTCACGGGGTCGAGCCGTTTGAAACGGGCGATCGAATCTTTGCGCGACTGGGGGCGCGACTGCTATTGCGCGCCGGGCGAGGACAATACCTGCAAGAAACGCTTCGACTGGACCCTCGGCGAGCTGCCGCACGGATACGACCACAAGTATACGTACTCGCATCTCGGTTATAATCTGAAGATCACCGACATGCAGGCCGCCATCGGCGTCGGCCAGCTCGACCGTCTCGACGACTTCATCGCCGCGCGGAAGCGCAATTTCGCGCTCCTGTCGGAAGGGCTCGGCCGTTTCGCCGACCGGCTGATCCTGCCCGAGGCGACCCCGCGCAGCGATCCGTCCTGGTTCGGCTTCGCCATCACCCTGCGCGAGACCGGCCGGCGCAACGCCCTCGTGCAGTTCCTCAACCGGCGCCGGATCGGCACCCGCCTGCTGTTCGGCGGCAACATGATCCGCCAACCCTACATGCTGGAGCGGACCTTCCGTACGGTCGGGAACCTCGCCGCCAGCGACCGGGTGATGAACGATACGTTCTGGATCGGGGTCTATCCGGGGATCGGCCCCGACGCCGTCGATTTCGTCGTCGCGGCGATGGGCGACTTCTTCGCCGGTCACACGTGACTGCGGCAGATTCCGTCACGCGGGACGATCCAGCTGTGAGCGATATCGACTTTTCGGCATGCCGCCGCACCATTGCGGCGCTCGCGCAGGGCGGGGTCCCGGAAGCCGAGTGCTACGTCTACGGCGCGGGCGGCTTCGGTCGGCGGATCGCGCGGGAATTGCGACGACTGGACCGCACCGTGCTCGGTTTCATCGATCGGACCGGCCGGGACAGGCCATCGGTGGACGGCCTGCCCTGCCTCCACCCCGACGATCTCGGCGACGTGAGCGCGACCGCTTACGTCCATGGGCTGATGAATCACGCGACGTCGCCGGCCTCCGTCGTCGCCTGGGCCGAGACACGCGGCTTCGCGCACCTGTGCTTTCCGGCGGATCTCTACGCGATTCCGGGCTTCGCGATCGAGAGTTACTGGCTCACGCCGGCGCAGGAGACCCGCACGCATCTCGACGCCATCGAGGCGTTTCACCAGGCGCTGGAGGACGAGGAGAGCCGGGCGATCCTACGCCAACTCCTGATCTATCGCGTGTCGACGGACCCGCGCGACCATCCAGCGGTTACGGCAGCGGAGGCCTATGTGCCGGCCTTCCTGCCGATCTACACGAGGCCGCTGACCTTCATCGACGGCGGCGCCTTTACGGGCGACACGCTGGAGACCCTGCTGGCCCATTGCGTCGCGGTGGCCGACTGGATCGCCTTCGAGCCGGATAGCGGCAACATGGAAGCGCTGAGGGCGACGGCCCGAACGCATCGCACTCTGGTCGGCAGCCACACGCTGATCCAGGCCGGCCTGTCCGATACCAACGGCCTCGTCCGGTTCGAGGAGGGGCACGGCGCGGCCTCGCGGATCGCGCCGCCGACGGGGATCGCCTGGGCGGGCGGGTCCACGACCGAACTCGCCGTGGTGCGCCTCGACGACACCATTCGGCGGGCAGGCGACATCTACGTGAAGCTCGATATCGAGGGCGCGGAGATCGATGCGCTTCAGGGCATGTCGCGCCTTCTCGCCCAGCGCCCGACTCTCGCGGTCAGCCTGTATCACCGGCCGGCCGATCTCTGGGAAATCCCGCGTCTCATCACGGCGCTCTATGACCGCCCGCGATTCCGCCTGCGCCAGCACGGCCATCACGGCTTCGACACGGTCCTGTACGTGATGCCGGGCTGATCTCAGGGGCGACCGGTCTCCGTAGTCTCCACCCAGCGGCGCCACATGGCGCGAAAGGCCGCGCCGATGTCGTCGGCAAGTCCGGCGTGATCCATGAGCGGGCTCGCAATCATGCGCTCGCGCAGCCCATGGCGGAGTGTGTTGAGCCGTTCCCAATCGTTGGCGAGATCGCTGGCCCGGTCGATGTAGTCCTCGACCGTCGCGGCGCTGAGTTCCGGAAGGCCGACATTCGTCAGCATCGAATGGCCCATGCGGGCGACGTAATGGGTCCCCGCCAGGGCGATGAACGGCACGCCCATGTAGAGCGTGTCGAGGCTCGTGGTCCCGCCATTGTAAGGAAAGGGATCGAGGGCGATGTCGATGCGGTTGTAGAGGACGTAGCGATTGGCCGGCGCGCGCGGCTCGAGAAGGGTGCGGTCGAGGGGGATGCCGACCCGTTCGAGGCGGGCCGCCACGTCGGCGTGAACCTCCGGATCCTCGACGTTGGCGATCTCGAGGAGAAGCCTCGCGTCGGAAACCCGATGGAGGATCCGGCCCCAGGCCGCGAGCGTCGCATCGCTCATCTTGGTGAAGCGGTTGAAGCAGCCGAAGGTGACATAGCCGTTCGTCTCCGCCGGAGGGTGGTCGGAGAGGGGCAGGTGCTTCGCCGGCGCCTGGTAGCACGCGGAGACACGCGAAAGCCGCCAGAGGGCCTCGACACTGAAATCGTCGCCGAGGCCCAAGGGCTCGGCATGCGGGTCGGTGAACCGGTAATCCATCGCGGCCATGCCGGTGGTCCCTGGAAATCCGATCCAGGCCACCTGGATCGGGGCCGGTTTGCGGGCGAACACCAGAAGGCGGTTCTGCGCGGTGTGGCCCGACAGGTCGACCAGGATGTCGATGGCATCGGCCTCGATGAGGTCGGCGGCGGCATCGTCGTCGAGGCCGCACAGGCACCGCCACTGCGCGAAGACCGATTTCAGCCGCTCGGTGACCGCATCCTCCCGAACGGTGTTCGAGTATGCGAACGTCTCGATCTGCGCACGCTCGAAGTGTCGGAGCGCCGGCTCGAAGAAGTAATTGACCGCGTGCTCGCAGAAGTCGCCGGAGACGAAACCGATCCGGAGCCTGCGATCGGGATCGCGGTCGTTGGCGAACGGGCGTTGGCGCAGGAGCGGATCGGCGAACCGCGCGCCGAAGGACTTGGCATCGGCGAGCTGAGCGAGGGCGGACGAATCCGTGGCGTACATCCGCGCGAAGATGCGGTTGCTGTGAACCAGCGGGGTCGTCGGATCGAGGCTGAGCGCCGTGTCGTAGCAGGCGACGGCCTCGTCGAGACGGCCGAGATCCTTCAGCACCACCCCGAGATTGTTGTGGGCCTTGGCGTAGTCCGGCGCGAGCCGGAGGGCTTCGCCGAGATGGCCGACGGCCTGCTGCAGCAGGCCTTGCTTCTGCAGAACCACGCCGAGATTGCTATGGGCGACGAAACTCAAAGGGTCGCGTTCGAGCGCGCGCTCATAGCAGACGGCCGATTCGTCATAGCGCTTCTGATGCGACAGCACGTTGCCGAGATTGGCGTGGAAACCGGCCGAGCTGTCGTCGAGCGAGACCGCGATGCTGAGAAGGTCGAAGGCGAGATCGAGGCGGTTGGTCATCGAAGCGATGTTGCCCGCCAGGTGGATCGCCTCGGCATGCCCCGCGTCGAGCAGCACGATCACGTCGATCAGCGCCTCGGCCTCGGTCAGCTTGCCGCCCTGGAAATGCTGGTGCGCCTCGGTGAAGAGATTGGCGACGAGGGCGGTGAGCGTGGCTTTGGTGGCCGCATCGGAGAAGCGCTTCTCGGCAAAGCGCTGCAGGATCGAGCGGGCGTCGGGCAGGCGGCCGGCGCCGAGCAAGGCCGTCGCCAGGGCCAGCCAGTAGCGCGGCTCGCCGGGATCGGCCTTGAGGGCAGCGGCGAAATGGGGAACCGCGAGGTGATCCCGCCCGGTCTGGCTGACGAGGATCCCGAGCTTGTAATGGCCCTGCGCGTGCTGGGGTTCGGCCTCGACCAGGCGGCGGTAGCGGCGCTCGGCATCCGCGAACCGCCCGCCCTGCTCGTCCGCGGCGGCCTGCTGCAGAATTTTTGCGGTCGACGGCGCCCTGCGCTGATCCATCCTTCGGGCCATAGGGCGTCTCCATCCTGCGGGTGAACGATCGGGCGCGCAGAGTTAACCGATCGTAAACGGCCGATCCGACCCGGAAGCCGGGTGGCGTGACGCCGGACGCGAAAAAGGCCGGAGCGATGACCCCGGCCTCGATCGGCGTTTTGCGAAGCGGCGCTTAGCGGAGAAGCTGCAGCACGCCCTGCTGCGCCTGGTTGGCGAGCGAGAGAGCCGAGATACCGAGGGACTGACGGGTGGTCAGCGCCTGCGAGTTCGCGGCTTCCTCGTTGAGATCGGCATCGGTGAGCTTGGAAGAACCGGTGTCGAGCACGTTGATGATCTTCTTGGTGAAGTCCTGCCGGTTCTGCACCACCGAAAGGTTCGAGCCGAAGGTCGATGCCTGCGAGCGCAGGGTCGAGGAGGCGTTGGTCAGCGTGGTCAACGTGCCTTTCACATCCGCATCGAGCAGGAAGCTGCCCTGCCCGTTCACGCTGGAACCGGAATCGCCGCTGATGGCGGTCAGGCTGAGGCCGATGGACGTGGCGTCGACACCCTGGATGTCGAGGTTCGAGGTGTCCTTCTCGTTGAAGGAGATGTGCAGCTTGTTGGTGCTGGCATTGCTGGAGAGCAGGTTGACGCCATTGAAGCTCGCATCCCGTGCGAGCTGGTCGATCTGGGTCAACAGGCTGTTGTACTGCGCCGCCAGGCCCGCCCGCTCCTTGACGCCGATGACGGTCAAGTCGCCGCTCTGGCCGGCGGCCGACGTGGTTCCGTACTTCGCCGCCGGCGCCGTGCCGGCCTGGAAACCAAGGGTGGTCTGGTCGGCGGTGGTGGCGAACTCGATATCGGCACTTCCGCTCACGACGATCTTCGTGCCGGTGGTGTCCTTGGTGAAAGCAGTTCCCGCGCCCTGAGCGCTGACCGCAGCGTTGAGGTTGGCGATCACGGTATCGATGGAAGCCGTCGACGCGGCCGCCGCGGTGACGGCGGTTCCGTTGACGTACAGGCTGATCGTCCCCGAGGAGGCGGTCACCGCACTCGCGAAGTTGTTCTTCGCGGTGCCGCTGGTGGTGATCTGCGTCGCGAGCGCCTGGTTCGCGGTGGATTTGGCCGAATCGACGAGCTTCTGGATCGAGGTGAGGCCCTGGTTGGCCGCCTGGATCGTCTGGACGCCGTTGGAAATTCCATCGAGCAGGCTGCCGAGGTCCGACGAGCGGTTGGACAGGCTCTGCGAGGTGAAGAAGTTGATCGGGTTGTCGAGGGCCGAGGCGACCTTCTTGCCCGTGGACAGGCGGTTCTGGGTCGTCGAGGTCAGCGCCGCCGTGTCCTGCAGCGAAAGCAGGTTCTGGCGCGTTGCGGCCGACAGCGTAACATCGGTGGACATGAGCTAAATCCGTCTGGCTTTGAACCACGTTAAGGTTAATAGGCCAGAACATACTTGATTTTCGGTTAACGGGCTCAAATCGCGAGAGTTTTCGAGGCTCGGGTTTTCTTTTCCGGTTCTTCGCCCTCTCGGGGATCGCCTCCCGACAACGAAAAACGGCCGGAGCATTGCTCCGGCCGCCGTGGTTTTGCTTGGTCGGATCAGGCCGGCTTAGCGGAGGAGCTGGAGCACGCCCTGCTGCGCCTGGTTGGCGAGCGAGAGGGCCGAGATGCCGAGCGACTGACGGGTGGTCAGCGCCTGCGAGTTCG
>NZ_JAAHTB010000018.1 GCF_010692745.1 Methylobacterium sp. BTF04
GGGTCTCCTCCCGCTGCCCCCGCTCTGGAAAACATAGAAACTGATAGATGGTCAGGGCGGCGAGCCAATCTAATTTCTTCGAAACGATCCATAGAAACAAATAATGACGAATGAGATGCAAAAATCACCTGAGTTTGAGTTGCAACCCCGGGGAGTGTACCTCCACTTATTTGCGTAAGAACCTTTGAAAAGTGCCTCTGTTTCGTTGGATGTTGATATAACTCCGGCTCTTCGATCGCAAGAATTAAGCCAGGCAACGCATATTGCTGCGTCAACTCCTTACCGACAGTTAAAGAATCTATATCCGAATCAGTATTCTGTTGTGAATCACTCTCAGAAGACGCTTTAGCTAAATGTTGAAGTAGCGTTAATATAAATGCTCTTTGTAAACCGTGCCCTTTCCGATCAACTGGCCCCTCAAAACCGTCCTCCTGTAATAAAACATCCGCGATCGGAAGTGGAACTACAAAATCTTCGGTTGCCTTCCATTTCAGAGCGACACCCGCATCGGAGTAGAATACTTGAAGTGTTTGAGTAAGGTCATTTGACAGCAAACCAAGCTCTTTCAACTTTGATGGATCAGTGAGCTCCCGATACTCGGTTGACGCTTTTTCTTGCCATTGTCGTATTTCAACTCTTTTTTGAATCGCGCTACGAACGACTAATTCCATCAAACGGGAGATGACGGCTCCGCGTGCATCAATTGCATCTGCGGAAACATCTCTAATCGCCGGTATAAAAACAAAACTAGTGGCTTTTTGAAGTGCTCCTTTAGCAACATTTGTGAAGCCAAAAAATTGACCGTCATCTCTCGCAAGTGAACAAAGATTTATATTGTGATTTTCCCACTCTCTCATCGCCGTCTCAACTTGATCAGCGGTCTTAGCTATTTCCAATTCTGAATATTTTTGATCTGCACCTATGAGAGCGTTAAATGCTTCTCGCTTGGGGATCGCTCCCGAAACGGAACGGACCTTTTGGAAATCGGGGCACTGTCGTGTCATTCCAAAATAGCGACCGTTTAATTTCGCGTCGTTCATATCGAAGACACGCACAACAGTCATTTCTCCATTATGAATTCTACTTTCAAATAAATTAGATTCAGATTCATTTAGATCACTAAATGTTATTGCAATTTCTATTGGATTATTCCAATCACGTCCAAAAAAATCATCAGGATCAACGGACGTTGATTTTCCATAAAACCGATCAATAGCCCTCAATATTGTCGATTTTCCAGCACCATTAGATCCGAGTATTGCAGTCTGCTTCTCAAACAGTATCTCCGCGTGCCGAATAGATCTATAATTACGAATATTTATTCTACGAATGATCATTTTGCCTTCTCAATCTCGGCGCTTACTCAGTTTGGAGGCACTCAGAGAGTTCGGCAACAAAATTATTCGATGTTCGTGTGATGTTCTCTAGATTCTGGGTGAAATCTTGAGGTATAAAAAGCACCCATCGCTTCGGGCGGTAGTAGAATTGTATTCTATTATTTGAATCTAAAATCAAAATATTATGGAGTTCCATTATGATAAATGTTGTTTCTAGCAATATAGAATCGGTTGGTCACGATAAAAAAAGCAATACTCTAACAATACTATTTAAAAACGGTGGCCAGTATGACTACGCCGGAGTTAGCGTAGATATTTTTTCAAGCTTTACTGGATGCTCCCTCAAAAGGAAAATACTTCCATCAGAATATTAAAGATGTATATTCCACGACTAAAATTAGATAGCCTACCAAAAGTATCTACCAGAAGTTGTAAATTTCTTTGGCGCGATGTTCGTCACTTTGCCGTTTGTGGTACGCGCAGCGACAAAACCAGTCGGAAGAAAAGATGCTAAGAAAAACAGCGGCACCTCATCGATAAATGTATGACGATCACAAAGGTCTGAATGATGCCGCTGTTCGAATAAATGCCGGTTTGCCAAATCCCCACCAAAGGCGTATAAGCTCGCCACCAACTCAAACCCAGAGTTTTTCGCGCCTCGTTTCGGAGACGAATTCAGGCCCTCGAAATTTCGTGTTAGGTTGGTCGGGAGGTGGCCGCGCAGATTCGCGTGGACCTCTGACATATAAGCCCGCAAGGGCGAAGGAATATGATGGCTGTCGGTACTGTTAAGTGGTTCAACGAGCAAAAGGGTTTTGGGTTCATCCAGCCGGATGACGGCGGCAACGATGTGTTCGTGCACATCTCGGCCGTCGAGCGTGCCGGCATGCGCGGCCTCGCCGAAGGCCAGAAGGTTTCCTACGAGATGGAAACCGACAAGCGCAGCGGCAAGCAGTCCGCCGGTAACCTCCAGACCGCGTGAGCCACTTCAGGCTCTGACCGGGCCTGACGTCTCAACAGGCCGCTCCCCTCACTGGGGAGCGGCTTCTTCGTGTTTTCGGGGCTTCGTTCCCCGAGCATCTTCCATCCGCGCAATCCAGGATCGTGTGTGAGCCAATTCAACGAAAACTCCATGACCGACCGCCTCAAGGCGGCCACGGAAGCCCGTCAGGCCGCGCTCGCGCGTTTTCGCGATCGTCCGGCCGCCGATGATCCGGCCGTGCTCGCCCGCAAGGCCGAGCGTGAGCAGATCGTCCGCGAGCGTGAAATTCGCGTCGCAGCCCGGGAAGAAGCCCGCGCCGCTGCCGATGCCCAGCGGATCGCCGAAGCCGATGCCGAGCGCGAGCGTCTCGCCGCCGAGGCCATTCGTGCCGCCGAAGAGAAGATCGAACAGGCCGCCGCTGCTCGCATCGAGCAGAAGACCCTTCGCGATGCCCGCTATGCGGCCCGCAAGGCCAAGGCGCGCAAGTAGTCAAGGCACTCACGTCGCATCGGCGATCGCGCTCGGGTTTCCTCTTTCGTTTCGGAACAGGAGCCCGCGCCGGTCCGGCCGGCGCTGCGAAGTCCTTCGGCCGAAGCGGTCTCGTCTTTCGAGATCTTTTGGCCAGACAGGCGCGGATTTCAGGTCCGCGTACGACGCGAGGCGCGCGGTCCAGCGCCGGCTCAAGTCACGGGAGACCCTCCATGTCCCATAAGTTCAAGCTCGGCCAGCGCGTGCGCCGTTCGCGCATCGGCTACGCCGACGCCAAGACCGATACCGGGGACGTCTTCGAGATCGTCCGCCTCGTCCCCGAGGACCAGACCGGCGAGCCGTTCTACCGCATCAAGTCCGGCACCGGCGAGCGCGCCGTGCGCGAAGGCGAGATCACCCTCGCCGGCTGATATGTCGGCCTGCAAAGGCGGGTGAGGCACTCACTCGTCGGTGCGGACCGCCTGACCGGAATCGATGGGTAGATGCGTCCCCTTCAATTCGTCTCCGGTGGGGAGACTGCGCGCGTCCCATCCGCCGCCGAGAGCGCGGATCAGCGAAACCGCAGTCGTGAAGCGGTTGAGCCGAATCTGCAGTGCGTTGACCTCGTTGTTGAGCGCGATCGCCTGGGCGGTGACCACGGTGGTGTAGTTCTGGGTCCCCGCCCGGTACTCGTTGAGCGTGATCTCGACCGCGCGCCGTGCCGAAACGACAGCTTCGTCCTGCGCCGCCTGCTGGCGGGCGAGAATGCGCACGCCGGCCAAGCCATTCTCGACCTCGCCGAAGGCGGTGAGCACGGTCTGGCGATAGTTCGCCACCGCGGCGTCATAAGCCGCGCGCGTGATGCGCAACGCGGCCGCACGGGCGCCCCCATCGAACAGAACCTCGGAGCCGGCGGCCGCCACCGACCAGATCTGGTTTGCGGCCGAGAACAGCCCGAGCGACGGATCCCCCGAAACACCACCCGACGCCGAGAGCGTCACCGTGGGGTAGAACGCCGCCACCGCGACGCCGATCTGCTCGCTCTGCGCCTGCACGTTACGCTCGGCCTGGGCGACGTCGGGCCGGCGCTCCAGCAAGGTCGAGGGGATGCCCACAGGCACCGGCGGCGGACGCACCGGCAGGAGAGCGACCGGTAAGGACAGCTCCGAGGGCGGGCGTCCGATCAGCGTGGCGATGGCGTGCTCGAAGATCGCCCGCTGCAGGCCGACCGCGATGGCCTGGGCCTGAGTCGATTGCAGCAGCGTCTGCGCGGTGATCACGTCCGAGCGGGCCGCCACCCCGGCATTGTACTGGTTCTCGGTGATCGCGAGGCTCTTCTTGTAGCCCGCGATGGTCTCGTCGAGGAGGCGCTGGAGCGAATCCTGGTAGCGCAGCGTCAGGTAATTGGTCGCGACTTCCGACTGGATCGTCAGGCGGACCAGGGCGAGGTCCGCCGCACTGGCCTGCGCGGTGGCGACTTCGCTCTCGATGTTACGGCGGATGCGGCCGAACAGGTCGAGCTCCCAGCTCGCCTGGCCCTGCAGCGAGACCGTGGTGCGCTCGATGCCACCCGCGCGTGACCGCGCGATACTCGGCGCGCCGATCACTGTGGGGAATAGGGCGGCGCGGGCCTGAGCCACGAAGCCGCGCGCCTGCTCGTAGGCGGCGACCTGGGCGCGGAGGGTCTGGCTGTCGACGTCGACGAGGCGGACCAGCCGGTCGAGGGCGGGGTCCCTGAACACCCGCCACCAGTCGCCGCGCTCGGCTCCGTCATTGGGCGCGGCCGGACGCCAGCCCTTTCGGCTCGCCACATAGGCCGCACTGTCCTCGCGCGCGCCGCCTTCCTTGAAGCCGAGCGGCGTCTCGACCGAAGGACGCGAATAGTCGGGCCCGACCATGCAGCCGGACACGGCTGTGGACAGGAGCAGGAGCGCGGCGAGGCGCGACACCGGCTTACCTCCCCCCATTGCGGGGACGGTCGCGCGCGCGCGACGGCCTGCCGAAACACTCAACCTCATTCGGCCGGGCTCAGCGCCACGCCGGCCGCGGGCTTCCGCCGCCGCAGACGGTCGAGATAGAGATAGACGACGGGCGTGGTGTAGAGGGTCAGGATCTGGCTCACGATGAGGCCGCCGACGATGGCGATGCCGAGGGGGCGGCGCAGTTCCGACCCCTCTCCGCCGGCGAGGATGAGGGGAAGCGCACCGAGCATGGCGGCCAAGGTTGTCATCATGATCGGGCGAAAGCGCAAGAGGCAGGCCTCGAAGATCGCCGCCTGCGGACTGGCCCCGCGCGTGCGCTCGGCATCGAGGGCGAAGTCGATCATCATGATGGCGTTCTTCTTCACGATGCCGATCAGCAGGAACACCGCGATCAGCGCGATCACGGTGAACTCGGTCCCCGACACCAGCAGCGCCAGCAGCGCGCCGATCCCGGCCGACGGCAGGGTGGACAGGATCGTGATTGGGTGGACGAAGCTTTCGTAGAGGATTCCGAGGATTGTGTAGACGGCGACGAGGGCGGCCAGGATCAGCAGCGGCTGGCGCGACGAGGATTCCTGGAAGCTCTTGGCCGAGCCCGCGAACTCGCCGTGGATGGTGGCGGGCAGCCGCAATTCGGTGATCGCCTCCTCGATGGCGGCGGTGGCATCCGACAGGCTCTTGCCGGGGGCGAGGTTGAACGAGATCGTGGTCGCCACGAACAGGCCCTGATGGCTCACCTGTACCGGTGCGTTGCCGGTCTCCAGCCGGGCGAAGGCCGAGAGCGGAATCATCGTTTCCTTGGCGCTCGATACCGGCGCCGCCGAGGAGGTGCCGCCCTTCGAACCTGAAATGGCATTGGCGGCGGCGTTGCGGGCGGAATCCCCTGCGATGGAGGCGGCGGTGGCGGTCGGGTCGACGACAGCGGTGGACGACACCGTGGTGGCATTGCCAGCCGCGTTGGTGTTGGTGGTGCCATTCGCCGCGACTGTCCCCGCCACCGCATTGGTGGTGGCTGACCCCCGTGCCTTGCCGCCCGAGGTCGAAACGTAGAGCATCTTCAGGGTGTCGGGGCTCTGGAGGTAGCGCGGCGCCACCTCCATCACGACGTGGTACTGGTTCAGCGGATTGTAGATCGTCGAGACCTGACGCTGGCCGAAGGCGTCGTAGAGGGTGTTGTCGATCTTGTCCGGGGTCAGGCCGTAGCGGAAGGCCGTGGCCCGGTCGATGACGAGGCGGCTCTCCAAGCCGCCCTCCTGCTGGTCGGAGGTGACGTCGGCGAAAAGCGGGTCCTTCTGGAGCGCCTGGACGAGCTTCGGCGCCGCCGCATAGAGCTCCTCCGCGGTGTCACCCTGGAGGGTGTACTGATAGGTGGCGAAGCTCTGTCGCCCGCCCATCCGCAGATCCTGGCGTGGGAACAGATAGAGCCGGGCACCCGCCACCTGGGCGAGCTTCGGACGCAGACGCGTCATTACTTCCGTAATGGCATCGCGCTCGCCCCGGGGCTTGAGCCCGACGAAGACGTTGGCGGAATTGGTGCCCCGCCCGCCGGTGAAGCCGACGACGCTGTCCACTGCCGGGTCGGCCTGCACGATGGCGGTGGCCTGCTCGAGCTTCTGCTTCATCGCCTGGAACGAGATGCGCTGGTCGGCTTGGATGCCGCCCATCATCTGCCCGGTATCCTGCTCGGGAAAGAAACCCTTGGGCACGATGATATAGAGGTAGACGTTGAGTCCGATCGTCGCGAGCAGCGTCAGCACGACGATGCGGCGGTGGCGCAACGCCACGCGCAGGGTGCGCTCGTAGCCCGACAGCATTCCTTCGAACCCCGCCTCGAGGCCGCGGATCAGGACATTGGGGCGCTGGCCCGGATCGTGAACCTCCGGCTTGAGGAGGAGCGCGCACATCATCGGCGTGGTGGTGAGCGAGAGCACCAGCGAGATGATGATCGCGAGAGACAGGGTGACGGCGAATTCCTGGAAGAGCCGCCCGACGATGCCGCCCATCAGCAGGATCGGCAGGAACACCGCCACCAGCGACAGGCTCATGGAAATCACGGTGAAGCCGACCTCGCGGGCGCCGAGCAGCGCCGCTTCCACCCGCGGCTTGCCCTGCTCGATGTGCCGCTGGATGTTTTCCAGGACGACGATGGCGTCGTCGACGACGAAGCCGGTGGCGATGATCAGAGCCATCAGCGACAGGATGTCGAGGCTGTAATCGAGCAGGTACATCGCCGAAAACGTGCCGACGATGGAGATCGGGACCGCCACCGCCGGAATCAGCGTGGCGCGCCCGGAGCGCAGGAACACGAACACCACGAAGATCACCAGCACGACGGCGATGATCAACGTCTCCTCGGTCTCCAGCAGGGAGGCGCGGATGGTGGCGCTGCGATCGCCGGTGATGGTGAGATCGATGTCGCCGGGCAGCGCCGCCTTCACCTGCGGAATCGCCTTCTTCAACCCGTCGATGGTGTCGACGACGTTGGAACCCGGCTGCTTGTAGATGAACAGGATCACGCCCTGCTTGCCGTTGACGAGGCCGAGGTTGCGCTTGTCCTCCACCGAATCCTCGACTTTGCCGACATCGGTGAGGCGCACGGCGGCGCCGTTGCGATAGGCCACGACGATGTCGCGATAATCGGCCGCCACCCGGCCCTGGTCGTTGGCATAGAGCTGGTAGTGACGGGTGTCGGTCTCGATGGACCCCTTGGGCGAGTTGGCATTGGCCGAGGCGAGCGCCGCGCGGATGCCTTCCAGGCCGATGCCGTAGTTGAACAGGGCGGTGGGATCGAGCTCCACCCGCACCGCCGGCAGCGACGATCCGCCGATATCGACATTGCCGACACCGGGAAGCTGGGACATCTTCTGCTGCACCACCGTCGCGGCGGAATCGTAGAGCTGCCCCGGCGACAGCGTGTCGGAGGTCAGCCCCAGGATGAGGATCGGAGCGTCGGCCGGATTGAACTTCCGGTAGGTCGGGTTCTGGCGCAACGCCGTGGGCAGATCGGCGCGGGCCGCGTTGATCGCCGCCTGGACGTCACGGGCCGCTCCGTCGATGTCGCGGTTGAGGCCGAACAACAGAACGATGCGCACCGAACCGACAGAACTCGTCGACGTCATCTCGGTGACGTCGGCGATGGCGCCGAGGCGCCGCTCGAGAGGAGCGGCCACGGTGGTGGCCATGGTGTCGGGCGAGGCCCCGGCCATCGCGGCCTGGACGAGGATGACCGGGAAGTCGACCTGCGGCAGCGGCGCCACCGGCAGCTTCAGAAACGCGAAGACGCCTGCCAGCAGTACGCCGATGGTCAGCAGCGTCGTGGCGACCGGGCGACGGATGAACGGTTCGGAGACGTTCATGGCGCGCCTCCAATTAGCCCGAGGCCGCGACCATCTCGGAGGCCGGGACCGCTCGACCTTAGGGGGTCTGCCACCGCCATCGGTAATACGGAGCGCGTGCCCCGTCTCCTAGAAGGAGAGTGATCGCAGGTGAATGCCCCGACGCCGTCGGAAATTCCATCCGCGATCGGTCCGCTTGCAATCGACCACCTCACGGCAGCGCCTCGACACGTCCCGTGCCGCCGTCACGCCGGCCAGTGAGACGGCGCTCGAGGCGGTCGAACGCCAGGTAGATCACCGGCGTGGTGAAGAGCGTAAGCACCTGACTGACGATCAGGCCGCCGGCGATGACGATGCCCAGAGGCTGGCGCAATTCCGCACCGACACCGGTGCCGGCGATGAGCGGCACGGCAGCGAACAGGGCGGCCAGCGTCGTCATCAGGATCGGGCGGAAGCGCAGGATGCAGGCCTCGTAGATCGCGTCGCGCGGGCTCATGCCCTCCTCGCGCTCGGCCTGGAGCGCGAAGTCGATCATCATGATCGCGTTCTTCTTCACGATGCCGATGAGGAGCACGATGCCGATGACCGCGATGATGTCGAGGGAAAGCCCGAACAGCATCAGGCCCAGAAGGGCACCGATTCCCGCCGAGGGCAGCGTCGAGAGGATCGTGATCGGGTGAATGAAGCTCTCGTAGAGCACGCCGAGCACGATGTAGACGGTGACGATGGCGGCGATGACGAGGAAGAGCTGGTTGGAAAGGGCGGACTGGAAGGCGAAGACCGAGCCCTGCGGCACCACGCGAAAACTCGGCGGCAGGTCGATCGCCTTGGCGGCCGCATCCACCGCGTCCACCGCATCGCCCAGGGCCGCGCCTGCGGCGAGGTTGAACGATACCGTGGTGGCGGGAAACTGGCCGAGATGGCTGATGAGCAGCGGCGCGCTGCGTTCGGTCACGGTGGCTACCGCCGAGAGCGGAACCTGCCCAGACGTCACCGTGGAAGATGGCAGGTAGATGTGCTCCAGGCTCTCGATGGTCTTGTGGAGCTCCGGGTCGGCCTCGAGGATCACCCGGTACTGGTTCGACTGGGTGAAGATCGTCGAGATGATGCGCTGGCCGAAGGCATCGTAGAGGGCGTTGTCGACGGTGGCCGGGGTGATGCCGTAGCGTCCGGCGGTGGCCCGATCGATGGTGACGTAGGCGGCCAGCCCACTCGCCTGGAGGTCGCTCGCGACGTCAGACAGCAGGGGCGAACGCTGCAATTCGCGTACGAAGCGCGGCACCCAGGTCTCGAATTCCGTGAGGTTCGGGTTCTCGAGGATCACTTGGTACTGGGTCGCGCTCACCGCTGTATCGATGGTCAGGTCCTGCACCGATTGCAGGTAGAGGCGGATGCCGGGCACATCGGTGGTGGCCGCCTTGATCCGCTCGATGATCTGGCTGGCACTCGCAGCCCGCGCGTCATGCGCTTTGAGGTTGATGAGGAAGCGGCCGGAATTCAGCGTGACGTTCTGACCGTCGACACCGATGAACGACGACAGGCTGGCGACATCCGGGTCCTTCAATACGATCGCCGCGAGCTTCTGCTGGCGCTCGGCCATGGCCGCATAGGAGACGGTCTGGTCGGCCTGGGTGATGCCCTGAATCACGCCGGTATCCTGCACCGGGAAAAACCCCTTGGGGATCACCACGAACAGGTAGGCGGTGAGCGCGACGGTACCGAGTGTCACCAGGAGGGTGATGCCCTGGTGGCGCAGGACCACGCGCAGCATGCGCCCGTAGCCGCCGATGATGCCGTCCATCCCACGCCGGGCGGTGCGCGCGATGAAGCCTTCGCGCCGCTCGGCCTCCGTTGCCGGCTTGGGCTTCAGGAGGCGCGCGCACAGCATCGGCACCAGGGTGAGCGACACCACCGCCGAGATGACGATGGTGGCCGCGAGCGTGATCGCGAATTCGTGGAACAGGCGCCCGACGACGTCGCCCATGAACAGCAGCGGGATCAGCACCGCGATCAGCGAGACGGTGAGCGAGATGATGGTGAAGCCGATCTCGCGCGAGCCCTTCAGCGCGGCCTCCAGCGGCGAATCCCCCTCCTCGACGTGGCGGGCGATGTTCTCGATGACCACGATGGCGTCGTCGACTACGAAGCCGGTGGCGATCGTGAGTGCCATCAGCGACAGGTTGTCGAGCGAGAAGCCATAGAGGTCCATGACCGCCAGCGAACCGATCAGCGAGAGCGGCACCGACAGACTCGGGATCAGCGTCGCCGAGAAGCTCCGCAGAAACAGGAAGATGACCAGCACCACGAGCCCGATGGCCAAAGCCAACTCGACCTGAACGTCGTGGACCGAGGCGCGGATCGTGGTGGTCCGGTCGGTGAGCACCGTCACGGTGATGGCCGCTGGCAGGGTCCCGCGGAGTTGGGGCAGCAGCGCCTTGATCTTGTCGACGGTACTGATGACGTTGGCGCCGGGCTGGCGCTGGATGTTGAGGATGACGGCCGGCGTCTGGTCCATCCAGGCGCCGAGCTTGGTGTTCTCGGGCCCGTTGACCACGTCGGCCACGTCGGACAGCTTCACCGGGGCGCCGTTCTTGTAGGCGATGATCGCGTCTTCGTAGGCCTTCGGGTCGCGGATCTGGTCGTTGGCATTGATGGCGTAGGACTGGGTCGGACCGTCGATGGTGCCTTTCGGCGTGTTGACGTTGAGGTTGGTGATCGTGGTGCGCAGATCGTCGATGTTGAGGCCGTAGGCCGCGAGCGCGCGGGCGTTGAAGCGCACCCGCACGGAGGGACGCTGGCCGCCACCGGTGCTGACGAGGCCGACACCGGCCACCTGGGAGATTTTCTGGGCGAGCCGGGTCTCGGCGAGATCGCGGACTTCCGTCAGCGGCATGGTCTTCGAGGTCAGCGCGAGGGTGAGCACCGGCGCGTCGGCCGGATTCACCTTGGCGTAGATCGGCGGGGCCGGCAGATCGGCGGGCAGCAGGTTACCAGCGGCGTTGATCGCCGCCTGGACCTGCTGTTCGGCGATGTCGAGGGGCAGGTCCAGGCTGAACTGTAGGGTGACGACGGAGGCGCCAGCCGAGCTTTGCGACGTCATCTGGTTGAGGTTGGCGAGCTGACCGAATTGCCGCTCCAGCGGTGCGGTCACCGCCGAGGTCATCACCTCGGGGCTGGCGCCCGGATAGAACGTCTGGATCTGGATCGTCGGGTAATCCACCGACGGTAGAGCCGAAACCGGCAGGTTGAGGTACGAGACCATGCCGACGAGCAGGATCGCCAGCATGAACAGCGTCGTGGCGACGGGCCGCAGGATGAAGAGGCGGGACGGGTTCATGGGGCGACCACGCCCATCCCTTCCACCCCTGCGGGGGGAGGGATATGCGCATCAATCGCATGGCGAACGTTCATCACTGAGCGGCCGGCCGCTGGCGGCGGCGTTCGCGCTTCTGGCCTTCGGGCGCGACGGCATCCGCCTTGGCGGCGTCGGCCTTGTCACCCTCCGTCGCCGGAGCGGCGGCGGGGGTCGGCGAGGCGGCATCCTTCGGCTTGCCGTCGTCGGTGATGCGCACGCTCGCCCCCTCGCGCAGGCGATCGGTGCCGTCGACCACCACCCGGTCGCCGACGCCGAGGCCCTTGGTGACGACGGTGCGGGCACCGTCCGCCTCGCCCAGGGTGATGGGGCGGACCACGACCTTATCGGTCCCGTCCATCAGGTAGACGTAGGTCCCGGGGGTGCCGCGGAGGATCGCGGACGTGGGCACAATGGGGGCGGCGCGCACCGTATCGACGATGAGCTTGGCGTTCACGAACTGGTTTGGAAACAGCGCGTCGTCCTGGTTCTCGAAGATCGCGCGCAGTTTCACGGTGCCGGTGGTGGTGTCGATCTGGTTGTCCACCGTGTCGAGGACGCCGGTAGCGATGGCGTTGGCATCACCGCGGTCATACGCGGTGACGCCGAGCTTGGCCCCGGCGCGCAGGCGCTTCATCACCCGCGAGACATCGTCCTCCGGCAGGGTGAAGAGCACGGAGATCGGATGCAGCTGCGTCACCACCACGAGGCTGGTGGAGGCAGCGGTGATGTAGTTGCCCTGGTCGATCTGGCGCAGGCCAACCCGGCCATCCACCGGCGAGGTAATGCGGGTATAGGCGATGTTGAGCTTCTGCTGGTCGACGATGGCCTGGTCGGCCGCCACCGTGCCCTCGTTCTGCTTGACCAGGGCGCCTTGCGTGTCGACGTTCTGCTTCGAGATCGAGTCCTGCTGGCTCAGGCGCTGGAAACGGGCGAGATCAAGCTTCGAATTCTGCAGCAGCGCCTGATCGCGCATGAGCTGCCCCTGGTATTGGGCGAGCAGCGCCTCGTAGGGCCGGGAATCGATCTGGGCGAGGAAGTCGCCCTTCTTCACCATCTGACCTTCGCGAAAGCCGATCTCGGTGAGGTAGCCGCTGATCTGCGAGCGCACAGTAACGGTGGCGAGCGGGGTCACCGTGCCGAGGCCCGCGAGCACGATCGGCACGTCGCCGGCCACCACCGTGGCGATACCCACCGCCTGGGCTGGCTCGCCACCATGGCGGCCGCCGCGACCGGCGCCCTTGCCGCGCGCCGCCGCCGTATCGGTCTGGCCCTCAGTCTTCGGCGCGTGGAAGTGTCGATACGCGGCGTAGCCGCCGCCCAGGAGCAGCAGAAGGAGGACGAACCACACCCAGCCACGGCCGCGCCGTGTCTTGACCGGTCTCGTCTGGCCCGGCGGCAGCGCATAGTCGCGCGCCGTCTCGGTGCGGATGGGGGAGCTCTCATTCATGGGTTCATGCCCCGGACGCGCGGCGCCCCGGTCCTCCCGGCAATGCGGATGGTCTCGGCCAGCCTGTTCAACGGTTTCCCAAGCTCCCTGACCGCATGCAAAACCGCATGCCGTTCGTTGGATTCAAGATAGGTTCCCGGTCGTCCGCGCGACAGATCGGAATGGCGTCGCACCTCCGCTCTGCACCGGAACGATGCAGCGGCATCGTCGCAGATCGGGAGGATCACACGGGCGACGCGGCGCCTCGCCCCTTCATCCCGCTTGCAGCACGGCATGATCACAACTCTGACGGGCCAATACGACACCAGTACGGCATCGAAGTTTCCCTCGTGTTGCTGCCCGGCGATCAGCCCCGCGACGGGCGTGAACGACGCTCAGGGCCGCTGGGAAGGGTCGTAGGCGCGGACGACATCACGATAGGACGCATCGACCGGCGCCACCGGGACGGCGAGCCGCAGGCCAAGGCCGAGCAGCGCGGTCACGAGAGCGAGGAGGAGACAGGTGCTGGTGCGCATCGCCAGGCCTCCTTGCCACAAAGACCGCGACGCAGACACGAAAAAAGGCCGCCGCGAGGGGCGACGACCTTCGAACGGAGAACGGACTGGAGTGGCGATCACCCGAGCGAAACGAGGGGGCGAAGTCCCGTCCAAGCGATCGCCGCTCCAGCCGTGAGCCAGAAAATAAATCACGACTGATGAATGTCAACATTCGTCAGTCATCTGCGGACCGGCTTTCGCCAGCCGCGTGCGGGCACGCACATTTCGCGGGCCGTTGGCCCCATGCTACGGAACGAGGGTGCGTGCGGCCGGTCTGGTCCCACGACCCTGGACCATCACCGCCAACCTGTTGACGCAGCTTATGAATTCCGTCTTCGCCGACCTGCCGACGACCGTGTTCACCGTGATGTCCGCCCTTGCCCGCGAATGCGGGGCGATCAATCTCGGCCAGGGATTTCCCGATGATCCAGGTCCCGAAGATGTCCGGCGCAAGGCGGCCGAGGCAGTGCTCGATGGCGACAATCAATATCCACCGATGATGGGATTGCCGCTTTTGCGCCAAGCCATCGCGACGCATTACGCCCACCATCAAGGGCTCGACCTCGATCCGCAGGCCGAGGTGATGGTGACGTCGGGCGCCACCGAGGCCATCGCGGCCGCCCTTCTGGCGTTGATCGCGCCGGGCGACGAGGTCGTGCTGTTCGCCCCCCTCTACGATGCCTACCTCCCCCTGGTCCGGCAGGCCGGCGGCATCGCCCGGATCGTCAACCTGAGCCCGCCGCATTTCCGGCTCGACGCGGACGCGCTGGACCAGGCCTTCTCGGACCGCACCAAGCTCGTCGTCCTCAACAACCCGCTGAATCCGAGCGCCACCACCTTTTCGCAGGCTGACCTGTCGCTGCTGGCGGAGGTATGCGTGCGCCACGACGTCATCGCCGTCTGCGACGAGGTCTGGGAGCACATCGTTTTCGATGGCGCCCGCCATGTCCCGTTGATGGCCTTGCCGGGCATGCGCGACCGGACGGTGAAGATCGGCTCGGCCGGCAAGATCTTCGGGCTCACCGGCTGGAAGGTCGGCTTCGTCATGGCCGCACCGCCGCTCCTCAAGGTGGTCGCCAACGCGCACCAGTTCCTCACCTTCACCACACCGCCCTGCCTGCAGGAGGCGGTCGCCTACGGGCTTGGAAAGGACGATGCCTACTTCACCGCCATGCGGGCGCGTTTGGCCCGCTCGCGCGACCGGTTGAGCGCCGGGTTGCGGGAGCGCGGGTTCACCGTGCTGCCCTCCTCCGGCACCTACTTCCTCAACGTCGACATCGCGCCACTGGGCTGGACCGACGACATCGCCTTCTGTGAACGATTGGTCCGCACCCATGGAGTCGCGGCGATTCCGGTGAGCGCCTTCTATGCCGACTCTCCGGTGTGCCACCTCGTGCGCCTGTGCTTCGCCAAGCGGGACGCCACCCTCGACGCGGCCCTCGACAGGCTGGACGCCGTAGTACGGAGGGCGGCATGATCGGCGGTTCCCCTCTCACGATGTCGCGGGGCGGGCCGCTTGCGGGCCGGGGCGGCCGAGGCCACATCGGAGGGCATGAGCACGATGCGCATCCCTCGGAGCCCGAGCATGGACTTCACGCAGACCGCCGGCGCCACCACCCGTTTTCGTCCCAAGGCCGACGACCGCGAGGCGACGCTGCTGCGCCTGGAAGCGTTCGCACACCTGATGGACACGGCATTCGTCATCCCGGGCATCAACAGGCGTGTGGGCCTCGACGCGCTGATCGGCCTCGTGCCGGTGATCGGCGACGTCGCCGGCATGCTGTTGTCCTCCTACGTGATCTACGAGGCGCGCCGCCTCGGCGTGCCGCGCTGGCTGATCGCCCGGATGGCGCTGAACGTGGCCTTCGATGGGGTAATCGGCTCGGTGCCGCTGGCCGGCGACATCTTCGACGCCGCCTTCAAGGCCAATCGGCGCAATGTCCGTCTGTTGCGTCGCCATCTCGAAAAGCACGGGGGGCTGCGCACCAACGAAATCGAAGGCAAAGCCGTGCACATCGACGGCTGAACGTCGTGCCGGTGGCCTGGAGCGCGGTCCGATGAACAGGACCGCTCACCCTCTCCCCCAAATGGCTGTTCCGGCGCCGCGCGCGCAGTGGCTGTCGCCGCTCAACCGACGGCGGCTGTCGAACTTCCGGCGAAACCGGCTCGGCTTCTGGTCCTTCGTGATCTTCACCGGGCTGTTCGCCACAAGCCTGTTTGCCGAGTTCATCGCCAACGACCGACCCCTGGTGGTGTCGTACAAGGGCGAAATCCTGTTTCCCGTCCTGATCGACTATCCGGACGAGAAGTTCGGTGGGTTCTATGCGCGGCCGAACTACCGATCGGCCGAAACCCGCAAGGAGATCGCCGATCACGGCTGGGCCCTCTGGCCGCCGATTCCGTATTCCTACGACACCATCATCGACGGTCTGCCGACCCCTTCGCCGTCGCCGCCGACCTGGATGCTGACGGATGCTCAGTGTCAGGCCGCCGGGACCCCGTGTCGCGATCTCGAAACGCATTGGCTCGGGACAGACAACACCACCCGCGATGTACTGGCGCGGATCATCTACGGCTTTCGCATCTCGGTGCTGTTCGGGCTGATCCTGGCCGTGGTCTCCTCGGTGATTGGCGTGATCGCCGGCGCGGTGCAGGGCTATTTCGGCGGCTGGGTCGACCTGTCCCTCCAGCGTTTCATCGAGGTTTGGAGCGGTATTCCGACGCTCTATCTCATCATCATCATTTCGGCGTTCATTGAGCCGGGTTTCTTCGTGCTGCTCGGTATCCTGTTGCTGTTCTCATGGGTGTCGCTCGTCGGCGTCGTCCGCGCCGAGTTCCTGCGCGCGCGCAATTTCGAATATGTCCGCGCCGCCCGCGCCTTGGGTCTGTCCAACATCCGCATCATGAGCCGCCACCTACTGCCCAACGCAATGGTGGCGACGCTGACCTTCCTGCCCTTCATCCTCAACGGCTCGATCGGCACCCTGACCTCGCTGGACTTCCTCGGTTTCGGCCTTCCGCCCGGCTCGGCCTCGCTCGGGGAATTGCTGGCTCAGGGCAAGGACAACATCCAGGCGCCCTGGCTCGGGCTCACCGGCTTCTTCGTGGTCGCCGTGATGCTGAGTCTGTTGGTCTTTGCCGGCGAGGCGGTGCGCGACGCATTCGATCCCCGCAAATCGTTCGCCTGAGTGCCGGTCTCCTGTTCAGCGTGACGCTGCGCGATGCCGGTCCGACACGCAATCGCCCGAGTGTCGGATGTTGCACGCGACAGGTGTCGTGAACCGTTTCGATCGCCATAGGGTCGAAACGGATCGCCGAATGAGAATTCGTCCGGTGTGCGGCAAGCGAGCAAAAATATTAGTGTTTTGACCTAAGCTGCATCATCTTTCCGTGATGTGCTGGTGACGAGCCGATGGTGGTCAATCAAACGTCGGTGGGCACGAAAGGATCACGGATCGCTGCCTTGCGATCCTTTCGGCTCGCCGATGGTGTGACGGAGCCTGGCCTCGAGAGGATCACGCGGCTGGCCGCATTCAGCCTCGGGATGTCATTGGCGTGGGTCTCGCTGATCGACGATGCATGGCTGCTGCCCCATGCCTGCTTCGGTGCCCAGATCGCGCGGGTACCGCGGCACGGTACGCCGTGCGAGGCCGCCATGAACGCCGACGAGGTCTTCGTCGTCGACCTGCACCGCGACGCGCGCTTTGCCGCCGGCACCTTCCCCGAACCGATGCAGGCGATGCAGGTCTATGCCGGCGCGGCGCTCGTCACCACAGAAGGAGACCGAATCGGTACTCTGTGCGTGATGGACCCGAACCCGGAGCGGATCCTTTCGCCTGCCGAAAAGGCGAGCCTCGCCTCATTCGCCGGCCTGGTCATAGACTGGCTCGAGGCCCGACGCTGCGCGTTCGAGCGGGCGGCCATCGCGGGCTTTGCGGAAGCCTCCGAGTATGCCTTCGTGTCGATCGACGGCGACGGCACCATCACATTCGCCAATCGGGCCTGCGAAGCGATCTTCGGCTACGAGCCCGGCGCGATGCTGGGCCAGGACATCGACATCATCATCCCCGAGTCGTTCCGCGAGGCGCACAAGGCGGGTGTCGCCCGCATCGCGACCGGAAAGGCCTCGAAACTCGCCGGGCAGACCATCGAGCTGAACGCCCAGCGCCGGGACGGCACGATCTTCCCGATCGAGTTTTCGCTTTCGCTGTGGCCGACCCAAACCGGCACCGGCACCGGCATCGGCGCGATTATCCGCGACATCAGCGAATGGCGCGCCCGCGATGCCACCCTGATCCAGATGGCCCATCACGATAAGCTGACGGGCCTCACCAACCGCGCCTGTTTCGACGAACATCTGCGGGCTGTCCTCGATGCGGGCGGGCCCGCCACCGTGCTGCTGCTCGATCTCGACGGCTTCAAGGAGGTGAACGACAGTCTCGGGCATGCCACCGGCGATGCGCTGCTGCAGGCGGTGGCGGTACGGCTTCCGATCTGTATCGAGGAAGGCACGATCATCGCGCGCTTCGGCGGCGACGAGTTCGCGCTGCTTCTGCCCCGCGGCGGCGGCGTGCAGAGCGCGAATGCCTGCGCCGCGGCGATCCTGACCGGTTTTCAGGCGCCGTTCCAGATCTGCGGGCACACCTTCCACGTCGGCCTGAGTATCGGTGCGGCCATCGGCAATGCGCACGCGACGACTCCCGACGACCTCATCGCCGATGCGGATCTCGCCCTGTATCAGGCCAAGCGCGATGGCCGGCGCTGCATGCGCCTGTTCGCGCCGGCCATGCGCAAGGCCGTACTCGCACGCCGAGCCCTACACGATGAACTGACGCGGGCCGTCGAGGGCGCTCAGCTGGTGCTCCACTACCAGCCTCAGGTGAATCTCCGCACCGGGCGGGTCGTGGGCGTCGAAGCGCTGCTGCGCTGGCAACATCCAGAGCGCGGCCTGCTCCTGCCGGGCGCGTTCCTGTCTGCCCTCGAAGCGCATCCCCTCGCCGACCCGGTCGGCCGCTGGATCATCGACGAGGCCTGTCGCCAGGCCGCGGCGTGGCGGGCGGCCCGGCTGCCGCCCGTCCGGGTCGCCGTCAATCTGTTCGACGCCCAGCTCAAGGGCGGTACGCTGACGAAAGACGTGATCGGCTCGCTCGCCCGCTACACGCTGCCGCCGCAGACCCTCGAGATCGAGGTGACGGAGCGCATCGCACTCCGGGCCGACGATGCGATCCTCGAGCCGATCCGCGAACTCCATGCCCATGGCGTCGCCATCGCCTTCGACGATTTCGGCACGGGCTATGCCTCGCTCAGTTCGCTCAAGCGTTTCCCGCTCACGCGCCTCAAGATCGACCGCAGCTTCGTGCGCGACGTGCTCACAGACCGGCACGATGCCGAGATCATCCGCGCGGTGCTCGCCATGGCCGACAGCTTCGGCCTCGACGTGATCGCGGAAGGGATCGAGCAGCCGGAACAGGAAGCGATCCTGCTGGCGATGGGCTGCCGCGAGGGCCAGGGCTACCTCTATGGCCGCGCCACCACCGCACAGGGCGTATCGAAACTTCTCAAGGACGGATCGATGCGCCGGGTCAGCGCGGCCTGATCGTCGGCGCCCGCCGCATCGGCCGAAGCTCGCCGGGTCCGGAGGAACGGCGTCGCTGTCCTAGAGCGAAGGGGACGTTCCGCGCCCGAGCAGCCAACCCCGCGCGCGCGCGAGCAGAGCCGGACGAACCCGCGCCACATCGTCTCCATCGACGAGGGGCGACGACGACAGGGCGGTGAGATAGGCGCTCTCGCGCTCCCGGCAGTCCCTCAGGGCGGTATCGGCTGCCAATGTCCGGCTGGTGAGCATGGCCTGGAGATCGAAGCTGCGGTGCAAGCAGCCCTGCCAGGCGGCATGCAGCGGAGCGACCGCGCCTTCGGCATGGGCAGGGCCGCAAGCCATCGACAGGAAGAGCGCGGTGAGGAGCAGTGCGGCGTGCGCGCGGTGCGTCATGAGGTTCTAAGGTCCCGAGCCCGGGAAACCTCGCGCAGACACCCCTAATCGGCGGTTAAGGGTAGCATTGTCGACAGTCCCGTTTCGGGACGCCGTTCGGATCAGCGGTTGGCGGTGGTGACCGGCGACGCAGCGCGGCCGAGCGACACCCAGGCCACGGCATCCTGGCTTTCACGCTTAATGAAGGTGTAGCCGGTCTGGCGCCAGGGCAGGATGGTGCTGGTCTTGTTGTCGAGGATCAGATCGCCGCGACTGGTGATCAGGGTGAGCACGGCATGGCCCTCGCCCTTCTCGTCGATGACCACCGTCATCCGCATTGCCCGGCGCGGCAGGCCGGCATCGGCCAGCAGCTTGCGCTTGAGGAGCTGGTAGTCCTCGCAGTCTCCGGCACCGTCTTCGGCGAGGTCCCAGCGGTCGGCGACGTGGAAGTGTTCCATGTCGGTGACCGCACGCAGCGAGTTGTTCACCTTGCGGTTGACCGAGACGATGGTGCTCCAGATTGCCGGGGTCAGGGCAATCTCGGTGGGCTCGTTGCGGTCGACGGCGCATTCGGCGGCATAGGTCTCGCAAAACGTGACCCAGGCAGCGATGGGGCGGGCCTGACCGACTGCGGCGATGATGCTGGGCACGCTGGGCAGGGAGGCCAGGGTCTGGGCCCCGGCGGCGGGGGCGAAGAGCAGGCCGGCGGCGAGGACGGACGCACCGCGAAACGCCCGGGCGATGCCTGCAAGTGCCGTCAAACGCTGGGAAATCGCGATCCGCATGGCCGCCGTCCGTCTCGTTAAGCTTCTGTTAACGAAGCTCTCACGGCCGAGGTTTCACCGCAATCGCCGGGTTACTAAAAGGTTAACGCTGTGGATGACGGATTCAGGGGGGGGCCGGCCGGGGATTTCCGCCCCTATCAGGCGAGCCGACCGGAGGGTTCAAGCGGCGGTCTGCGCGCCACCGCGACACATCTTGCCAGAGCTCGAAACGACGGCACGGCCGGCATGTCAAGCATAACGGCGGGAGACCGACCGGGATATCTTGCCATAAAGGGTGTGTTTAGGCACTTTTCTTCAGGAATCGGTGCAGCACCGCAATGGGATCATCGGATAATCTTGCCGGACCTGAGACTTGTCGAACCGGAGGCCGACTCCATCTTGGTCGACGAGGGCGCTGCTACCAACGGGAATAGACCGTGACGACCATAGCCGACCATCGCTTCCGAACGATCCGCCTGACCGGCCTCGCCATCGCGCTGTCGCTCGCCACCACCGCGCCGGGCAGCGCCCAGGAGACGCCGTTCATCGACGTCGCGCACGGCACCATGCTGATCCATGGCAATTACTGCGGTCCCGGCAATCGCAGTCCGCGTCCGCCCGTCGATGCCCTCGACGAGGCCTGCATGCACCACGATGCCTGCTCTCCCGCACGGGGAGAGCTGCCGACCTGCTCCTGTAATGCGCGGCTGCACAGCGAGGCCGAGACCGTTGCGAAAAGCCCACGCTACGCACAGAGCTTGCGCGACACCGCCGGGTTCGTCGCCGACGCGGCACTGGCGATGCCCTGCCATTAGGTGAAGGCAGCCCCGGCGTCACGCCGGGGCTGCCCCATGACGTCAGGCCTGCGGCAGGTCGGGAGTGATGCCGAGATTGGCCATGCCCTCGTCGAGAAGATCGCCGGCATTCGGCGTCCCGAGAATTTCGCGCAACGCGCCTTCGCCGGCCGCTTCGCGCTCCCGGGCAAAACGCACCGCCTCCGACCAGTCTTCTGGCTCCATGTCACCGCGCCCGACATACAACAGGGCGAGGAGATCGGCGCGCTCGTCGTCGTTGAGGCTGCCGATCATGCCGCTCACCTCCTGCTCGGTGGCGTCGTCGGTGCCCGAAACCAGCACGTCGGTGGAGCCGTCATCGATGGGATTGGAACCGGAATCGGGATCGGTCGCTCCCTCCTTCACCGCGATCGCACGAACCCGCAGGATGATCTCGGTGACCTTGTCGACGGCGATGTCCATGAACGATGTCCCAATGCAGCGGCCACCGTTCGCGGTGGCCTTGAGCACTCACAACCCGCCAGCGCCCCTCGGGTTCGGCGAGCGATGCGGTCGACCAGGGAGCCGACCGTGACGCGCTGGATCGCCGGCCTCGACGGCTGCCGCGGCGCCTGGGCGGGGGTGTTGCTCGATCTCGACGACCCGACGCGGTACCGGGCGGAGCGCTTCGCCACCGTCGCCGACGTTCTCGACGGTCCGGAAGCGCCGGTCTGCGTCGGAATCGACGTGCCCATCGGCCTGCCCGACCGGGTCGAGGCCGGCGGGCGCGTCGCAGACCGGGCCGCCCGCGTCTATCTGCAGGCCGGTCGAGCCAGCGTCTTTCCCGTCCCGGCGCGGTCCGCCGTCTATGCGCCCGATTACGAGTCCGCCAAGGCGCTCTCGCGGGCCACCAGCGACCCGCCCTTCGCGCCATCGATCCAGTGCTGGAACATCCTGCGCTACGTCCGCGAGGTCGATGTCCTGCTTCGCGCGCGCAGAGACCTCGTCGACCGACTGCACGAGGTCCATCCCGAGATCGCCTTCCGGCGGCTTAACCGCGACCGTCCCTTGGCCGCGCCGAAGAAGGGTCCGCTGCGCCAGGCGGGTCTGGCCGAGCGCCGGGCCCTCCTGATCGCCGCGGGCCTGCCCGCTGCACTGGTGGCATCTCCGTCACCGTCGCGGATCGGCGCCGACGATCATCTCGACGCCATGGCGGCACTAATCGTCGCTCGCGACATCGTCCTCGGGCGCGCACAGGCGATGCCCGATCCGCCGGGACGCGATACGTACGGCCTGCCCGTGGTGATCTGGGCGCCGGCACGGGTCTGCGGGTAGCCTCGCCCCCCCGGCGATCCACGCTTTCGTTGCCGGCACGCCGCTCTTCTGAAGCGGAAATCGAAGCTCTGGTTTCGAGCGATCGCGTTTCTTGACCCCTGCCGGGTCCACCTTCCGGAAAAACCGGCTAAAGCGGTGGCATGAGCCCTGACATGCCAGCCGCCACGCCGCCGTTCCGGGATATCGCGCGCGCCCTGGTGTTCGATCCGCAGGACCGTCTCCTGCTGATTGCCTACGTGGCGGCAGGGCCGGTCGATGCCGCCATTTCGGAGTCGCGGACGTTCTGGTTCATGCCCGGTGGCGGCCTGGAGACGGGGGAGGATCACGTCACCGCATGCCGGCGCGAACTCTCCGAGGAGATCGGCGTGGCCGATGCCACCATCGGCCCGCAGGTCGGTCGTTGCGACGGACCATTCCACCTGTTCCGCACCCCGCGCCACGCCCGCGAACGCTACTTCGTCGTCCGGCTCCCCGACGCGCAGATCGATACCAGCCGGCTGGCGGAGACGGAGGACAACGCAGTGCTCGGCACGCGTTGGTGGACGCTCGACGAACTCGACGCCACCACCGACCGGATCGAGCCCTCGGGTCTGGCCGCCCTCGCGCGCCAGGTCGCCGCCGGAACCTTTCCGGCCGAGCCGGTGGTGTTGTCGTGGCACGGTATGTGAAGATGGCCGTTATCGAAGGCCCAGCCGAAGTCGGCGCCAAGCCGAGGCTTGATCCCAGCCCTGAAAGAGGACCGCATGTTTCCTGAAAATCTGACCGAAGGCTACCGCTCCTTCCTCGATGGACGCCTGCCGGACCTGGCCAAGCGCTACGTCAAGCTCGCCGAGGGCCAGAGTCCGGAAGTGCTGCTCATCGGCTGCTGCGATAGCAGGGTCTCGCCTGAGGTGATCTTCGATACCGGGCCGGGAGAGCTGTTCGTCGTCCGCAACGTCGCCAACATCGTCCCGCCCTTCGAAATGGGCGGCGACTATCATGGCACTTCGGCGGCGCTCGAATTCGCCGTCCAGTCGCTCGAGGTCAAGCACATCGTCGTGCTCGGCCACGCGACCTGCGGCGGCATCAAGGCCTATGCCAACCCGTCGGAGCCGCTCTCCAAGGGTGACTTCATCGGCAAGTGGGTGTCGCTTGTGAAGCCAGCCGCCGAGAAGGTCGGCGAGCAGCACGGGCCGGACTACCTGACGCGACTGGAATACGCGATGGTCGCGCAGAGCCTCGAAAACCTGATGACGTTCCCGTTCGTCCGCGAGCGCGTCTTGAGTGGCAAGCTTGCGCTCCACGGCGCCCATTTCGGCATCGCCCGTGGCGAGCTTCTGCTGCGAGATCCGGAAACGGGGGTGTTCAAGGCCGCCGTCGATCGCCAGGGCCAGACGATCTCGCCGACGTCGCTGATCGGCTGCGTGGAGGCGTGAGCCTCTGCCCCACGACATCCGCGCGCTCGCTTCGTGACGCGGATGTCGGCGCGGCGGACCCGATGGTTCAGGCTTAGCGGGCGCCCGGCAGACGCTGGGCCATCTGGTAATGTTGCTGCACCGGAAGCGCCTGCTCGGCGTGGGTGCGCAACGCCGGGTTCGGGCCGCCGGAGGCGTAGGACTGACACAGGCCGATCGCCATTTCGTGCGATGTCACCTGCATCGACCCATACAGGCGGTCGAAATGAGGACCGGCCGGGGTCTGCGACAGCTCGGCGAGCATTGCCTGCTGCTTCCGGTTCGGCTGGATCTCGAAGCTATTGGCCTGCATCGCGTCCATACGGAAATCACCGCCCATCATCCCCTGGGCAAAAGCCGGGGTGGCATGATTATCTTTATTCTCGATCGGGCTTTAACGACTTGCGAATAAGATCATCGTGGCCGAAACGTCCTATAGCGCTTGCACCTGTCGCGCTCTCTCCGTCAACGACGACAGACACGCTGAGCTCCGCTCAAAATCTGATCTTCTCACCGACCGAACGCGACTACGAAGCGTCTACGCTCTATCTTTCACAATGCGTTGGCTGCGGTGGCGCAGCGTCATGAAGCTCGTCGCGATTCAGATCCTGCGGGCGTTCGCGGCGCTCCTCGTGGTGATGCACCATGCCCAGTTCGAGGCGGCGACGTTGGCCACGCGCGTCGGCACGCCATTCTTGGGCAGCACGATGCTGCCGTGGCGGGCGGGGGTCGACGTGTTCTTCGTCATCTCCGGCTTCATCATCGTCCATGCGGCTCGATCGCTATACGGGCAGCCGGGCGGGCGGGCGCGCTTCCTCGCCCACCGGGTCGCCCGGTTGGTCCCGCTCTATTGGCTGGTCACCACGCTCTACCTGGTGGTGGCGTGGCGGACGCCCGCCCTGTTGAACGGCGGCGACAACCTGGTGCCGGGCTATGTCGCGGCCGCATTCCTATTCTGGCCCGCCCTCAGGGCCGACGGACTGATCCAGCCGCTCTATTCGCTGGGCTGGACGCTGAATTACGAAATGGCGTTCTACCTCGTCTTCGCGGTCGGCCTCGGCTGGGGCCGGCGCGCCGCCTTCGCGTGGCTGTGCGTGGCCTTGAGCGGACTGGTTGCCCTCGGCCTCCTCGTCGCGGGACTGCCGACACCGCTGGCGTTCTGGAGCGACCCGATCGTGCTCGAATTCGCGTTGGGCGCCGCCATCGGCCTCGTCCGTGCGGAAGGCCTGCGCCTCGCGTTCCTCCCGCGTCTCGGCCTGGCGGCCGCCGGCCTCGTGCTTCTCGCGAGCGCCGGTACCGTCACCGATCTCGCTCGGCCGCTGGCCTACGGGATTCCGGCCCTGCTCCTCGTCGCCGCCGCCGCCCTCGGCAGCCCGGGGCGGATGGATGAGACCAGCCGGCCGGTGCGGGCGCTGATCGCGCTGGGGGATGCCTCCTATGCCCTCTACCTGCTTCATCCCTTCGTTCTGCGCGGCGCGCGAGAGGCGATCCTGCGCCTTGGCCTCGCCCCCGTGCTCGGACCCTGGGGTGGCATTACGCTGATGGTCGCCCTGGCAATCGTGATCTCTCTCGCCGCCGCCCGCTTCGTCGAGCAACCGTTGACCCGCACCCTGCGCCGCTGGCTCGATCCCGCGCCACGCCTGCAAAAAACCGTGTGATCGGCGCGACGCCGGGAGTTTGCGGGCGGCCCAAATCGCACTAGCGTCACGGGCACGTTACAGCTCGCGACAGAGGCGTGCCGGCCATGAAGACTCTCCTCGTTCCGGTGGCCCTCCACGATTGCCTGCCCTCGGTGTTCGAGACCGCCCTCCTGGCCGCGCGCCGGTTCGGCAGCCTCGTCGAGGGCGTGTCCCTGCGCCCGGCGCTCGCCGAGTACGTTCCCGTCGACATGGTGGGCGGCATGACGTGGCTGCGCGACGAGGAGGCAGACCTCGCCGAGGCCGAGGCGGCCGGCCGGCGCTTCGTCGCGTTCATGGAACAGGCCGGTGTGTCGGTCGCCCAGATCGGCCCCTGCACCCCCGAGGCGGTAGCGGCCGCCGGTCCGCGCTACCGCTGGCGCCCGGACGTGCCGGCCGGGGACGCCTTCCTCGGCCAGTATGCCCGCCTGTTCACCGCCACGGTGGTTGGCCGCCCCGGCTCCGAGGACGGCGCACCCCGGATGACGACGTTCGAAACCGCGTTGTTCGAGAGTGGACGACCGATCCTGCTCGCCCCGCCCATCGCCCCGGCGACGCTCGGCGAGGCAGTGCTGATCGCCTGGAACGGCTCCACCGAGACCGCCCGCGCCGTGGCCTTCGCGATGCCGTTCCTGCGCCAGGCCAAACGCATCCGGGTGCTCAGCGTCGAGGGCGGCACCGTGCCGGGGCCGAGTGCGGAGGATCTGGCCCGCGCGCTCGCCTGCGAGGGGATCGCCGCCGATCACCGTGCCCTGTCCGCCGGTCGGCGCACCCCCGGCGAGGTCTTCATTACGGAGGCGGAATCCTTCGGCTGCGACCTCCTGATCAAGGGTGCATACACCCAAAGCCGCTTGCGCCAGATGATCTTCGGCGGGCCGACCAGCCATCTGCTCAGCCACGCCACCATTCCGATGCTGATGGCGCATTGACGCGCGGACCGTCATCCGGGTAGCGCGCAATTGACTTGCGCACATAGGTAAATCGAGGCAGGTTCCGCCCGCAATCGACCGCCGGTCGATCCGGAAGGAAACCGAATGAACAGAGCTGCCCTCTTTACCGGACTTCTCGGTCTCGGGCTTGTCTCCGCCCTTCCCGCCTCCGCAGACGCGCCGGTGGTCCGTATCCGCGGCACCATCGCGGCAGCGGACGCCACCAGCATCACGATCAAGCCGCGTGTCGGCGACTCAGTGACGGTCAAGCTCGGCGATTCGGTCAGGGTCGCCAGCGCCAACAAGGCGCAGTTTTCCGACATCAAGCCCGACAGCTACATCGGCACCGCCGCAACCCCTCAGCCCGACGGCACCCTCAAGGCCCTCGAGGTCGCGGTGTTCGCGCCGAGCATGCGCGGCACCGGCGACGGCCATTATCCATGGGATCTCGAAAAGGAGAACACCATGACCAACGGCGCGGTGGGCGCGCTCGCCGGCACCGGCAATCGGACGCTCACGGTGAAGTATTCCGGCGGCGAGAAGACCATCACGGTTCCCGAGGACGTGCCGGTGGTGGCCCTGGCTCCCGGCGACAAAAGCCTGATCAAGCCCGGCGCCCGCATCGTCGCGTTCACGAAGGCGGATGCCAGCGGGATCGCCGTCGCCGACAGAATGGTGGTTGGCGAGAACGGCACCGTTCCGCCCATGTAGGGTTGTCACCTCGGGCGCACCGCCGGTGCGCCCTCTACCTCAGACCATATCCACCAAGAAACGACCCCAGAGGAGTAACGCCATGATGAAGTCCGTCCTCACAGGCCTGACCCTGACGCTCGCCATCGCCACCACTGCCGCGCGCGCCGACGACATCGTCCGCTATCGCGGCACCATCGAGAAGGTCGACGGCACGACCCTGACGATCAAGCCACGCACCGGCGAGCCGCTGATGGTCAGCTTCTCCGGCGACACCAAGATCCTGTCCGCCAGCACCGGCAAGCTCACTGACGTGAAGCCCGACAGCTACATCGGCACGGCGGCCGTGCCGCAGCCCGACGGCTCGCAGAAGGCGCTGCAGGTGACGGTGTTCGCCGCCTCCCTGCGCGGCACCGCCGACGGGCATTACCCGTGGGATCTCGGCGCCAACACCACCATGACCAACGGCGCAGTCGGCACCCTCTCTGGCACCGATGGGCGCACCATGCTGGTCAAGTACCAGGGCGGCGAGAAGAAGGTCATGGTGCCCGACGACGTGCCGGTGACCCTGGTCGATCCCGGCGAGAAGAGCATCGTCGTCCCCGGCGCCAAGCTCGTCGCCTTCACCAAGAAGGGCGCAGACGGCAAGCTGAGCGCGGCGATCCTGATCGTCGGCCGCAACGGAACCGTCCCGTCGATGTAATGCGCCTGACCCTCCCCTGTTGGCAGGGGAGGGTTTCTGGTGGAGCTCGGCAGGATGGGGGCCAGGTTACCGGTCTATCCGGCGAAGGTGCCCCACTCTCCCGACCTTCGCTGACGCGAAGCCCACCCTCCCCCGCAAAGGGGGGAGGGACGCGCGCTCGATAGGATCGGCGTCGCTCATCTTCAAAGGCAAGCCACGATGACGCTCGTCCCCGACACGCCGTCACGCCTCATCGTGATCCATCCGCTCATCGTGCGGATCACCCATTGGATCAATGCGGTGGCGGTGTTCTGCATGCTGTTCAGTGGCTGGGCGATCTACAACGCGTCGCCGTTCTTCCCCTTCGAATTTCCGAAATGGGCGACGCTCGGCGGCTGGCTCGGCGGGGCGCTGGCCTGGCACTTTGCGGCGATGTGGCTGTTTGCGCTGAACGGCCTCGCCTACACCCTCTACGGCCTGTTCGCCCGCCACTTTTCGCGGACCTTCTTTCCCGTGAGCCCGGCCGCCGTGTGGCGCGATGCGCGGGCGGCCTTGCGTCTGCGGCTCGCCCACCGGCTCGGGCAGTACAACGCGGTGCAGCGCCTCGCCTACGTGGTGGCGTTCCTGCTCGGGATTCTCCTCCTCGCCTCCGGCCTCGCTTTGTGGAAGCCGGTCCAGTTCCAGAGCCTGGCTGGCCTGTTCGGTGGTTACGAATGGGCGCGTCGGGTGCACTTCATAGCGATGTCGGGCCTCGTCGGCTTCATTCTTCTCCACCTCGCCCTGGTTCTGATCGTGCCGAGCACCCTCGTGGCGATGATCACCGGCCGCGCCCGCGTGACAACGGCGGAGACCCGACCATGACCCGCGATCCCGAGACCGCCGCCCGCCTCAAGGCCCTGCGCCGCGACATCGAACCGGATCTGGTCAAGCTGGAGCGGCGGACGCTGCTGCGTTCGGGCCTGTCCCTCGGCGCGCTCACCCTGCTCTCGGGCTGCGACCTCTCCACCGGCTCCAACGGCAACGTTGCCGATCGGGTGCTGTGGGCGATGTCGAAGTTTAACGACCGGGTCCAGGGTTGGCTGTTCGACCCGAACACCCTGGCGCCGACCTACCCGGCCTCGATGATCGATACGCCGTTCCGCTTCAATGCCTTCTATCCGCCCGACAACATCCCCGATGTCGAAGGCGCCGACTGGAAGCTCGACGTCTCGGGCCTCGTCGCCGACAAGGCGCCGTGGACCCTGGCGAAGCTGCGCACCCTCCCCCAGGAAAGCCAGATCACCCGCCACATCTGCATCGAGGGCTGGAGCCAGATCGGGCAATGGAGCGGGGTGCCGCTCAAGACCTTCCTGGAGCGGATCGGCGCCGACCTGACTGCGAAGTATGTCGGCTTCAAATGCGCCGACCGCTATTACGGCAGCCTCGACATGCCGAGCGCCCTGCACCCGCAGACCATCCTCGCGCTCGACTTCGCCGGCAAGGAACTCGCACCGGAATACGGCTATCCGCTCCGGGTGCGCGTCCCGACGAAGCTCGGCTTCAAGAGCCCGAAATACATCGCCAGCGTCTTTGTCACCAACGACTATCCGGGCGGCTACTGGGAGGACCAGGGCTACAACTGGTTCAGCGGGATCTGACCTGCGCGGGTCTGCCGATCCGGTTTCCGAGACGCACCGTGGTGCCGTCGATGGTTGCCCCCTCGCATCGGCACGGCTTCCGCTCTACGTAGCCGAGCGATGAGCACCGACTTCACCCTCGATCCGACGCTGGCCGCCGACACCGTCCATGTCGGTGATCTCGCCTTGTGCAGCGTATTGCTGATGGACGATGCCCGGTTTCCCTGGCTGATCCTGGTGCCGCGCCGCCCCGGCGCCAGCGAGATCACCGATCTGGCTCCGGAGGACGCCCACGCCCTGATGGACGAGATGCGGATCGCCACCCGGGTGATGCTGGACCTCGCCAAACCCGACAAGGTCAACGTCGCTGCCCTCGGCAATGTCGTGCCCCAGCTCCATGTCCACGTGATCGGCCGCTTCCTGTCCGATCCGGCCTGGCCGAAGCCGATCTGGGGCATCGGCACGCCGACCCCCTACCCACTCCATGCCCGCGCCCAGATGATCGAGCGCATCGGCGCCCTGTTCGCGGCAGCCTGAGCGATGGCCGATCCCCTCGACGCTCTCGGCTATGCCCACAGCCGGCTCGTGCGCCATTCGGCGGAGAGCCCCGAGGCCGTGCCGGCCACCGACGATCCGGGCGCGCGCCTCGTGGTGCTGGCCGGCGATCGCATCGTCGTCACGGCCGGCACGGCGCTTCTCACGCCGGAGCAGGCGGCGCGGGCCGACCAGCGCAGCGTCACGCTCTACCTCGGCCGTCTCGATGGCCGGCCGGTCTTCGCCGTCGCGGTTCCGGCGGAGATGGCCGAGACCTATGAGGCCGATCCGGCCTTCCGCGCCATCGACCTGCGCAGCCTCGCCGCCGAGGGCGTCGTCGCGTCTCACGAACTCGGGCTTTTGGCCACGGGCAAGTCGATCCTCGCCTGGCATGCACGCCACCGCTTCTGCGCCAATTGCGGTGCGGCCACCACCCTCGCCGCCGGCGGCTTCCGCCGGGAATGCCCGGCCTGCGAGACGCATCATTTCCCGCGAACCGACCCGGTGGTGATCATGCTGATCCGGCGCGGGGATACCTGTCTGCTCGGCCGCTCGCCGCGGTTCAAGGAGGACATGTATTCCTGCCTCGCCGGCTTCCTCGAGCCCGGCGAGACCATCGAGGATGCCGTGCGTCGCGAGACCTTCGAGGAGGTCGGGATTCGCGTCGGCACGGTCGCCTACCACGCCTCGCAGCCCTGGCCGTTCCCGTCCTCCCTGATGATCGGCTGCATCGCCGACGCCCTCGACGAGACCATCGTCATCGACCCGGTGGAACTGGCCGACGCGCGCTGGTTCTCGCGCGAGGCGGTGGCGGCGATGATCGCGGGGAACCACCAAGCGGGTCTGAGCGTGCCGCCCCCCATGGCCATCGCGCACACGCTGATGCGGGCGTTCGTGGAGGAGCGGGTTTAGGCGACCGACCCCGGACGCGGATGCCGCCCCTGGCTTAAAAGCGCCGGCTGGCGCCGAGATCCTTTCCGCTTCCCGCGCGGCAGCACGTCTTGTCCACGTCGATGATGGCCGGCGCGAAGGCCTGAGACGCCTCCTGGGGTAGGTTGTGACCGATGCCGCCCGTGAGGGTCCGGTGGCTGTAGGGGCCGGAGAACTTGCCCGCATAGGCCGCCGGCGCCGGGTGCGAGGCGCCATTGGCATCGCCTTCGAGGGTAATCGTCGGCACGGTGATCATCGGGGCGCCGGCCAGACGCTGTTCCAGGGCGTCGTAATGCGGATCGCTCTCGGCCAGCCCCAGCCGCCAGCGGTAATTGTGGATCACGATCGCGACGTGATCGGGATTGGCGAAGGCCAGGGCGGATCGGTCGAACGTGGCATCGTCGAAAGTCCATTGCGGCGACGCGCTCTGCCAGATGAGCTTTGCAAAATCGTTCCGGTTGGCCTCGTAGCCGAGACGCCCGCGCTCCGTCGCGAAGTAGAACTGGTACCACCACGCCAGTTCCGCCTGCGGTGGCAAAGGCGCCTTGTTGGCCTCCTGATTGCTGATCAGATAGCCGCTCACCGAGACCATGGCCTTGCAGCGCTCCGGCCACAGCGCTGCCACGACATTGGCCGTACGCGCACCCCAATCGAAGCCGCCGATGACCGCCTTCGGGATCGCCAGCGCATCCATCAACGCGACGAGGTCGGCGGCCAGGACCGATTGCTGACCGTTGCGGAGCGTGTCACCGGAGCGGAAGCGCGTCGTGCCGTAGCCGCGCAGATACGGCACGATCACCCGATACCCGGCCGCTGCCAGCACGGGCGCGACATCGACGAAACTGTGGATGTCGTAGGGCCAGCCGTGCAGGAGGAGGACGGCCGGACCATCCGCCGAGCCCACTTCCGCATAGCCGACGTTCAACGGCCCCGCATCGATCTGCTTGAGGGCCGCGAAGCCGGTGGACGGGTTCGGGCCGGCCGCGAGCAGGGGGTTGGGTTGCGGCGTGGCACTACGCGCTGCCACCGTTCCGGCCAGGCCGAACGGCAGCGCCGCCGTGAGGGCCGCGCCCCCGCAGAAGCTGCGACGGGTCCCATCGATCCGCCCCTGCGCCGCGATGATGCTCATCGTCAGTCTCCTCGGCTTCTCGATCGCGGTGAGATGACGGTCGGATCCGCGCTGCCGGCCGACTGCATTCGGATCGAATTTGTGAGATTTTGTGCGTTTTGATGGGCTTTCGGTTTCGAATTTGTCGATGATTCTTTGGGCCATGACAGCATGGGCCCGTCTCGATGCCATTGCACGTCTGGGACACAGTTCGGGAAATCCGGTCGGATTGGCTCCGTTCGCGGTACCTGCGCGCGCGGGTCGCTTTGACTCCTTGCGCAATGACGGCATTCCTAACCGAGGAATATCTCGATTCCTTCGAACCGGGATGCACGCGGCGAACCGGGCATGGACACACCGACCACAGGCACGCCCGATCCGGTATCGGCCTATGCGGAGTTGGCCGTCACCACGAATTTCTCGTTCCTGCACGGCGCCTCGCATCCGCAGGAGATGGTGGCGCGCGCAGCCGAACTCGGCTTAGCGGCCATCGGGATCGCCGACCGCAACACTTTGGCGGGCGTGGTGCGCGCACATGCGGAAGCCAAGCGTCTCGCGGGCGAGAACACCCCGGTCCGCTTCCTGCCCGGCGTGCGCCTCGTCACCGAAGACGGGTTCGAGATCATCGCCTATCCGACGGACCGGCCCGCCTATGGCCGCCTGTGCCGGCTGCTCACCGCAGGCAACCGCCGCTCCGTAAAAGGCGAATGCCGTTTCGGTTTCGCCGAGATGCTGGACGCCTGCGAAGGCCAGATGCTGATCGCGATTCCGCCGGAAGATCCGTGCGCGTTCGACGCGTTCGAAACGCGGCTGGCGATCGTGGCCGATCATGCCCCGGGCCGGGTCAGCCTCGCCGGGAGTCATCGCCGCCGCGGCGACGAGCGGCGGCGTCTGGGACTTCTCGCGGAACTCGGAACCCGCGTCGGCGCGCCTCTGGTGGCGGTGTCGGACGCGCTCTACCACCACCCTGCGCGCAGGCCGTTGCAGGACATCGTCACCTGTATCCGCGAGGGCTGCACCCTGGATCGGGCCGGTTATCGGCTGGAGCCCAACGCCGAGCGCCACCTGAAGCCAGCAGCCGAGATGGCGCGCCTGTTCGCCGACCACCCGGCCGCCTTGGCGCGCGCGACCGAGATCGCGGAGGCCTGCGACTTCTCGCTGTCGGAACTCATCTACGAATATCCGGACGAGCCGGTCCCGCCCGGCTTCACCGCTCAAGCCTATCTGACCGACCGGGTCTGGCACCGCGCGCAATGGCGCTATCCCGATGGCATTCCAGAACAAATCGTGAACACAATCGTCGAGGAGCTGCAACTCATCGCGAAAATGGACTACGCGCGCTACTTCCTCACCCTGTTCGACATCGTCGAATTCGCGCGCGACAAGGGCATCCTGTGCCAGGGCCGCGGGTCGGCCGCCAATTCGGTGGTCTGCTACTGCCTCGGCATCACAGCCGTGGACCCGACCAAAATCCGGCTGCTGTTTGCCCGCTTCATCTCAGAGAACCGAGCGGAGCCGCCCGACATCGACGTCGATTTCGAGCATGAGCGGCGCGAGGAGGTGATCCAGTACCTCTACGACCGCTACGGCCGGGACCGCGCCGCGATCTGCGCCACGGTGATCCATTACCGTCCGCGCAGCGCCATCCGCGAGGTCGGCAAGGTGCTGGGCCTCACCCCCGACATCACCGGTGTGATGGCCGACACGGTATGGGGCTCCTGGGGCGACGGGCTGCCCGACGCGCATATCGTCCAGGCCGGGCTCGACCCGAAGAATCCGGGCATCCGGCAGGCCCTCGACCTCGCCCATGGCTTGATCGGCTTCCCGCGCCACCTGTCGCAGCATGTCGGCGGGTTCGTGCTCACGCGCGGACGCCTCGACGAAACGGTTCCGGTGGGCAACGGCGCCATGCCGGACCGCACCTTCATTGAGTGGGACAAGGACGACATCGATACCCTCGGCCTGATGAAGGTCGATGTTCTGGCCCTCGGCATGCTGAGCTGCCTGCGCCGCGGGGTCGACTTCCTGCGCAAGGATTACGGCCTCGACTACCCGACGCTGGCCGACCTGCCGTCCGAGGAGCCGGACGTCTACGCGATGCTGTCGAAGGCCGATTCCGTGGGCGTGTTCCAGGTCGAGAGCCGGGCGCAGATGTCGATGCTGCCGCGGCTCAAGCCGACGGAATTCTACGACCTCGTGGTGCAGGTGGCGATCGTCCGCCCGGGCCCGATCCAGGGCGACATGGTGCATCCCTACCTGCGCCGGCGCTCGGGCGATGAGCCCGTGATCTACCCCTCCCCGGCGCCCGAGCACGGGCCGGCCAACGAGTTGGAGGCGGTGCTCAAGCGGACCTACGGCGTGCCGCTATTCCAGGAACACGCGATGCAGATCGCGATCACGGCGGCCGGTTTCCTTCCGTCCGAGGCCGACGGCCTGCGCCGGGCGATGGCGACCTTCCGGCACAACGGCCAGATCGTGAATTTCCGCACCAAATTCGTCGAGGGCATGGTGGCACGCGGCTACCCGCGCGATTTCACCGAGCGCTGCTTCAAGCAGATCGAGGGGTTTTCTACCTACGGCTTTCCGGAAAGCCACGCGGCCAGCTTCGCGTTGCTGGTCTACGCCTCGGCCTGGATGAAATGCCGGCACCCCGACGTCTTCCTCGCCGCGATCCTCAATTCCCAGCCGATGGGCTTCTATCGGCCGGCCCAGCTGGTGCGCGATGCCCGCGCCCACGGCGTCGAGGTGCGCGGGGTCGACGTGAATGCCAGCGACTGGGATTGCACCCTGGAGCCGTCTCGCCTGCCCCCGCCCCCCGGCGTCGAGCGGCGTTTCGCCGTGCGGCTCGGCCTGAGACAGGTCAGTGGAGTGCCGGGCGCCGCCATGCGCCGCCTCGTGGCCCTGCGGGGTAACGGATACGCCACCATCGAGGGTCTGCAGGCGGCCCTCGCCCTGCCGCGCAACGCCCTCGAACGCCTGGCCGAAGCCGACGCCTTCCGCTCCCTCGACCTCGACCGACGCGCGGCCCTGTGGGCCGTGCGGACCCTGGAGGGAACCGCGAGCCGCAAGGCCGCACAGCGCAATGCGACGGACCGGCGCGCCCACCTTCTGGAGGCGCCGCTGCCGCTCTTCGCCTTCCATGCCGACGACGGCCTGTTTCGGGCCGAGCCGGCGGTGGCCCTGCCGGTCATGCGCTCCTCGGAGCACGTGGCGGAGGATTATGCCGCCACCGGACTCTCGCTCAAGGGCCATCCGGTGGCGTTCTTCCGGGCGCGCCTCGCCCGGATCGGCGCGATCCCCACCCGCGACCATCATGACGTAAGCCTGGTGCCCGGCAACGCCCGCGTCACCGTGGCGGGCCTCGTGCTCACCCGCCAACGCCCCGGCACGGCGCGTGGGACGGTGTTCCTGACCCTGGAGGACGAAACCGGCATCGCCAACGTCATCGTCTGGGCCAAGGTGTTCGAGGCCAACCGTGCGGTGGCGATGGGCGCGCGCTTCCTGGCCGTGCGCGGGCGGGTGCAGCGACAGGGCCTCGTCGTCCATCTCCTGGCCGAGCGCTTTCGCGACCTGTCGCCGGAGTTGCGCTCCCTGCGCGAGGGCGGGCTACCCCTGCCGCCCGAGACCAACGATTTCGGCGCACCGCCGGACCGGCGGGTCTATCGCAGCCGGGATTTCTATTGATGGTGGGCCTCGACACGGACGAGAGGCTCCACGAGAGTGCGGCCATGCTTCGCTCAACCCTCGCCGCCCTCCTCCTCATCACCGCCGGTGCCGCCCGGGCCGCCGACGAGTGCGATGGGCTCGCCGCCCAGGTCGCCGCATCCATCGGCGCCAAGGTGGGCAAGCGTCAGGGGCCGAGCATCGACATTCGGGTGCCGGGCGGGATCAAGATCGACCTCACTTGCCGGGCCGAGCCCATCGTCCAGGCGGCCTCCAGCGATCCGACGCCCTCGGCGGCGTATTTTCAGGATCTCGCCATCGCGGGGCAGGCCGTGGTCGGCGACAGCGCGAGCGCGGTGCAGGCGGCCATCGCCAAGGCTCACGCCACGGCGCTGAGCGAGGGGCGCAAATCCTTCATCCAGCAGAACGGCTGGTCGGCCAGTTGCTACACCGACCGCGCCGGCGCGATCCGCACCCTGTGCTCGGTGGGGCGCATCCCGCCGGAGTGAGGGAGTGGGCAGACCCGCCCCCCTCGCGAAAGAATTAATACTCGATCACGTCTTCCAGGGCGTAGTGCTTCACCGTCTTGCGGTTGGCGATGAGTTCGTCGATGGACGGCTCGTTCTTCATCGCCCGCGCGATGGCGAGCTTCGTCGCCTCGTAGTTGGTGCGGTAGAGGTCCTTGCGGTCGAGGGACTCGTCCTCGGCGCAGCGCGGGTCGAGCCAGATCATGATGATCATGCACAGGTCGTCGAGGCCGTCCTTCGGAAGCACGCCTTCGATGACGCAGTCGATGATGGCATCGCCCGTGGCGGCCTGGACCACGCCGCCGAGGAGCTCGACATACTCGGCGGTGTGGATCGTGGCCTTGGTGGTCATCATCGTCGACGGCCGCACGAGCTGGTTGAGGTCGCGCACCACGAACATCCGGGTATGGCCCTGGACCTGACCCATCATGCCGGCGAAGGCGTGGCCCGCCGGGCCGCGGGTGGAGCCGATGAGCACCTCCGGCATGGCGTCGGTGTACTGACCTTCGGCGGCGAGTACGGTCGCCTCGCCGGTGCGGAACCAGATTTCGGACATGGAATCATCCTCTCGGGGAAGCGGCATCGTCCGGGCGGTCGCCGGGATGGATCGGGGCGCACAAACACCACCCGGCGGCACGGCGTCAATCGAGGCGGCGCGGCCACTGGCATCGTGGGGTGGGATCGGTCATGCAGGGCCGACGCGGCGGATCGGTTCGGGAATCGCACGCGACGGGGGCATCGAGCCAATGAGCGCAATGGGCACGAACCGAGACTGGAGCCTGTCGGTGGCGGCCGCAGCCGAGGGCGTGCGCCTTGAGATCGGCTTACCCAATCTCGATGGCAAGCCCGTCACGGCGATCCTCAGCCTCGACCGGGACGAGGCCCGCACCCTGGCACGCGCGCTCCTCGCCGCCTCAGGCGACGCGATGGAGCGGACGTTTCCACGGATGCCGGGAGCCGGCGATACTTAAAGCCCGACGCGGCTGCGGCCGGGCAGACGGGGCACCTTGGTGCCGCGCGGCTCGATCGGTGCGGCACAGCTATAGGCGAACTCGGTCTGGAGGTCGGTGAACACGGTCTCGCCGGTGATCCGGCAATCCTCGCGCACGGTCTCGTCGAGATAGGCGCGCGCCGCCTCGCGGAATCGCTTGGCGCGGGTCAAGGCCGGGTCGCCGCCGGCGAGGCGGTCGTCGATCCCGCAGCCGGTGATCTCGCGCAGGGAGTTGGAGACGATCAGCATCTTGCGGAGGCGGCGCTGGTCGTAGACCTCGTAGGGGTCCTTGCAGCCGATGGTGACCACCTGCGGCGTCAGGCTGACATAGGTCTTCGACAGATAGGCAAAGCCTGTGCAGCCCGAAACCAGGAGGCCGATCGCGGCGATGGCGGCCAATGGGCCGAGGGAGGGGCCGGTGAACCGGTACACGATCGGGGCGCCCCTGCTTTTCGTCTCACCAAAGTCTCGATGGGCATTGAAGCGCAGGCGCTCCCACGGTCAAGCCTTGCCCGGCCACACTCTCACGGGTTTCGGTGCACGCGTCCTCAGGCCAGGGCACGCAGGCTTGCGCGAAAGCGCTCCGGGTCGGCATCCGGAATCCGCGCCTCGATCGCCGTATGGGCGTGCTCCCAGATCGGAACAGCTGCGACGAGCAGCGCCAGGCCCTCCGGGGTCAGGCCAAGTAGCCGGCCGCGACCGTCCTTCGGGTCTGATGAGATCGTCACAAGGCGGCGCCGCTCCAGCGGCTTCAGCGCCGCCGTCAGCGTCGTACGGTCCATGGCGAGCAGCGACGCGACGGCCCCGACGCCCGGCGGATCGGGCCGATTGAGCGCCATCAACAGTGAGAACTGCCCGTGGGTGATCCCAACCGGACGCAGCAGATCGTCGAACCGGCGCGCGAGCGCGCGCGCGGCGCGCTGGACGTGAAGGCACAGGCAGGCATCGCGCACCCGCAGGGTCGTCTCGAACGGCACGGCGATCGGCTTCGACATGGCCCAGCTACGTTGACATCAACTTATTTGTCAAAGAGAATCGCCGAGATTCAACCGCGCCGGCCGGTCTTTCACGGGGCCGGAATGCTGCCTCCGCCACCGCGGTCTCGTTCATGGCGGCGATGATGACGATGACCCGGATCGATAGCGCAAGGCTGCAACGCGACTGCGACGCCTGACTTCCGTTCGCGCGACGCCCCCGATCCCATCCAGACGGAGACGCTCCATGCCGGCACCCGACGGACAGTTCATCTGGTACGAACTCCTGACCAGCGACGTGCCCGCTGCCGAAGCCTTCTATCGGAGCGTGGTCGGGTGGCAGGCGGCGCCCGCCGACGTCGCGGGCATGGCCTATACCCGGTTCTCCGCCGGCGCGACGCCGGTGGCCGGCCTCATGGAACTGCCCGAGGAGGCTCGCGCTTCCGGCGGCCGCCCCGGCTGGATCGGCCACATCGCCGTCGACGATGTCGACGCATTTGCGCGGCGGGTGAGCGAAGACGGCGGCGCCATCCATCGGCCGCCAGCGGACAGTCCCGGCATCGGGCGCTTTGCGGTGGCCGCCGACCCGCATGGGGCGGCCTTCGTACTGTTCGCGCCGGGGCTGCCATCGGATGGGAGCCGGCCACCGCCCGTCGGCTCCACTGCGCCCGGCAATGTCGGCTGGCGCGAGTTGCATGCGGGAGACCGCGTGACGGACTTCGCCTTCTATTCGGGTTTGTTCGGGTGGACGCCGACGGAGGCGATCGATCTCGGGCCGATGGGCCTCTACCAGCTTTTCGCCATGGGCGGCGAGCAGGCGGAGGGCGGCCTGATGACCAAGCCACCGCAGATGCAGGGGCCGCCGATGTGGCTGTACTACTTCACGGTCGAGGGCATCGACGCCGCCGCCGCGCGGGTGACGGAGGCCGGCGGCCAGGTCCTCAACGGCCCGCATCAGGTGCCGGGCGGCGCCTGGATCCTGCACGGCCTCGACCCGCAAGGCGCATTGTTCGCGCTGACGACGGCGGATCGGTAGGGGCCAGCCGGGCTCGACCGGCGAACGATCGCGCAGGGCCTCTCCTGAACGGTGAGGCACCCTGATCGACGCAAGACCGTAGCAGTCGGAGCGACTACTCAGCCGCCGCCGCGAGGTAGCGGGCCGGATCGTAGTTGAGGATCGGGCCGAGCCAGCGTTCGACCTGCACCAGATCCATGCCCTTGCGCACGGCGTAATCCTCGACCTGGTCGCGCTCGACCTTGGCCACGCCGAAGTAATGCGACTCCGGGTGGGCGATGTAGAGGCCCGAGACCGAGGAGCCCGGCCACATGGCGTAGCTTTCGGTGAGCTTGACCCCGATGCGCGGCTCGGCCTTGAGGAGGTCGAACAGCGTCACCTTCTCGGTATGGTCGGGCTGCGACGGGTAGCCGGGGGCGGGGCGGATGCCGGCATATTCCTCGCGCGTCAGATCTTCCGGCGCGAAGGTCTCGTCGGCGCCGTAGCCCCAGAACTCCTTGCGCACGCGCTCGTGCATCCGCTCGGCCAGGGCCTCGGCGATGCGATCGGCCAGCGCCTTGACCAGGATCGAGCGGTAATCGTCGTTGGCCCGCTCGAAACGCTCGGCGATGCGCACTTCCTCGAGCCCCGCCGTGACGACGAAGCCGCCGATATAGTCGGCGACGCCGGACTCTTTCGGCGCCACGAAGTCGGACAGGCAGGTATTGGCGCGCCCGTCGCGCTTCGACAGTTGCTGACGCAGGCCGTGGAAGGTGGCGAGCTTCTCCGCGCGACTCTCGCCGGTATAGAGGGCGATATCGTCGCCGACGCTGTTGGCCGGCCAGAAGCCGATGATCGCCTTCGGGTTGAACCAGCGCTCGTCGACGATCTGCTTCAGCATCTCCTGCGCATCGTCGAACAGGGCCTTGGCGGCCGGACCCTGGTTGGGGTCCTCGAAGATCGCCGGGTAGCGGCCCTTGAACTCGTAGGTCTGCAGGAACGGCGTCCAGTCGATATAGGGCACGAGGTCGGCGACCTCGTAGGACGCGAAGACGCGCGCGCCCGTGAAGGTGGGCTTGGTCGGCGCGTAGCCCGACCAGTCGATCTTGAACGGGTTGGCGCGGGCCTTGGCCAGTGGCAGGCGCTGCTTGTCGAGTTCCGAGCGCGCATGGGCGTCGGCGACCTTCTTGTACTCGGCGCGCACCTTCTCGATGGTCGTATCCCGCGTCTCCTTCGAGAGCAGGCTCGACACCACGCCCACCGCCCGGCTCGCATCGGTGACGTAGACGGTCTGCCCGCGCGCATAGGAGGGGTGGATCTTCACCGCCGTATGGACGCGGCTGGTGGTGGCGCCGCCGATCAGCAGCGGCACGTCGAAGCCCTCGCGCTCCATCTCGGCGGCGACGTGCACCATCTCGTCCAGCGACGGGGTGATGAGGCCGGACAGGCCGATGATGTCGACGTTTTCCTTGCGGGCGACATCGAGGATCTTGGCGGCCGGCACCATCACGCCGAGATCGATGATCTCGTAGTTGTTGCAGGCGAGCACGACGCCGACGATGTTCTTGCCGATGTCGTGGACATCGCCCTTCACGGTCGCCATCAGGATCTTGCCGGCGGCCTGGCGCTTGCCGTCGCCGCCATTGGCGAGCTTTTCGGCCTCCATGAACGGCTCGAGATGGGCGACCGCCTGCTTCATCACGCGGGCGGACTTCACCACTTGCGGCAGGAACATCTTTCCCGAGCCGAACAGATCGCCGACCACGTTCATGCCGGCCATCAGCGGGCCTTCGATGACATGGAGCGGCCGCACGGATTGCAACCGCGCCTCTTCGGTATCGGCCACCACGTATTCGGTGATGCCGTTGACCAGCGCGTGCTCCAGGCGCTTCTCCACCGAGGCCTCGCGCCAGGACAGGTCGGCGGTCTTGGCCTGGACGCCGCCACCGGACTTGAAGCGCGCGGCCGCATCGAGCAGCCGGTCGGTGGAATCGTCGCGGCGGTTGAGGACCACGTCCTCGCAGAGTTCGCGGAGTTCGGCCGGGAGCTCGTTGTAGAGCGCGAGCTGGCCCGCATTCACGATGCCCATATCCATGCCGACCTGGATCGCGTGGTAGAGGAACACCGCGTGCATCGCCTCGCGCACCGGCTCGTTGCCGCGGAAGGCGAAGCTGAGGTTCGAGATGCCGCCCGAGATATGGGCGTGGGGCAACGTCTCGCGGATGATCCGGGTGGCCTCGATGAAGGCGACGCCGTAGCCGTTATGCTCCTCGATGCCGGTGGCCACCGCGAACACGTTGGGATCGAAGATAATGTCTTCGGGCGGGAAGCCGATCTCCTCGGTGAGGACCTTGTAGGCCTTGGTGCAGATCTCGACCTTGCGCTCCAGCGTGTCGGCCTGGCCCTGCTCGTCGAAGGCCATCACCACGATCGCCGCGCCGTAGGACCGGCAGATCTTGGCGTCGTGGATGAACTTCTCGACGCCCTCCTTCATGGAGATCGAGTTCACGATCGCCTTGCCCTGGACGCACTTGAGGCCGGCCTCGATGACATTGAACTTCGAGGAATCGATCATCACCGGCACGCGGGCGATGTCGGGCTCGGCGGCGACGAGGTTGAGGAACTCGACCATGGCCTTCTCGGAATCGAGCAGGCCCTCGTCCATGTTGATATCGATGATGCTGGCGCCGGCCGCCACCTGATCGCGGGCGACGTCGAGCGCCGCCGCGTAGTCGCCGGCGGTGATGAGCTTTCTGAACTTGGCCGAACCCGTGACGTTGGTGCGCTCGCCGACGTTGACGAAGGGAATCTCCTTCGTGAGCGTGAACGGCTCGAGGCCCGACAGGCGCATCAGCGGAGCGATCTCGGGGATCTTTCGCGGAGCCTTGTCGGCCACGGCCTCGGCGATGGCGCGGATATGGTCCGGCGTGGTGCCGCAGCAGCCGCCAACCATGTTGACGATGCCGCCGGCCGCGAACTCGCCGACGAGCTTGCCCATGGCTTCCGGGCTCTCGTCGTAGAGGCCGAACTCGTTGGGCAGGCCGGCATTCGGGTAAGCACAGACCAGGGTATCGCTGATCCGCGAAAGCTCGCTGATATGGCCGCGCATCTCCTTGGCGCCGAGGGCACAGTTGAGGCCGATGGTGAGCGGCGCGGAATGGCGCAGGGCGTTCCAGAAGGCTTCCGGCGTCTGGCCCGACAGGGTGCGGCCCGACAGATCGGTGATCGTGCCCGAGATCATGATCGGCAGGGTGATGCCGGTCTCCTCGAACACCGCCCAGGCGGCCGCCACTGCCGCCTTGGCGTTGAGGGTGTCGAAGATCGTTTCGATCAGGATCAGTTCGGCGCCGCCTTCGATGAGGCCGTGCACCTGCTCGATATAGGCTTGCCGGACCTGATCGAAGGTCACCGCCCGGTAGCCCGGGTTGTTGACGTCCGGCGAGATCGACAGCGTGCGGTTGGTCGGGCCGATGGCGCCGGCGACGAAGCGGCGGCGGCCATCCTGCTCCTCGGCGAGCTTGGCGGCTTCGCGGGCGAGGCGCGCGCCTTCCGAATTCAGCTCGTGGACGATCGATTCCATGCCGTAATCGGCCTGGGCGATGGTGGTGCCGGAGAACGTGTTGGTCTCGCACATGTCGGCGCCGGCGAGGAAGTAGTCGAGGTGTATCTGCCGGATCGCATCGGGCTGGGTCAGGATCAGAAGGTCGTTGTTGCCCTTCTGGTCATGCGAATGATCCACGAACCGGGTGCCGCGAAAATCCGCCTCGCCATAGCCGAGGCGCTGGATCACGGTGCCCATCGCCCCATCGAGGACGAGAATCTTCTCCTGCGCGCGGGCGCGCAGGGCGGCTTCGATCTCTTTACCGTCGACGGGGCGGAGGTCTGTCATGTCATATCCCTGGAGACGCGGGGTCCCATCGATTCACCTCGTACCGAGGTGCCGGAGCGTAGCGGAAGTCTCGACGGACGAAGCTCAAGCGGCCTTGGCCGCAGCCTTCGGGGCCTGCGAACGCAGACCGAGCAGGTGGCAGATGGCGTAGACGAGATCGGACCGGTTCATCGAGTAGAAATGGAAGTCGCTGACCCCGCGATCGACGAGATCGAGCACCTGCTCGGCCGCCACCGCCGCCGCGATGAGACGGCGGGTATCGACGTCGTCGTCGAGCCCCTCGAAGCGGGCGGCGAGCCAATAGGGAACCGAAGCGCCCGTGCGCCGCGCGAAGTTGGCCGATTGCTTGAAGTTCTGGACCGGGAGGATGCCCGGGATGATCGGGATGTCGATACCGGCGGCGCGGACCTTGTCGACGTAGCGCAGGTAGACGTCGTTCTCGAAGAAGAACTGCGTGATCGCCTGGTCGGCGCCCGCATCGACCTTGGCCTTCAGGGCGTCGATATCTGCATCGAGCGAGGCAGCCTCGGGGTGCTTCTCGGGATAGGCCGAGACCGACACCTTGAAGTCGCCGATCCGCTTGATCCCGGCCACCAGATCCGCGGTCTGGGCGTAGCCGCCCGGATGCGGCCGGTAGGCGGTGCCGACGCCGTCCTGGGGATCACCGCGCAGGGCCACGATGTGGCGCACTCCGGCATCCCAGTAGGACTGGACCACCGCGTCGATCTCCTCGCGGGTGGCGTCGACGCAGGTCAGATGGGCGGCGGGCTTGAGGCTCGTATCCTTGATCATCCGCGCCACGGTGTTGTGGGTGCGCTCGCGGGTGGACCCGCCGGCGCCGTAGGTTACCGAAACGAATTTCGGCTGCAGCGGAGCCAGACGCTCGATGGACGACCAGAGGATCTTCTCCATCTCGTCGCTCTTGGGCGGAAAGAACTCGATGGAGACGCGGATCGGCTGGTAGCCGTCCCGGCTGGCGCGGTGTTGAGAGGCGGTGGGCATCGGGGGCGTCCTCAATGTCGGTCGGTTCAGACGGTCGGGCATTGCGTGAAAGTTGAGCGGATCCGGTTTCAGGCCACGGCCCGTTCCAGGTCGGCTTCGGCGGCGTCGGTGCCGAGCCAGAGGGTGACGGTGAGCGGATGGTCCGCATCGCCATCCGCCGGCGCGAGATTGCGCGTCGTCACGGTGGCGAGGCCGCAATCGGTGAGCCAGCCACTCACCTGCTCCGGCGCGAAGCCGAGGCGCCGGTGGGCCTGGGTCTCGCGCAGGAATTCCAGATCGTGCGGCGCGAAATCCACCACCAGCAGGCGCCCGCCCGGCGCCACGAGGCGGGCCGCCTCGCGCAGCGCACGGGCCGGATCGTCGAGATAGTGCAGCACCTGGTGCACGAGGACGAGATCGAAACTCGCCCGGCCGAAGGGCGGCGCATGGATGTCGCCCTGGCGCAAATCCACCCGCGACAGGCCGAGCCGCTCGAGATTGGCGCGGGCGACCGACAGCATCGCATGGTTGGAATCGAGCCCGGTGGCGCGGTTCGCGTGCCCGGCGAGAAGGCCGAGCATCCGTCCCGTCCCGGTGCCGAGGTCGATGAGATTGTGGATCGGGTGCGGTCCAAGCACGTCGAGCACCGCGGCCTCGACGATGGCCTCGGCCACATGCAGCGAGCGCAGGCGGTCCCATTTCGGCGCGAGACGCGCGAAGAAGGCCTGCGCCGCCTCCGCCCGCTGGCCCAGCACGGCATCGCGCCGGGCACGATCCTCGGAGAGCGGCGGCCGCAACGCGTCGAGCCCGGCGACGAGCGGATCGATCAGGCCGGTGCGGCCGTCCACGAGCCGGAAGAAGGCCCAGGCCCCCTCCCGGTGACGCTCCACCAGCCCGGCCTCCACCAGAAGCTTGAGGTGGCGTGAGATGCGCGGCTGCGATTGGCCGAGGATGTCGGTGAGGTCGGAGACGGAGAGCTCGCCTTCCGCCAGCAGAGCCAGGATGCGCAGACGCGTTTCTTCTGCCGCCGCGCGCAACACCGAGAGGGCGTCCGCAAACGGCACCAGACGGACTGAGGAGGCGCCATCAGGAGACATAAAGATATGTTTATGTGCAAATCGCCACGATGGCAAGGGCGTTCGCGCCTGGCCTAACCGTCGTTCCACAACCAGGCCGCGCCGCGAACGCCGGAGGCGTCGCCATGCAGGCTCGGGCGGATCGGCGTGTCAAAAGCGTCGGTGAAGACATGGGGCGCCGTCGCCATCGGGAGCGCTTCCATCACCTCGGGAATGCGCGACAGGCCGCCACCGATGACGATCGCATCCGGGTCGATCAGATTGACCACGTGGGCGAGGCTGCGGCCGAGCCGGTCGACGTAGCGCGCGAGCGTTTTAAGGGCCGCCGGATCGCCGGCTCGCATGGCCGATACCACGGCTTCGGCAGCGAGCGAGCCGCCGTGACGTCGGGCATGATCGGCGCCAAGGCCGGGCCCAGACAGCCAGGTCTCGATACAGCCAGTCCGTCCGCAATAGCAGGCAGGCCCCGGCCGCTCGTCGTCGCGCGGGTTGGGTAGCGGATTATGGCCCCATTCGCCGGCGATCCGCGACCGCCCGGACAGGGCGCGGCCGTCGATGGCGATGCCCGACCCGACGCCGGTGCCGAGGATCACCGCCCAAACCAAATGCGCCCCCGCCCCGGCGCCGTCCACCGCCTCGGAAACGGCGAGGCAATTGGCGTCGTTCTCGATGCGCACCGGGCGGCCGAGAACCCGCTCCAGGTCAACGGCGAAGGGACGACCATTGAGCCAGATCGAATTGGCGTTCTTGACGAGGCGCGTCGCCGGCGCGATCGCACCGGGCATCCCGATCCCGACGCTGGCCTGCTGATCCGAGAAGCCCCGGCCGGCACGCGCCTCGAGATCAGCGACGAGGCCGGCAATCGCCCCCAGGGTGCCGTCATAATCATCGCGGGGCGTCGCGATCCGGCCTTCGGCTCGCGACGCCCCGTTCTCATCGATGACGATCCCGGCGATCTTGGTGCCGCCAAGGTCGATTCCGATGCGCAAGGTCAGCTCTAGCGCGCAGCGACAGGGATCGGCGCCGCCACGGACGACGGCTTGGCGACCGGGTCCATGTTCGGCGAGTGATCGGAGATGTCGGTGCCGATGGAGACGGGATTCTCCATCACCTGACGCAGCTTCTCGAGATCGAGTTCGCCTTCCCAGCGGCTGACCACGACGGTGGCGACACCGTTACCGATGAGGTTGGTGATCGCCCGGCACTCCGACATGAACTTGTCGACGCCGAGGATCAGCGTCATCGCGGCCACCGGCACCGGGTTATTGGGGATCGCGCTCAAGGTCGCCGCCAGGGTGATGAATCCCGCCCCGGTGACGCCGGACGCGCCCTTCGAGGTCAGCATCGCCACGAGGATGATAGTGGCGTACTGGGCGATCGACAGGTCCGCGCCCACGGCCTGGGCGAGGAACAGGGTCGCCAGGGTCATGTAGATGTTGGTGCCGTCGAGGTTGAACGAATAGCCGGTGGGGATGACGAGGCCGACCACGGAATCCGAGGCGCCGAGGCGACGCATCTTGGTCATCATGTGCGGCAGCACCGTCTCGGACGACGAGGTGCCGAGCACGATGAGCAGTTCGTCCTTGATGAAGGCCAGGAAGCGGAAGATCGAGAAGCCGGCGACACGGGCGATACCGCCGAGCACCACCACGACGAACAGGAACGCCGTGACGTAGAAGGTGCCGACGAGCCAGGCGAGATCGATCACCTTGCCGATGCCGTACTGGCCGATGGTGAAGGCCATGGCGCCGAAGGCGCCGATGGGCGCCAGCTTCACGATGAGGCCGATGATGCGGAAGAAGATCTGCCCCGCCGTGTCGATGGCGTGGGTGATGGCCTCGCCGCGCTGACCCATGCCGGTGACGACGACGCCGGTGAGGATCGAGATCAGGAGCACCTGAAGCAGATCGCCGGTGGCGAAGGCATCGAAGAAGCTCTTGGGGATCAACCCCATGATGTGGCCGGTCACGGAATCGTCGGCCGCGAGCTTGGCGTATTTCTCGACCGCCTTACCGTCGAGTTTGGTCACGTCGGCATTGAAGCCCGCACCCGGCTTCACGACTTCGCCGACGAGGATGCCGATGAGGAGCGCGAGGGTGGAGACCACCTCGAAGTAGACCAGCGCTTTCAAGCCGACACGACCGACCTTCTTCAGGTCGCCGATCGACGCGATACCGTGCACGATGGTGCAGAAGATGATCGGCGCAATCATCATCTTGATCAGGGCGATGAAGGCGTCGCCCAGCCATTTGACCGACTTGCCCCATTCCGGATGGAGGTATCCAAGGAGGACGCCGAGCGCGATGGCGATCAGCACCTGGATGTACAGCACTTTGTACCAGGGCTCGCGCGGCGGACGCGCGTCTGCCGCCGTCCCATGAAGCGTCGCTTGAGCCATATTCCCCTCCCCAACGCGCTGAACGCACGCCTATCAAAAGTTTCTTGAAAGGGACGCTATCGAAATTGATGCCACGGCTCAATCGGACATCCATCGCCGGAATTACATTCTTTCGCCGAATTCGTGTGGAGCACCCGGATAGCCAGCTTTTGCTGGCGGTGGACCCGATGCACCCTGCGGACTGGCGACACCCGTCGTCTTCGACATCGGGACGCACCGCATTGTCCGCCCTCCTCCCGCCGACATCCGCCTCACCACAACACGCGTTGCGCCGCCCCCTCGCGGCGGCGTGTTTCATCCTCGCGGTCGGAATGATCGCCGGTCCGGTGGATGCCGGCGTTCTCGCCCGCGTCGACCAATCCTCACAACGGATGCGTGTCTATGTCGAAGGGGCGCTGGCCTATGACTGGCCGGTCTCCACCGCGCGAACCGGATACGTCACACCCAACGGGCGGTATCGCGTCGGCCGGATGGAGCGGATGTGGTATTCGCACAAGTATCACGGCTCGCCGATGCCGTACGCGCTGTTCTTCCGGGGCGGTTATGCCATCCACGGCACCGGTGCCGTGCAGCATCTCGGGCGCCGGGCCAGCCACGGCTGCATCCGCTTGAGCCCCGGCCACGCGCGCGAGCTCTTTGCCCTGGCGAGCAGCTATGGCGGGGCGCAGATCTCGATCAGACCCTGAAGCCCCGCCCGCTGGACCCGCCTCAGGTCTGTTGCGTGCGGCGGGGACGGACGGTCCAGCGCTCGAATTCGGCAGCGACGCCCTCCTCGCGGGCATCGGCCTGGGGCGGAGGGTTGCCGAGCGCCTGCGAAAGGCTCTCGATCACGTCGTCGATGCGCGAGTCGACCGGCTGGGCAGTCTCGTGCGTGTGGGGCGCCTCGGCCGGGGGTTCCGGAAGGAGAGCCTCCTGCGCATGGACCGGCTCCTCGTAAACGGGCTCGGGTGACGCGGCCATCGGAACCGCAGCCGTTGCTGTGGCGGGGGTACCGGCGACACGGCGCAGGGCCTTCATCATCCCGTCATTCTCGGTCGCCTTCGGCGCAGTGCCGTAGCGGCCGAAGCCGAAGCGCGGCTCCACGAGGTCGAGGACCGCCTCGACGCCGGCATTGCTGACGCCGATCTCGCCCGGCTGGGGCACGCCCTGGAGGGCCACCGCATGCCGATCATAGGCCGGATCGGTGGTGACCTCGGCGGCGAACCAGGCCGGGACCTGAAACGCGCCGGCCTCGTCCACACCGTCGAAGGTGACGCTGACGAGATCGAGGGTACCGGGGGTGACGTAGCGGTCGACCACGGCTTCGCGGCCACCGCCGAGGGCGATCGCCGTCCGGTCGTAGGCCGCCTTGCCCGAACACACATCGAGCAACGCATCGCCGTGCGCGCGCGGAACGTCGGTGCGCTCCTCGCTGGACGCGCCGTCGGGCGTCGTGGAGACGAGGACGAGGTGACAGTTCTGGCCGTCGACCCGCACGTAGGAGACGCGACCGGATTGCGGGGCGAAATAGCCCTCGGTGATCCGCGCACCGCCGCGCTCCTTGCGGATCAGGCGAACGAGAGAGGAGGCCACGAGAAACCGACGAACGACGCTCATTCTACATTCTCCGCGGGTCCGTTCGTCCCCCGGGCGGGATACCGATCAGACCGAGAAAAGTCAGGGCCGACACCCCGTGATAAACAAGGGCCGGCCGGCGAGGTGGCACGCCGCGCGAGGCATTGTCATGCCGGAGCGCGTGCATGTCGCAACGAAACCGATGCAGCGTTCCGCCGATGCGTCGGTTCCGCCAATAAAACGCCCCTTTTGACTAAGCAAAATGGCGACTAAATCAAGTCCATCGTCGGCATCCGGCGTCGATGAACGGCCGATCATCCCCATCGAACATGCAAGAACGCAACGCCCAGGGCACGATCGGCCGATGGCGGAATCAATCCTTTGGTTCGAACCGGAGCGATGTGCCGTTCATGCAGTAACGTAGGCCTGTCGGGGCCGGGCCGTCGTTGAAGACGTGGCCGAGATGGCCTTTGCAATGGGCGCAGTGCGCCTCGGTGCGCACCATCGCGTGGCTGCGGTCTGCCTGCGTCTCCACCGCGCCCTCGAGCGGATCGAAGAAGCTCGGCCAACCGGTGCCGGATTCGAACTTGGTACCGTTGAGGAACAACGGCGTGCCGCAGCCGGCGCAGAAGAAGGTACCGGGACGCTTCTCGGCGTTGAGGCAGCTGGTCCCGGCACGCTCGGTGCCGTGCTCCCGCAGGACCCGATACTGCTCGGGGGTGAGAATCTCACGCCATTCGGCTTCGGTGCGGGTATCCTTCGCGTCGGTCGCGCCCGGAGGGGTGTCCGTCATCGTCTGCTCCTGATCCATTCGTCGGCTCATGTAGGGCGACGACGGATTTTCGCGAGACGATCCGTCGTCACGCCGCCGCCCCGACGGTGTCGGCCATCCGCGCCGCACGCGTGCCCATCGGCGTATCCGGCCCCGTGGTGGTGTCGCGGGCGGTCTGGTGCTCCATTTCGGCGTTGATCTCGCCGCCGAGCAACACGATCGTCGTCGAGATCCAGATCCAGGTCATGAAGCCGATCACGGCGCCGAGCGAGCCGTAGGTCTCGTTGTAGTTGCCGAAGCTTGCAACATACCACGAGAACAGGATCGAGGCGACGAGCCAGAGCAGGCCCGCCACGGCACCGCCGACACCGACCCAGCGCCAGCGCGGGCGCTCCCGGCTCGGTCCGTAGCGATAGAGCAGCGAAAGGCCGCCCAGCAACACGATGAGCAGGGCTGGCCAGCGCAGCGACGCGATGAGCCAAGCGGTGTCGCCGAACCCGACGAAGGTGAACACCACCGGCAGGACGACGATCCCGGTCAGCGCCAGGATGGTGAACCCGAGCGCGCCGATGGTGAAGGTGAGGGACCGCAGGTTGAGCATCAGGAACGAGCGCTTCTCCTCCTCCTCGTAGACGACGTTCAACGCGTCGAACATCGCCTTCATGGCGGCATTGGCACTCCACAGGGAGAGCAGGAGGCTGGTGAAGAAGGTCAGCCCGAGGCTGCCATTGCCCTTGGCGACGATCCGCTTGACCTGATCGCCGATAATATCGATGGCGCCCGCGGGCAGCACGCCGTGCAGGCTCGCCAGATGGACGTTGATCGCACCGGCATCGGCAACGAGGCCGTAGCACGACACAAGGGCGCCGATGGCCGGGAACAGCGAGAGCAGGCTGTAGAACGTCACGCCGGCGGCGACCGAGAGCACCCGGTCCTTGTTGAACTCGAGGTAGACTCGAACGAGGATGTCCTTCCAGCCGGAGGCCGTGATCTGGGTCGGGCTTCCGGCATGGCGCCCGCGCGCGACCTCCTTGGCGGCGATCCGGTCGGCTGCGACCCCGCTATACGAGCGAGCCCCTTGTGTGCGCGTCGGTGCGGGGTCCCGGTCGGCGGCCGGAGCATTCGCCGCACCGGCACGCCGCAGCGGACCGCCTACGGCCAAAGCCGCCAGGGCGGCCCCCATCGCGAGGGTCCACAGCAGCGTTGCCGGCCCGCTCGGATCGGGGGCCTGGTCGGGGGAAGAGGACATCGTTCGGGGACCGGAGCGTAAGGCAACGCCAAGCTTGGGCATATGCGAGAGGAACGCCAATGGGCGCAAGGCGTTCCGCCGGTCGCGACGGCGAGCCGATCCGCCGCGGACTCAGCCGCCGTAGAGCCTCGCATAGGTGTCGCGCAGGACGTTCTTCTGAACCTTACCCATGGCGTTGCGCGGCAATTCATCGACGAACAGCACGCGCTTGGGGCACTTGTAGCGCGCAAGCCGCGCTTCGAGCGCGCGGAGCATCTCGGCCTCGGGCGCCACGTCCGGGCGCGCCACAACGACGGCGGTGACGCCCTCGCCGAAATCGGCATGGGCCAGACCGATCACAGCTGATTCCACGACCCCCGGCAGCGCGTCGATCTCGTTCTCGATTTCCTTCGGGTAGACGTTGTAGCCGCCGGTGATGATGAGATCCTTGCCGCGCCCGACGATGTGGACGTAGCCCTGCGGATCGATCTTGCCGAGATCGCCGGTGATGAAGAACCCGTCCGCCTTGAACTCGGCGGCCGTCTTCTCCGGCATGCGCCAATAGCCCTTGAACACGTTGGGGCCCTTGACCTCGATCATGCCGACGGCGTCCGCGGCCAAGACCCGACCGGTCTCGGGATCGACCACCCGCACTGCGACGCCGGGAAGGGCCGGACCGACGGTGCCGGCCACCCGCGCGCCCGCATAGGGGTTCGAGGTGTTCATGTTGGTCTCGGTCATGCCGTAGCGCTCGAGGATGGCGTGGCCGGTGCGGGCCTGCCAGTCGCGATGGGTCTCGGCAAGCAGCGGCGCCGAGCCGGAGACGAACAGCCGGATCGCGGCGGTGGCCTCCCGGGTCAGGCCGGGCTCCTTCAGCAGGCGGGTGTAGAAGGTCGGTACGCCCATCATGGCGGTGGCGCGTGCCATCAGGGCGAGCGCCCGACCGGGGTCGAACTTGGCAAGGAACAGCAGGGTGCCGCCGGTGGCCAGCACGACGTTGGTCGCCACGAACAGGCCGTGGGTGTGGAACACCGGCAGGGCGTGGATCAGCACGTCGTCGGCCGTGAAGCGCCAGGACTCCTTGAGCGTCAGCGCGTTCGAGGCGAGGTTGTCGTGGCTGAGCATGGCGCCTTTCGAGCGCCCGGTGGTGCCGGAGGTGTAGAGGATGGCGGCCAGATCGTCGGGGCCGCGCGTCACGTCCGAAAAATCGGTCTGAGCCGCATCGGCAGCCTCGGCGATGCTGCCGCGCCCGTCGGCGCCGAGGGTGCGGATTTCGGCGACGCCGGCCTTGCGCGCGACGGCCGCCAGAGCCTCGGCCTTGGCCGGATCGCAGACGAACAGAACCGGATCGGCATCCGACAGGAAGTAGTCGATCTCGGTGGCGGTGTAGGCAGTGTTGAGCGGCAGGAACACCGCCCCGGCCCGCACGGCGCCGAGATAAAGGAAGATGAAATCCGGGCTCTTCTCGGCCTGGACCGCGACGCGGTCGCCGGGTTTCACGCCGAGCACCACCAGCGCCGTCGCATAGGCCCCCGAACGCGCCAGCAGATCGGCGTAGCTCAGGTGGATGCCGTCACCGGTCTCGATGAAGGTTTTCGCGCTTGGGTCGACAGGCAGATGGGCGCGGACGAGATCGAACAGATGATTGGGCATGGACGCGTCGAACAGCTTTCCGTCGAGAATTCAAGCCTCGGCCAGCGCCACCGCCCGCACCGGCGGCAGGTTCGCCCGTAATTCGCGGGTCACCGTGCTCGAGGCGGCGACGGTGCCGAGGTTGGCATAGGTCTCGTGGTTCTTCTCGATGGCCGAGAGGTCGTAGAGGTAGTTGACCATCAAGCCGCGCGACTGGGCGAGGCCCTTGGCCGACACGTCGCCGAGGAAGTTCAAACGCTCGAGACGGGCGCCGTTGCCGAGATGAAAGCGGGCGACCGGATCGAGCGGTTTGCCGCGCTCGTTCTTGGCCCGCAGGAAATAGGCGGCGGCGGCGGGAATCATCACCTTGCGTACCGCCTCGGACTTCACCTTGTCGGCCTGCCAATCCGCCTCGTCGATGAGGCGGAGGGCTTCCACGTCTTCGCGGGTCAGGCCCTGGGGAGCGTCGGCGCGGCGCTCGCGGTCGAGCCAGGCCGAGAAGCCGGGCACCGGCGAGAGAGTGACGAAGGTCTTGAGCGACGGGATCTCACGGGCCAGATCCTCCACCACCTGCTTGATCAGGAAGTTGCCGAAGGTGACGCCGGCCAGACCCTTCTGACAGTTCGAGATCGAGTAGAAGATGGCGGTGGTGGCCGCCCGCGCCGGCAGCAGATCGCGCTCATGCGCCAGGATCGGCGCGATGGCCGGAGCGATGGCGGCGGTGAGCGCCACTTCGACGAAGATCAGCGGCTCATCGAGGAGAGCCGGGTGGAAGAAGGCGAAGCAGCGCCGGTCCGGCGGCTCGATGCGTCGGCGCAGATCGTCCCAGCCGGCGATCTCGTGGACGGCCTCGTAGCGGATGATCTTTTCCAGGATATGCGCCGGGGTGGTCCAGTCGATGTGTCGAAGGACCAGGAAGCCGCGATTGAACCACGATGCGAACAGGTGCTCGAAATCGCTGTCGAGGCTATCGGCCGCGTCGACGAGATCGGGGTCCACTCCCTCCGCGCCGCGCAAAGATCGGCGTAGGCCGAACAGGTCTTCGCGCATCCGCACCAGGGCGAGGGTGCCGTCGCGCGCGAGGTTGAGCCGGCGGATCAATTCCTGGCTGCGCGGCTCGGCGGCATCGTGCAGCACGCTCAGCGCCGCGCGGGTGGGGTCGGCCCGGTAGGCGGCGATGGCTTCGTCGACCGCGGTATGATCCGCCGCGAACTCGGTGGAGACCATTCCCAGGAAGGCCGAGCGCTCGGCCCTGCCGAGGCTCGCGTAACGGTCGAGGATCAGTCGAGCGAGCGCGACGCCGGACGCCTCGCCGCGCCTGGAAATCAGGTCTTCGCAGAGTTTGAGCAGTTCGGGGGCGTTGGCCTTGGCGGCCAGATCACCGCGCCCGATGCCGATGAGGTCGCGACCGCGGTCGCTGATGGTTTGGAGCAGATCGCCGAAAAAAGAGATCGCCGCCATGTAACGTCGCTGACCCTTGGCTGCCGCCCATGGCGGGCGGTGCCGGTCCCGCACAAAGAACTACCGGCAATCCCGATAGTCTATGCCGGCTCATGGCGAAGGGCCAGAGACTTGGCTGGGAGCGCCGTCCGGAAAATACCGGGAAATCGATGTATGCGCGGGGTTTAGCCGACTAACGCACCATCCCGCCGATCATCATCGAAACCGGTGCGAAGTTCTGCACTCAGCCCTGACCGCCGGCGGACGCGATGTCGGCGCGGTCGGCACGTTCGCGCCAATCCTCGACCCCGTGCTGGCGCGCGAACCGAAGCTCGGCAGCCCTCAGGGCGCGCAGCGGATCGCGGGCACGGACGATCTCCACCGAGCCCACGGTGAAAGGCACACCGAGGATCTGCTTGGCGAAATTGACACGATAATTCAGCATTCCAAACTCCGTGATCGACGAGAACGTACGATGTCCACGAGGCGGATCGCGCGAATCGACCGGTTCCGCCCGGTGATCAGACCGTAAGACTCGCCGTTCTCCAAGGGCTTGGGAAAACGCGCTCGTATTTGGCCAAGGCACAACCGGGATTCGTGCACGTTCTGGACAACACTTCGTATATGGGGAGCCTCGCATCCGACCGGAACCACCCCTGCGTCACCGGCGCCGGACGCCGGTGACTCGGGTTGCCGATGCGCGCGCATCTGCTTAGGCGGAGGTCGATTGCGCCCCAGGTTTCGAGTGCCGAGCTCGCGAGAAGCACACCGGATGACATCCATGCCCCGCCGCCAGCCCACGCCGTCGGCCGATGCCCGCGTGTCCTGCGCATGACAGCGCAAGACACGGCAGCGACCCACGGTTTCACCACTAAGGCACGCCTCGGCCTCACCCTGATCGCGGGCGGGGCGGTGGCCAACATCTACTACAACCAGCCGCTCCTGGGACTGCTGGTGGGCGAGTTCGGCGCGCGCGCCGCTGTACTGGTGCCGACGGCCTCGCTGATCGGCTACGGGCTCGGCATCCTCGGCCTCGTACCGATCGGCGACGCTCTGCCCCGACGCAGCCTGATCGTCGCCCAGTTGCTCGGTCTCAGCGTCGCGCTGCTCGCCGCCGCCCTCAGCCCCAACCTCGCGATGCTGAGTGCCGCCAGCCTACTCATCGGCTTCCTCGCCTCGGCGGCCCAGCAGGCCGTGCCGTTCGCGGCCGAACTGGCGCCCGATGCCACGCGCGGGCGCATGGTCGGCCAGGTGATGACCGGCTTGTTCACCGGCATCCTGCTCGCCCGTACGGTGAGCGGATTCGTCGGAGCGCATTTCGGCTGGCGGGCGGTGTTCTTCGCCGCCGCCGGCGTGGCCGTCGCCATCGCGGGGGTCGCCGCCGCGACCCTCCCGAACACGCCTCAGACGAAACCGCTGCGCTACCGCGCGCTGATGATATCGATCCTCCACATGGTGCGGACCCAGCCGGTGCTGCGCCGGGCCAGCCTGACGCAAGGGCTGCTGTTTGCCAGCTTCAACGCGTTCTGGGCGACGCTGGCCCTGCTCGTCGAGGCGCCGCCCTTCGATCTGACCTCGGCCGGTGCCGGCCTGTTCGGCGTCATCGGGGTCGCCGGGGCGCTGATCGCACCGCTGTCGGGGCGCTATACCGACCGACGCGGCGCGCGCCCGGTGGTGGTGGGCGGCGCGGTCCTGGTGGTCGCCTCCTTCGTGGTGCTGTGGGCGGGAGGCTCGGTCTCGCTGATCGCCGTGGGGTTGGGCGTGCTGCTGATCGATATCGGGCTCAACGGCGCGCTCATCGCCAATCAGACCCGGGCCTATGCCCTAGTGCCGGGCGCACGCGGCCGCATCAACACCGTGCTGTTCACCGTGATGTTCGTCTTCGGCGCGTTCGGGGCATTCGCCGGCTCGCAGGCCTTCCTGATGGCGGGATGGGCCGGTGTCTGCGCCGTCGGAATCCTCCTGTCGGGGGCCGGGCTCCTGGTGGCGTGGCGCGATCGGAGCCACGTGAAGGCCGCATCCGCTATTTGAGGATGCGCGAGAGCCGGCACCATTCGGTCTTGTCGGCGGGAAGACCGAAGCGCAGCCGCGTCGGCGCGTCGGCAAAACGCCGCACGTAGATCCCGGCCTCGCCGAGGCGGTGGTACAGGCCGGGCGCATCCGGGAAAGTCGCGGTGCGGAACAGGCAGGTCCCGCCGATGCGTTCACCCCCGGCGCGAACGATCATCCGGTCGAGCCGGGCGGCGTCCGTTTCCCGCGCCGCCGCCGCATCCATCCTCCAGGCGGCATCGCCGAGCGCGGCCCGGCCGATGGCGAGAGCCGGGCCGGACACCGCCCAGGGCCCGAGTGCCGCGGCGATCCGCGCTGCCAAAGCCGGGTCGGTGGCCGCAAAGCCGAGCCGGATGCCGGCGAGACCATAGGTCTTGCCGAAGGAGCGCAGTACGACGACGCCCGGCCGCAAGTGCGGCCCGAGACAGTCCATGGGTTCGAGATCGGCGAATGCCTCGTCGACGACGAGGAGACCGGCGCGGGCGCCGAGCCGGTCCGCCAGTGCGATCAGGACCGGGACCGACACGATCCGCCCGTCCGGATTGTTCGGGTTGACCACGACGACGACGTCGGCCCCGTCGGTCTCGGCGAGATCGGTCACGGCCGTGACCGCGTGGCCGCCGCGGGTCCAGGCCGCCGCATGCTCGGCATAGGTCGGCCCCAGCACGGCGACGCGGCCCGGCGCCCGCAGCCGCGGAAGGGTCTCGATCAGGATCTGGGTGCCGGGTGCCGCCGCGATGCAGCGCGGATCGGACACGCCATAGGCGCTGGCCGCAACTGCCGTCAGGGCCGCGAGGTCGGCACCGGAGGGCAGGCGCCGGAACGCGCTGGCGTCGAGCGCCGGACAGGGATACGGCACCGGATTGATCCCCGTCGAGAGATCGACCCATGGCTCGGGGGCCGCCGGAAACAGCCTGCGCGCCGCGTCGAGGTCGCCCCCATGCGCGATCGGCTCGCGCGCCATCACCGAAAACGCATGCCCTGGACCGCCCTCACCCATCCGCCCGACACGCTCATCGTCCTGCTGCTCGCCCTCGCCGTCGAGGCGGCGGCCGGCTATCCGGACCGGCTCTACAGGGCGCTCGGCCACCCTGTCACCTGGATCGGCGCCCTGATCGGAGCGCTCGACCGGCGCCTCAACCACGGCACACCGGCCCGCCGCAGGCGCGCGGGTGTGGCCGGCCTCGTCGTCCTGCTGGCGGTGGTCGGCGCGGTCTCACTGGGGTCGACCGCGCTCGCGGGCCTCGCCGGCCCCTGGGCCGGGCTCTGCCTCGTCGGCCTGCTCTGCGCCAGCCTGCCGGCCCAGCGCAGCCTGCACCAACACGTGGCCCGGGTGGCCGCGGACCTGCGCTCCGACGGACTTGCGGGCGGGCGCCACGCCGTCTCGATGATCGTCGGGCGCAATCCTGAAACGCTCGACGAGGCCGGCATCTGCCGGGCGGCGATCGAGAGTCTGGCCGAGAACTTTTCCGACGGCATCGTCGCACCGGCCGTCTGGATCGGCCTCGGCGGCCTGCCGGGAGGCGCGCTCTACAAGGCGATCAACACCGCCGACAGCATGATCGGGCACCGCACCCCGCGCCACGAGGCCTATGGCTGGGCCTCCGCGCGCCTCGACGATCTCGTCAACCTGCCGGCCTCCCGGCTCGGCGCCGGATTGATCGTGCTGGCCTGTCTGTTTCATCGAGACGCCTCGGCGGGCGGAGCGTTTCGGGCGGTCCGGCGCGATGCGCACAAGCATCGCTCGCCCAATGCCGGCTGGCCGGAAGCCGCCATGGCCGGCGCGCTCGGATTACGGCTCGCCGGACCGCGGATCTACGGTGCGGAGCGGGTCGAGGATGCCTGGATGGGTGATGGACGCCCCGAGGCGACTCCGCACGATGTGGAACGGGCACTGGCCCTCTACCGCACCGCCTGCGTGATCCTGTTCGGGGCTGCAGCGGCGATGCTGGCTTTACTCAAGATTACACGCGCCTAACCTCGAACAACGATCTTCGCCCCGGAGAGCCATCATGATTCGCACCCGTTCGCTGATCGCGCTCCTGGTCGCATCGGCACTTCCGCCAGGCGCCGCGATGGCGGAAGCGTTGCAGCCCGTCGGTCCGCCCTACGCCGTCTCGGGCGACCTTGCCGGCAAGACCAGCCGCAAGGGCAAGATCAAATGGGCGGAGGATATCAGCGGCATCGCCTGCCGGCCGGACGAGACCGGCCCAATGCGGTGCCTGGTGGTCAACGACGAGAATACCGGCGCGCAATTCGTCGCCATCGACGGCACCACCCTGATTCCGGGCGCGGAAGTCGACCTCGTCGGCCGGGCGCCGTCGCGGACCACCCTCGGCGCGGCCCCGACCACGGGCGGCTGCACCCTCGGCCAGGGAGAATACGGCGAAATGGACGGCGAGGCGGTCGCCTACGCGGCGCCGAACTTCTACGTCACCGGCTCGCACGGGTGTTCGCGCAGGGGCCGCGAATACAAGATGTCGACCTTCGTCCTCGCCCGAATCCGCCCGAACGCGGCGGGTACGGGGGCGGAGGCGGTGGAGACGACCTATCGGCTCGGCGATGCGCTGAAGAACGCCGAGACAGTGGGCGCCTACTTCCTCAAGGATCTCGAAGCGCGGGCCGGCGGCACCTCGACCAAGGGCCTCAACGTCGAGGGCCTCGCGGTGGCGGGCGGGCGGCTCTACGCCGGCCTGCGCGCGCCCAACCTCGACGGCAAGGCGTTCCTGGTCTCGGTCGGGGTCGAGGCCCTATTCGCGCCCGGCACCGCGGCGCTGGCCGAGACGCCCAGGGTGATCCCGCTCGATGTCGGTGCCGATGCGGGCATCCGCGACCTCTCGGTCCTCCCTGACGGGACGCTCCTGGTGCTCACCGGCCCGGCCGAGAACGGCCTCGCCGTGCCCTACCGCCTGTTCGCTTTCGAGATCGCCTCGGGCAAGCTCACCTCGGTGGGAACCTTCGCGGCGCTCGAAGGCGAGGATGCGGGCGGCAAGGCCGAGGCGATGGTCCGGCTCGGGCCGGGCCGCCTGCTGATGCTGTTCGACAGCCTGAAGAACGGCGGCCCGCGCGCCTACGCGGTGCCGATCCGTTAAGCCTCAGCCGAGGGCGAGCAGGCGGTCGCAATCCACGTACCGCTCCATGTGCGCGGCAAGCTGGTCGAGCACCGTCTCGATGCCCGCCTCGTACGAGGCCCCGCTCGCGGTGGTTCCGAGGCGCGCGAGCCAGGCTCCGCGCTGGCGATCATCGGCGAACAAGCCATGGATATAGGTGCCGCAGACCAGACCATCGGCCGAGATCGCACCGTCCTTGCGCCCATCGGCGAGGCGGATCAGCGGGCGGGCGATATCGGGACCGGTGGTCTCGCCCACATGCATCTCGTAGCCGGAGAACGGCACGTCATCGGGCAGGCTGGTGCCGGTGACGGCGGCCAGGCGCTTCAGCGGTGTCATGACGGTTTCGATATCGAGGAGGCCGAGACCGGGGACGGAGCGCGGGCTCCCCTCGATGCCGTGCGGATCGTCGATGCGCCGCCCCAGCATCTGGTAGCCGCCGCACAGGCCGAGCACACGCCCGCCGCGCCGGACATGGGCCCGGATGTCGATGTCCCAGCCCTGCGCCTGCAGGAACAGCAGATCGTCGATGGTGGTCTTCGAGCCCGGCAGCAGCACGAGGTCGGCCTCGGCCGGGATCGGCGCGCCCGGATGCACCAGAACCACCGACACGCCGGGTTCGGCGCGCAAGGGATCGAGATCGTCGAAATTGGCGATGCGCGGCAGCACCGGCACGGCGATCTTGCAGCGTCCCGAACGCGCCTGCGATCCGGTCAGCCCGAGCACGTCCTCGGCGGGCAGGCGCGCGGCTTGCGGAAAATGCGGGATCAAGCCGAAGCTCGGCCAGCCGGTGGCGCGCGCGACGATGTCCATGCCGTCTGCGAACAGGCTGGGGTCGCCGCGAAAGCGGTTGACGAGGAAGCCGCGGATCATCGCCGCATCGTCGGCATCGATGACCGCCTTGGTGCCGACGAGGCTGGCGATGACGCCCCCCCGGTCGATGTCGCCGAGCAGGATCACCGGCGTGCCCGAAGCGCGGGCAAACCCCATATTGGCGATGTCGCCGCGGCGCAGGTTCACCTCCGAGGCAGACCCCGCGCCCTCGACGATGACGAGGTCGGCCTCGCCCTTCAGATGCGAGAAACTCTCAAGAACCGAGGCGAGCAGGCGCGGCTTCCACGCCTGATACTCCCGCGCGCCGGCCTGTCCCACCATGCGGCCCTGGACCACGATCTGGCTGCCGGTCTCGCTCTGGGGTTTCAGTAGCACCGGGTTCATGTGGACCGAGGGCGCCACCCCGGCCGCCCGCGCCTGCAGCGCCTGGGCCCGCCCGATCTCGCCGCCATCGGCGGTGACGGCGGCGTTGTTCGACATGTTCTGCGGCTTGAACGGCCGCACCACCAGGCCCCTCTTGGCGAAGGCCCGGCACAGGCCGGCGACGACGAGCGACTTGCCGACATCCGAGCCGGTGCCCTGGATCATGAAGGCGCGGGTCATCGGAGCGGGCCCATCAGAACTCGATCCCCTCCTGCGCCTTCACGCCGGCGGCGAAATGGTGCTTCACGGAGGCCATCTCGGTGACGAGGTCGGCGGCCTCGATCAAGGCCGGCTTGGCGTTGCGGCCGGTGACGATCACGTGGAGATCCGGCCGGCGCGCCCGGAAGGCCGCGACCACGTCGGCGATGGGGAGATAGTCGTAGCGGAGCGCGATGTTGAGCTCGTCCAGCACCACGAGGCGGATCGTCGGATCGGCCATCAGCTCGAGGGCCTTGGCCCAGGCGTGTTCGGCGGCGGCGATGTCGCGGGCCTTGTCCTGGGTCTCCCAGGTGAAGCCCTCGCCGAGGGTATGCCAGTCGATCTGTGTGCCGAAGGCCTTCAGCGCATGCCTCTCGCCCGTGTCCCACGCACCCTTGATGAACTGCACCACGCCCACCCGCCAGCCATGCCCGAGGGCACGCAGCATCAGGCCGAGGGCGGCCGTGGTCTTGCCCTTGCCGGGACCGGTATTGACGATGAGGAGGCCCTTCTCGATCGTCTTCTCGGCAACCTCGGCATCCTGCACGGCCTTGCGCTTCCCCATCTTTTCGCGATGGCGGTCGGCCTCGGCATCACTGTCGACTTGGCTGTCGGCTTGGCTCATGAGGCGGCTCCGGGTTGGGGTTTTACGATCAGCGGCAGACCCGCCACCAGGAACACGACGTGGTCGGCCTGGGCTGCGAGGCGCTGATGCAGACGCCCGGCTTCGTCGCGAAACCGGCGGGCGAGCGCGTTGTCGGGCACGATGCCGAGGCCGACCTCGTTGCCGACCAGCACCACCGGGCCAGGTGCCGTCGCGCAGGCCGCCAGGAGGGCGGCGATCGCCGCCGCGACATCGGCCTCCGACAGGATGATGTTGGTGAGCCAGAGCGTGAGGCAATCGACCAGCACCGGCCCGGGCGCCTGCGCCACCGCCTCGGGCAGGTCGATCGGCACGTCGCGGGTGATCCAGTCGGCCGAGCGTCGCTCGCGGTGAAGCCCGATGCGCGCACGCATCTCGTCGTCGTAAGCCTGCGCGGTGGCGAGGTAGAGCCACGGCGCCGGATGCGCCTCGATCAGCGCCTCGGCATGGACGCTTTTCCCCGAGCGCGCACCGCCCAGCACCAGGGTCAGGCGGGCAAAAGTCATCTTGGGAGGGACATGCACCATGCCCCCCCTGTGCCCGAAATCGGCCTCCGCGGTCAAAGCCTGCAAAACGCCTGACCGGCGCGTTGTCAGCGCTTCATCGAACGCGTAGAACCGAAAACAGGACGGTGCCCCGGAAACGGGGTGAAAAGGGAATGCGGTGTGGGGTGCGAGCCCCGAAACCGCGGCTGCCCCCGCAACTGTGAGCGGAGACGGGCCTGCCATCGGCCACTGGAGCGATCCGGGAAGGCGGCAGGACCGGATGACCCGCGAGCCAGGAGACCTGCCATCCGAAGGGGTTCGACCCCACCCGCTCGATCACGGCCGCCGGCGGGGCGGCCAGGAGATAGAACCGATGTCGACCAACACCCTCGTTCTTGCCGGCACCCGCACCAACGAGCGCCTCGGCGCCGTGCTCATGGCGGCGTTCCTCGGCCTCGGTCTCGTGTTCATGGCCGGCTTCGCCCCGGCGATGGCGCTGCACAACGCGGCGCACGACTTCCGCCACACCCAGAATTTCCCCTGCCACTGACCGCATTCGCGCTCAGGCAGACACCCCCATGATCATCCGGCTCGTGTCGGCGGCCCTGGTCGCCGGCTTCCTCGCGGCTGTGGTCGCGACGGGCCTGCAGCTCTCGCTCACTTCGCCGCTGATCATCGCGGCCGAGCGTTATGAGATGCAGGCTTCCCACGCTCCCGCGCTTCTCTCGCCCGCCTCCCTCATCGTGCAGGTCCATAGCGGACACGATCACGGCGAGAAGGATCCGAGCGTGAGCGGCGGTGAAACCGCGCCGGAATGGCAGCCCGGCCCGGGCCTGCCGCGCATGGCGTTCACCGCGCTCGCCACTCTGGTCGGCGGCGTCGGCTACGCGCTGCTGCTCGGGGCCGTGCTGCTGGCCTGCGGCCGCGAACCCACACCGGAGACGGGTCTGCGCTTCGCTATCGCGGGCTTCCTCGCCGTGGCGCTGGCGCCGGCCGTCGGCCTGCCGCCGGAACTGCCCGGGATGGACGCCGCGCCCCTGGCCGAACGCCAGTTCTGGTGGGTGATGACTGCCGCCGCCACCGCCATGGGGCTCTACCTCATCGCGATCCGCCGAGTGCCGATCGCCATCGCGGGCGGCCTCGTGCTCATCGTCGCGCCGCATCTCGCCGGCGCGCCGGAGACGAGCCATTCGGCGTCCGCCCTGCCGCCGGGATACGCGGCCCAATTCGCCGCGCGCTCGCTCGGGATCGCCTTCGTGTTCTGGACGGTGCTGGGGCTCAGCTACGGCTGGGCCTGGGCGATGCTGGGGCGCAAGGCGACGGGACCGGCGCATGCCTGATCCCGTCACACTCTACGTCTGCACCGCCTGCCGCGCCGAAGGCGACACGGCCGAGCCCCGCGCCGGGGCCCGGCTGCTCACCGCCCTGCGGGAGGCGGTGACCGGCAGCGAGCATCCGCACCTGCGCATCGAGGGCGTCGAATGCCTCTCGGTGTGCAAGCGGCCCTGCACCGTCGCGGTGGCCTCGGAAGGGCGCTGGACCTACGTCTACGGCGACCTCGACCCGGCCGAATCCGCCCGCGCCATCCTGGCGGGCGTCGGCCTCTACGGACAGACGCCCGACGGCATCGTGCCGTGGAAGGCGCGTCCGCAGGAATTCCGCAAGGGCGTCGTCGCCCGCATCCCGCCGCTCGCGGCGCACCCGATCCCGGACGCCGCCGAATGAGCCTCGTCGAGAAGATTCCCTGCACCATCGTCACCGGCTTCCTCGGGGCCGGCAAGACCACCCTGGTGCGTCACCTCATCGAGAACGCCAACGGCCGGCGCCTCGCGATCATCGTCAACGAGTTCGGCGATATCGGCTTCGACGGCTCGTTTCTCGCCGCCTGCGGCATCGAAGGCTGCCAGGACGAGGACATCGTCGAACTCGCCAATGGCTGCATCTGCTGCACGGTCGCCGACGACTTCGTGCCGGCCTTGAACAAGCTGCTCGACCGGGCCGATCCGCCCGAGCACATCCTCATCGAGACCTCCGGTCTCGCCCTGCCCAAGCCCTTGGTCCAGGCGTTCCAGTGGCCGGCGATCCGCTCGCGGGTGACGGTGGATGGCGTCATCGCCGTCATCGACGGACCGGCGGTGGCCGCCGGCTTCTTCGCCGACGATCCGGCGGCGTCCGCCGCCCAGCGCACCGACGACGCCAGCGTCGATCACGACAATCCGCTGGAAGAGGTGTTCGAGGACCAGCTCCTCTGCGCCGATCTGGTGGTGATGAACAAGGCCGACCTCCTCGACGCCGCCGGCCGCGCCAAGGTCCGCGCCGAGGTGCAGGCCCATCTGCCGCGCGCCGTGAAGATGGTGGAATCCGAGCACGGCCGCCTCGATCCGCGCGTGATCCTCGGCCTCGGGGCCGCCGCCGAGGACGACCTCGACGCCCGTCCCTCGCATCACGGCGAGGGTGAAGATCACGATCACGACGACTTCGATTCCGTTGCCCTGCCCGTCTCCGCCGCCGCCACCGCCGAAGATCTGGCGATCCGCGTGGCGCGGGCCGCCGAGACCCCGGGCGTCCTGCGCATCAAGGGATTCGCCGAAGTCACCGGCAAGCCCATGCGCCTCGTGGTGCAGGGCGTCGGCACCCGCATCGCGCATCATTACGACCGGCCCTGGAAGGGCACCGAAGCGCGCGACGGACGCCTCGTGGTCATCGGCCTCAAGGGCTTCGACCAGGGCGCGGTGGCCGCCGCCCTGGCTGGGTAGCGTTCCGCCATGCACCTGATCCGCATCGATACGGTTTCCCTCGACGAGGGCGAAGCCGCGATCGATCTCGGTCAGGCGCCGGGCGACATCGTGTTTCTGTCCTTCACCGATTCCGATCTGTTCGGGGTCGCCGGCGCCTTTGCGGCCGCGTTTCCGACCCCTCTCCCGAACGGGGACGGCCCGCACCGCGCCCCGACCCTGCGCCTCGCCAAGCTCGCCAAGCTGCGCCATCCGATGTCGGTGGACCTCTACGTCGAGGCGGTGATCGCGCGGTCGAAGATCGTCGTGATCCGCTGCCTCGGCGGCCTCGATTATTGGCGCTACGGCATCGAGCGGGCCGCTGTCGCCGTACGCGCCAACGGCGTCAAGCTCGTGGTCCTGCCCGGCGACGACAGGCCCGACCCCCGCCTCGACACCTTCTCCACGGCACCCGCTCTCGCCGGCGTTCTCGACGCCTATTTCCGGGCCGCCGGCACCGACAATCTGCGGCGGATGCTCGGGCGGCTCGCCGCCGAGATCGGCTTTGCGGGGGAGGTCGAGGCGCCGCAGGCCCTGCCGCGCGGTTTCGTCTGCTGCCCCGGCTGCGGTCCGGTCGACCGGGAGCGGGCGCTTGCCGCCGGACGGCCGTTGCAGTCTCGGGTCACAAAGGCACCGCTGGCCCTCCTCGTCGTCTACCGCTCGGCGATCCTGTCGGGCGATGCCGCGCCCATCGCCGCGCTCGCCGACGCATTGCAGGCGCGGGGTCTTCAGGTGGTGGCGGTCGCCGTGTCGAGCCTCAAGGATCCGGAGGCCCTCGGAACCCTCCGTGAGACCATCGCGGCGCAGAAGCCCGCCATCGTCATCGCCGCCACCGCGTTTTCGGCACGCGAGGATGCGGGCTTCGTTCTGGATGCCGCCGATTGCCCGGTAATCCAGGCCTTCACCATCGGTGCTGCACAGGCTGCCTGGGGCGCTTCGGCGCGCGGCATGGGCGCGGCGGATCTCGCCATGCAGGTCGCCCTGCCGGAATTCGACGGGCGGCTTTCCGGGTTTCCGATCTCGTTCAAGGAGGACGGCCCGGAGATCGACGGTTTCAGCGAACGCCGGGCCCGGCCCTTCACCGCAGGGATTTCCGCCCTCGCCGACCGGGCCACCGCCTGGGTCCGGCTGGCGCGCCTGCCGCGGGCGGACCGCCGCCTCGCACTGGTGCTCTCGGATTATCCGGCCCGTGGCGGCCGGGCGGGCTTCGCCGTCGGCCTCGATACGCCCGAGAGCGCGCGCGCCATCCTGTCGGATCTCGCCGAGGCCGGTTATGCGACGGACGCGCTGCCGGAAGCGGATGCGCTCATGCGTGCGCTCACGCAGGGATCGCGCAGTTTTTCCGTGTCCCTCGACGCCTATCGGGCTTGGTTCGCCACCCTGGCGGCGGACGAACGGACCGATCTGAGCGCGAGCTGGGGTGCGCCCGAGGCCGACCCACTCTGCATCGACGGCGCCTTCCGTTTTGCGATGGTGTGTCCGGACGCCCCTGCGGGGGACCTTGCACGCGGGCCCGCGCCGGGCTCGCTCTCCCATTCGGGAGAGGGGCGTGACCTGTCCGAAGACGATGGTAGGGGGCGGAGTAGCATCGAGGGCCGCATCGCCCTGTTCCTGCAGCCCGACCGCGGCCGCGCCGCCGACCGCAAGGCCGGCTACCACGATCCCGATGCGGTCCCGACGCATGCCTATCTCGCCTTCCATCTCGGACTGCGGACCCACTTCGATGCCCTGATCCATCTCGGCACCCACGGCACCACCGAGTGGCTGCCCGGCAAGGCCGTGGCCCTGTCGCCGGATTGCTGGCCGGCCCGTGCCATCGGTCCACTGCCGGTGATCTACCCGTTCATCGTCGACGATCCCGGTGAGGCAGCGCCCCTGAAGCGCCGGCTCGGCGGCGTGGCGCTCGGCCATCTCACGCCGCAGACCGAAAGTTCGGGGCTCGACCCCGAAGCCGCGCACCTGCGCGAACTCGTCGAGGAATACTCGGCGGCGAGCGTGCTCGATCCGCGCCGGGCCGCCCTCATCGCCCGGACGATCCTCGACGAGGCCGCATCCGCCGGGCTGCTGGCATCGGCCGGCATCGATACCGGCACGGCGATGCCCGACGCGCTGGCGGCCCTCGACGCGCACCTGTGCGATCTCGGCGAGGTGACCACCCGCGACGGGCTCCACGTCTTCGGACGGGCCGCCGCCGGGGCCGCGCCGGGCGTGGCGGCCTGTGCCGCGGCCGAGGGCGCGGGGCTGCTCGCCGCCCTCGATGGCCGCTTCGTGGTGCCGGGCCCGGCCGGCTCGCCGTCGCGCGGACGCACGGACGTGATGCCCACGGGCCGGAACCTGACGACCCTCGATCCGCGCAGTCTGCCGACCCGCGCCGCCACCATCCTCGGCGCCAAGGCGGCCGACGCGGTGGTGCGCCGCTACCTCCAGGACGAGGGCGAGTATCCGGCCCGCATCGTCATGGATCTGTGGGCCTCGCCGACTCTGCGCACCGGCGGCGAAGACGTCGCGCATGCCCTCAACCTGATGGGCGTGCGCCCGGTCTGGGACCACGCCTCGACCCGCGTCACCGGCTTCGAGGTGCTGCCGCTCGCCCTCCTCGACCGGCCGCGCATCGACGTGACGGTGCGGGTCTCCGGCGCGTTTCGCGATACCTTTCCGGACACCCTGTCGCTGCTCGCCCGCGCCGCCGCCGCGGTCGCCGCCCGCGACGAGGAGGATTCCGAGAATCCCCTGGCCGCCGCCCGTCGCCGGGGCGAGGCCGCCGCCCGCGTCTACGGCGCGGCGCCGGGCCGCTACGGCGCCGGAGCCGGCGGCCTCGCCCTCGATGGGGTGTGGGATGGGCGCGCCGACCTCGGCCGCGCCTATCTGGACGCCACGTCGCACGCCTATGGCGGCGCGGAGGATACGGCCGATGTGGGCTTTGCCGCCCGGGTCGCGCAAGCCGACGCCTATGTCCACGCCTTCGACGTCGCCGAGCGCGACCTCCTGGACGGCGATGCCGCCGTGGATGCCATGGGCGGATTTTCCGCCGCCGCCGCGCTCACCGGCGCCAGCCCGACCCTCTACAGCCTCGACGTGGCAACGCCCGAGGCCCCGAAGGCCCGCACCGCCCGCGAGGACACCGCCCGGCTCATCCGGGGAAAGCTGAGCCATCCGCGCTGGATCGCGGCGCAGTTGCGCCACGGCTATCGCGGCGCGCAGGAATTGGCGCAGGGCATCGACGCGGTGTTCGTGCTCGCCGCCACCACGGATGCGGTCTCGGATGCCGATCTCGACCGGCTCTACGGTGCGATGATCGCCGATCTCGACACCTTCGAGACCCTGCGCGCCGCCAACCCTGAGGCCGCCCGCGCCATCCTCGAGCGCTTCGACGAGGCGCGGCGACGCGGCCTGTGGACCACCCGTCGCAACGCGATGGCCGCCGACGAATTGATGCCGGAGGCCGCCGAATGAGCGCCGACCGCCGCGTCCTCCCCGATGCTCCCAACCGGCGTGGCTGGTGCCCGAGCCTGCTGCGGCCGATGCCCACCGGCGACGGTCTGCTGGTCCGGGTCCATCCGCCGCTCGGGCGGCTCACCGGCTTGCAGGCGCGCGCGGTGGCGCAGGGCGCGCGCCATTTCGGCAACGGGCATATCGACGTCACCGCACGGGCCAACCTCCAGATCCGCGGCGTCACGCCGGAGACGCAGGGTCCGCTCGCCGCGAGCCTGGAAGCGGTGGGCCTGGGCGATGTGCGCGATGACGGCAGCGTGCAACGCCTGACCCTCACCGCACCGTTGGCCGGGCCCGCCATCGCGATTCTGGCCGAAGCCGTCGAGGCGGCCGGACGCGCGGTCGCTGGCCTACCGGCCAAGACCCTGGTGACCCTCGAGGATGGCAGTCGGTTCGGGCTGGCCGGCGCGGAGGCCGACGTGATGCTCCGCCTCGTCGACCCCGACCGGATCGCGTGGGCGCTCGCGACGCCGGACGGACCGGTCTGGTTCGCGGCCGTTCCCACGGCCCAGGTTTTGCGCCATCTCACCGAAAGTCTGCACGCACTGGCGGCGAGCGGGGCCCGGCGCATGCGGGATCTCGATGCCGACACCCTGTCCCGGCTCGGAGCGGACAGCACAGCGATACCGCCACCGCTCCCAGCACCGGCGCTGGAGCCGGGACTGCATGATTTTGGCGGCGATCGTCTGGTCCTCGCCGTCGATACGGCTTTCGGACGCTGCAGCGCCGATGGGCTCGACAGCCTCGCCGCCTGGAGCGACGCCATCGGCGCACCCGACCTGCGCCTCAGCCCGACCCGCGGCTTCGTCCTCGTGGGGACGGACAGCGAGGGCGCACGGCGTGCCTGGGACGCGCTCGGAGCCCAAGGGTTCGTCCATGCCGCCGACGATCCGCGCGGCGGCGTGGCCGCCTGCCCCGGCGCACCGGCCTGTGCCTCCGGCACGACGCCGACCCTCGGCGACGCAGCCCGGTTGGCCGAGGCCTTAGGTCCGCTGATCGCTGCCGGCCTGACCGCACATGTCTCCGGCTGCGCCAAGGGCTGCGCCCATCCGGGCGCCGCCGCCCTCACCCTCGTCGGCCATCACGGCCACTACGACATCGTCCTCGACGGCCGCCCCGATGCATTGCCGGCGATGCGACTCACTTTCGAGGCCGCGCTGGACCGCGTAAGGAGTGCGGATTCGGCAGCCGCCCTCGCCCAGGCCTTCAGGACCACCGACACGATGAGTTCGCCCGCATGAGTTCGCGCCTGGACTATCTGCGCGACGGGCAGGCGATCTACGCCCGCTCCTTCGCGATGATTCGCGCCGAGGCCGACCTCGGCCGGTTCCACGGCACCGCCGAGCGTGTGGTCGTCCGCATGATCCATGCCTGTGGCATGACCGATCTGCCCGGGGACGTGGAAGCCTCCGACGATTTCGCCGCCAGCGGCGAAGCGGCGTTGAAGGCCGGCGCGCCGATCCTGTGCGACGTCCGCATGGTCGCCGACGGCGTCACCCGCGCGCGCCTGCCCTCCGACAACCGGGTGATCTGTACGCTCAGCGATCCGCGCGTGGCCGACATGGCCGCCGCCATGGGCACCACCCGCTCGGCGGCCGCGATGGAATTGTGGCGCGAGCACCTTCCCGGCAGCGTCGTGGCGGTGGGCAATGCGCCGACATCGCTGTTCCGCCTGCTCGAATTGCTCGACGAGGGCATCGCGCCGCCAGCGGCCGTCATCGGCATTCCGGTAGGCTTCGTCGGCGCGGCCGAGTCGAAGGAGGCGCTGGCGCGCGATGGGCGCGTGCCCTTCATCGTCGTCCATGGCCGGCGCGGCGGCAGCGCCATGACGGCCGCCGCCGTCAACGCGCTCGCGCAGGAGATCGAGTGATGGAGGCCGGCGAGCGCCTGAGCCCCGCCGATCCGGCGGAACGGATCGAGCTGCCGCGCACCGTGACCACCGGCACGCTGTTCGGCGTCGGCATGGGGCCAGGTGAGCCGGACTACCTCACGGTCCGCGCCATGAAGGTGCTGGCCGCGGCCCCGGTGCTGGTGCATTTCTGCAAGAAGGGCCGGCGCGGCAATGCCCGCACCATCGCGGATGCGGTGCTGAGCCCGGAGCCGGCGCGCGAGCACCCGCTGGTCTATCCCTACACCACAGAGCTGCATCCCGATCATCCGGATTACGTCTCCGCGCTGGCGAGCTTCTACGACGACGCGGCGGGCCGGCTCGCCGACCATCTCGGCGCTGGGCGCGACGTGGCGATCCTGTCGGAGGGCGATCCGTTCTTCTACGGCTCGTTCATGCACCTGTGGCGGCGGTTGAAAGACCGTTTCCCCGTGGAGGTGGTCCCCGGCGTCACCGGCATGTCCGGCTGCTGGACGCGGGCCGGCACCCCGATTACGTGGGGCGACGATGTGCTCACCGTGCTTCCGGCGACGCTGCCGCATGCGGCCCTCGTCGAGCGCCTGCGGATCACCGACGCCGCGGTCATCATGAAACTCGGGCGCCACCTGCCCAAGGTCCGCGCGGCCTTGGCCGAGGTCGGCGTGCTGGCCCGCGCGGTCTATGTCGAGCGCGGCACCATGGCCGGCGAGCGGGTGATCGCGCTCGACGAAAAACTTGACGACGTGGCGCCGTACTTCTCGATGGTGCTGCTGCCGGGCGAAGGCCGCCGGCCGTGACCGGGTGCGTCACGATCATCGGGCTCGGTCCCGGCGATCCGCGCCTGCTCACGCAAGCCGCCTCCGAAGCCCTGGCCGCGGCGCAGGACCTGATCGGGTACATCCCGTACGTCGCCCGCGTGCCCGAGCGCGCGGGCCTGACCCGGCACGCCTCCGACAATCGGGTCGAGGTCGACCGCGCCCGCCACGCGCTGGAACTCGCCGCCTCCGGACGCCGGGTGGCGGTGGTGTCGGGTGGCGATCCGGGCGTGTTCGCCATGGCGGCTGCGGTGTTCGAGGCGGTGGAAGCCGGCGATCCGGCTTGGGCGCGGCTCACCATCACGGTCGAGCCCGGTATCACCGCGATGCTGGCCGCCGCCGCCAAGCTCGGCGCGCCGCTCGGCGGCGATTTCTGCGCGATGTCGCTGTCGGACAACCTGAAGCCCTGGGACGTCATCCTGGCTCGGCTGGAGGCGGTTCTACGGGCCGATTTCGTGATCAGCCTGTACAACCCGATCTCGTCCGCGCGGCCGTGGCAGCTCGGCAAGGCCCTGGGGCTCGCCGCTGAGTTCCGGTCGGGCGACACCCCGGTCATCTTCGCCCGCGCGGTGTCGCGGCCCGACGAAGCGATCCGCATCCTCACCCTCGATCGGGCGCGGGAGACCACGGCGGACATGGCCACGATGGTGATCATCGGCGCCTCCGCCACCCGCCTGATCACACGCGGGCCCGGTGACCAGCCCTACGTCTACACACCGCGCAGCGTGTCGCCGGCGTGACGGGGAGAGCCCAGACCCCTCCCCCCTCCGCCGGGGAGGGTGCCCGCGGAGCGGGCGGGAGAGGGGCCGGCTCAGGTCTCTTCGGAGAGAGCGGCGCTCCCCTCTCCCGACCTTCGCCGACGCGAAGCCCACCCTCCCCCGCGGAGGGGGGAGGGACCGCGGACGAGCTACAAAGCCTTCAGCCAGTCCAGCGCCCCCGCCGCGTCCGCCACGCTCGCCACGGCGGGCTTGGCCGGCCGGCGCACCATCACCACCGGCAGGGCGAGCGCCCGCGCCGCCGCGATCTTGCCGTAGGTCGCGGCCCCGCCGGAATTCTTGCTGACCAGCACCGCGATGCCGCGCTCGGCCAGGAAGGCCGTCTCGGCCTGGACGTCGAAGGGCCCGCGCGCCGCGATGGTGGTGAGGCGCGGCACCGGCAGAGCGTCGCCGATCGGCTCGATGGCCCGCACCACGTAATCGTGCTGCGGCGCCACCGCGAAGGCCCCGACTTCGAGGCGGCCCACGGTGAGGAAGATGCGGCGCGGCGTATCGCCCAGGGCCAGCACGGCGGCGGCCATGTCGGCGGCGTCGATCCAGCGATCGCCCGGCACCGGGTCCCAGGCCGGACGGCGGATGGCGAGCAGCGTCGTGCCGGTGGCCGCGCAGGCCTGCGCCGCGTTGGCGCTGATCCGGGCGGCGAACGGATGGGTCGCGTCGATCACGCACCCGATGCGATGCTCGACGATCCAGGCGCCGAGACCCTCCGCACCGCCGAAGCCGCCGCTGCGGGTCGGCACCGGCTCGGCCTTCGGCGCCGAGGTCCGGCCAGCGAGCGAAAGCGTGGCGTCGAGGCCGGGGGGCAGGCCCCGCACCAGGGCGCTCGCCTCTCCGGTGCCGCCGAGGATCAGGATACGCATGAGCGCCTTGTCCATGAGCGATGATCCCCTGTCGAGCACGCCGTGGCTGACTCTCGTCGGGATCGGCGAGGATGGGCGAGCCGGCTTGAGCCCGGCGGCGCAGAACGCCCTCGACACGGCGACCCTGGTCTATGGCGGACGACGCCACCTCGCATTGGCCGCCCCGCTCGCCGCCGAGACGCGATCCTGGCCGAGCCCGATCGCAAACGCCTATCCCGACATCCTCGCGCGGCGCGGTCTGCCGACCTGCATCCTCGCCACCGGCGACCCGTTCCATTACGGCATCGGCGCCGAGATCGCCCGGCTGGTCCCGGCGGCCGAAATGCGGGTGTTTTCGCAACCCTCCGCCTTCAGCCTCGCCTCCGCCCGCCTCGGCTGGCCGCTCGCCGAGACCGCATGCCTGACCCTGCACGGCCGCGCACTGACCCGCATCGTACCGCATCTCCAACCCGGCGCCCGTCTGCTCGTGCTGAGCTGGGACGAGACCACGCCGTACACCGTCGCCGCACTGATGCGCGCGCGCGGCTTCGGCGCCTCGGACCTCACCGTGCTGGAGGCCATGGGCGGCCCGCGCGAGCGGCGGCGCAGCTGTCCGGCCGACGGATTCGACATCGCCGATATCGATCCGCTCAACACCCTGGCCATCGTCGTCATGGCGGCCCCCGACGCGCAGGTGGTGACGCTGGCGCCGGGCCTCGACGATGCGTGGTTCGAAAATGATGGCCAGCTCACCAAGTCGGACATCCGCGCGGTGACGTTGGCGGCCCTGCGCCCTCGCGCCGGGCAGCTTTTGTGGGATATCGGCGCCGGGGCCGGCTCGATCTCCATCGAATGGATGCTGCGCCACCCTAGCATGGGCGCCATCGCGGTGGAGGCGAACCCGGACCGCGCCGCGCGCATCGCCCGCAACGCGAGCCGCCTCGGCGTTCCCGACCTCAGGGTGGTCGAGGGGCCGGCCCCGGCATCCCTCGACGGATTGGCGCCGCCGGACGCGCTCTTCATCGGCGGCGGCATCTCGGTGCCGGGCCTGCTCGTCCGAGCGATGGGAGCGTTGCGCCCCGGTGGCCGGCTGGTCTCGAACGTGGTGACCCTGGAGGGCGAAGCCGTCCTGCTCGCCGCTTTCGCCCGGCATGGCGGCAGCCTCAAACGGCTTTCGGTGGCCCGCGCCGACCCGGTCGGGCACCTCCACGGCTGGCGCACCGCGATGCCGGTGACGCAATGGGCCTGGGTCAAGCCGTGACGATGGCGCGAGACTGCGTCGCCGGCCTCGGCTTCCGTCACGCCACGCCCACGGACGAGATCGTCGGGCTGATTCATCAGGCGCTCGCGGCGTGCGGCCTCGATCCCGGCCGGCTCGGTCGCCTCGCCACCGCCGCCGACCGGGCCGAGGAACCGGCGATCCGCGCCGTCGCGGCGGTTTTCGCGGTGCCGCTGGTCGCGGTACCGTCCGATGCGCTGATCGCGGTCGACGATCTCGTGGTGACCCGCTCGGGGCGGATCGCGGCGAGCCGCGGGATCGGTTCCGTGGCGGAGGCCGCGGCGCTGGCGGTGGCGGGGCCGCAGGCGACCCTGCTCCTTCCGCGAATCGCGAGTGGCGGGGCGACATGCGCCCTTGCGCTCGGCCCACAATCCGTCACTCAGGCGACATGACCGTCCATTTCATCGGTGCCGGCCCCGGTGCCGCCGACCTCATCACCGTGCGCGGCCGCGATCTCATCGCCCGCTGCCCCGTCTGCCTGCATGCCGGCTCCCTGGTTGCGCCCGAGATCCTGGGCTGGTGTCCGCCGGGTGCGCGCATCGTCGATACCGCTCCCCTCGACCTCGACGCCATCGTGGCCGAATGCGCCGCCGCACAGGCCGCCGGCCAGGACGTGGCGCGCCTGCATTCGGGCGATCTGTCGATCTGGAGCGCGCTCGCCGAACAGACCCGCCGCCTCGAACAGGCCGGTATTTCCTACACGGTGACGCCGGGGGTGCCCGCCTTCGCCGCCGCCGCGGCCGTGCTCGGGCGCGAACTGACCGTGCCGGGGCTGGCCCAATCCGTCATCCTCACCCGGACCTCGGGCCGGGCGAGCGCCATGCCGGAGCGCGAGACCCTCGCGGCTTTCGCCGCCACCGGCGCGACCCTGGCGCTGCACCTCTCGATCCACGTGATCGGCACCGTGGTCGACGAACTCACCCCGTTCTACGGGGCGACCTGCCCGGCCGCCGTGGTGTTCCGGGCCACTTGGCCCGACGAGCAGGTCCTGACCGGGACGTTGGCGACGATCCGCGCCAGCGTCGAGGCGGCCGCCCTGGAGCGCACGGCGCTGATCCTGGTCGGCCCGGCCCTGGCGCCGCGGGATTTTCGCGAGAGCGCGCTGTATTCGCCCGATTACGATCGGCGCTTCCGCCCCAATGCCAACACGATCGCCGGAGACCGGACATGACGCCCGCCCGCGGCCTCCTCGTGGCGGCGCCGAGATCGAGTTCCGGCAAGACCACCGTCACTCTGGCCCTGATGCGCGCGCTCGCCCGGCGCGGGATCGCGGTCCGCGGCGCCAAATGCGGGCCGGACTACATCGATCCGGCCTTCCATCAGGCGGCGACGGGGTATCCGAGCTTCAACCTCGACAGTTTCGCGATGCCCGAGGCGATGCTCGATTCCGTGGCCGCATTGGCGGCGGAGGGCGCCGACCTCGTCGTGGCCGAGGGCTCCATGGGCCTGTTCGACGGCATCGTCGCCGGCGCCGGCCGCACGGGGGCCAATGCCGATATCGCCGCCCGTTACGATTGGCCCATACTCCTCGTCCTGGACGTCTCCGGCGCAGCGCAATCGGCCGCCGCCGTGGCGCTGGGGTGCAAGCTCTACGATGCCCGCATCCGCATCGCGGGCGTGGTGCTCAACAAGGTCGCGAGCCCGCGCCATCGCCGCCTGGTGGAAGCGGGCTTGGCCCAGGTCGGGTTGCCGGTCTTCGGCGCGCTGATGCGGGATACCACCCTGGTCCTGCCCGAGCGCCATCTCGGCCTCGTCCAGGCGCGCGAGACAAACGACCTCGACGCGCGGCTCGACCGGCTGGCCGATCTGGCCGAGGCGGGGCTCGACCTCGACGCGATCCTTGCCGCGGCGGGCGGCCGATCCCCGGTGGCGGGTCCGAGCGCCCTGCCCCGGCCGCCCGGGCAGCGCATCGCAGTGGCCTCCGACGCGGCGTTCTCGTTCCTGTATCCGCATATGGAAGCGGGCTGGCGCGCCCAGGGCGCCGAACTCGTGGCGTTCTCGCCGCTCGCCGACGAGGCGCCCCCCGCCGATTGCGATGCCTGCTGGCTGCCCGGGGGCTATCCCGAATTGCACGCCGATCGCATCGGGACCGCCCGACGCTTTCTCGACGGGCTACGGGCCTTCGGCGCGGAAAAGCCGATCCACGGAGAGTGCGGCGGCTACATGGTGCTCGGGGACAGCCTCGAGGATGCCGCCGGAACCACCCACGCCATGGCTGGCCTTCTGCCGGTGGCGACCTCGTACAAGACCCGCCGCCTGCATCTCGGCTACCGGGTGGCGACGCTACTGGCGGACGGCGCCCTCGGGGCCGCCGGCGCACGCCTCGTCGGGCACGAATTCCACTATGCGAGCGAGCGTACGCCGGCCCCCGACGACGCGACGGCACTCGCCCGCGTCACCGATGCGGAGGGCGTGCCCCAAGGGCTCGCCGGTCATCGCCGGGGCCGTGTGACCGGAAGCTTCTTCCATCTGATCGGGTAGAGCGTCTGAGCGGCGGGTGGGCCCGGCGCACGCCAAAATACGCGTCTCCTCGCCACCCCGATGCCGGTCCACCTCGGCGGACACGGCTCAGGGCCGGAGCCGGAGGGCTATTCCGCGACGACGGCCACAGCCGGCTCGGCGTGCTTGCCCATCTTGGCCGCGGTGCGGACGATGGCCAGGACGTCACGCCGCAACTGGTCGTCCTCGATGAGCGCGTAGGCCCGGAGCAACTCGATGGCGCCCTGCGCACTCAGGAAGCCGAACACATCGGACTGGGTGCCGCCGGCGTCGTCGTCCTCGAAAAAGGCGGAGACCGGGACTTCGAGAAGTCGGGAGATCTCGCGCAGCCGGCCGGCGCCGACGCGGTTCTGGCCCTTCTCGTATTTCTGGACCTGCTGAAAGGTCACGCCGACGGCAGTGCCGAGGGCGGTCTGGCTCAGGCCGCGCGCTTTGCGCAAAGCCGTGATCCGCAACCCGACGAGGCGGTCAACGTCGGTGGTTTGCTTGGGCATCATGTCTCGATCCAGTCCTTATCGAAGAGTCGCGCCCCTGCCCGGACCAGCCACCGGGGCGCTTCGAAACGTTCGCTATCGTACAAAGTCATAGCGACGGGTGGAAAAGCTGAAAAAGCTCGACCGACGCCAATCCTAAGTCAGTCACTCCGTGACGAACAGATCAAGCGTGTACGAAAGTGCGTACTCACTAGTATTTTACTCCCGAGCCGCTTGAGGCCCTGACCGTTGTGACAGATTGACCACAAAGCAAACACGAAATGCAAGCCTGCGATTGTATCTGAAAGGTAAAACCCGCACCGAACGAAATCGGTCATGTCGGAGACGCGTATCACAAGTGCGGTAGCGCGACACGGGGACGGAGCATCGGCGCTCCAAAACGCGCTTTCCGGGGGCAGCGGCGATCGGAGGAATTCCGATCGGCACGCAACCTGTCTAAGGTGCGCACCGGAGCACTCCGAAGTCGAGAAAGCGAAGGCACATCATGTATATCGCGATGAATCGGTTCCAGGTGGTCAAGGACTCCGCACAAGACTTCGAACAGGTCTGGCTTGGCCGTGACAGCCACTTAGGCGAGATGCCAGGCTTCGTCGAGTTCCATCTGCTGCGTGGGCCCGAGCACGAAGACTACGTATTGTACGCATCGCATACCATCTGGTCCTCGAAAGCTGACTTCGAGGCTTGGACCCGCTCCGAACAATTTCGAAAGGCTCATGGTCGGGTGCCGACGACGAAGCCGCTCTACCTCGGCCATCCGCAATTCGAAGGCTTCGAGACCATTCAGACGGTGGCCCGTCCGGCTTCGGAAGCCGCGGCCTGATTCGCGACTTGCGCCAGACCTGAACGCCGGCCTCCGATCGGGGGCCGGCACGCGCGTTCGTGAACGCATCCCGCGACCAATCCGTTAGCGGCGCAGACGCGGCAGGAACGCTGCCGCCAGGCCGATCAGCGGCAGGTAGGAACAGAGCGTGTAGACGGAGGTGATGCCGCGGTGGTCGGCGAGTTCTCCGAGGATCGCGGCTCCGAGCCCGCCCATCCCGAAGGCGAAGCCGAAGAACAGGCCGCCCACGAGGCCGATCCGCCCCGGAAGGAGTTCCTGCGCATAGACCAGGATGGCGGGCATCGCCGAGGCGAGGATCATCCCGATCGGAACCGTCAGGAGCACCGTCCAGAGCAGGCCGACATGCGGCAGGGCGAGGGTGAACGGCAGGACGCCGAGGATCGAGCCCCAGATCACGGGTTTGCGCCCGAACCTGTCGCCGATCGGGCCGCCGAGGATGGTTCCAGCCGCCGCCGCCCCGAGGAAGACGAAAAGGTAGATCTGCGACTGGGCCACCGACACGCCGAAGCGCTGGATCAGATAGAAGGTGTAGTAGGACGAAAAACTCGCCATGTAGAAGTACTTGGAGAAGATCAGCGTGAGCAGGATCGCGACCGTCACGCTGACCCGGGCGCGCGACAGCGGCGCCTCGGCACCCGTCGTCGTCCTGGGGGCGGGCCGGACGGACGTCGCCAGCCGGTCGCGGTACCAGCGACCGACGAGGCTGAGCACGCAGATGCCGGCGAGGGCGACGAGGGAGAACCACGCCACGCTCGACTGGCCGTGCGGCACGACGACGAAGGCGGCCAGGAGCGGCCCGAGCGCCGTGCCGGCATTGCCGCCGACCTGGAACACCGACTGAGCGAATCCGTAGCGTCCGCCGGAGGCGAGGCGCGCCACCCGTGACGATTCCGGATGGAACACCGCGGACCCGAGGCCGACGAGGCCGGCCGCGAGCAGCAGCACGCCGAAGCTCCACGCCATCGACAGCAAAACGAGGCCGACAAGGGAAGATGCCATGCCGAGCGCCAGCGAGAACGGCATCGGCCGCCGGTCCGTGTAAAGCCCGACCAGGGGCTGCAACACCGAGGCGGTCACTTGGAACACGAGGGTGATGAGCCCGATCTGGCCGAAATCGAGCTGGAACGTGGTCTTCAGCAGCGGATAGATCGCGGGCAGCAGCGACTAGACGAGATCGTTGAGCAGGTGCGAGAGGCTGAGGGCGCCCAGGATCGCGAAAGCCGGGCCGGTGGCCGCGATCGGCCGCGTCTGCATCGTGCCATCGGCAACCTGGTTCGATGTCCCTGCCATGGTCGGTCCCGTTGAGGCCGGTTCGGAGGTCGTCCTTCCCGAAGCCCGGTGCGGCTGGACTTACGTCACGCGCGCCCTGCTTCGCAAACCTCTGCCGCAGGCGGAGCGAGGCTCCGACACTCACGAAGCTGTGGGTCTGGAGCGCGCGCGATTAACCATGCGTTGCCGTCGCCGCAGCGGAAGCGTAGGTGACGCGAGCGGAGATGCGGGCTGAGCTGATTCTATAACGAGCTCGTCTGCGCGCGTCCGATGTCGTGCGCGTACCTCAACTAGACTCATGAAATCGTGAAATCCCACGCGTGTGAAACGTCGGTGCCGGTCGCGACGTAGGGATCCCTGTGACGGCGGTCGAGGTCCGAGGTTTGCGCCTTGGTCTCCAGAAACCGAGATCGAACCCGAAAACGGCTCGATTTGGGACACTTTCCGCCTCACGACGGGACATGGCGCTGCAGATGTTTCACGAACCGATCCCCGAGGTCTTTCAGAGCCTGCCCGCTACCCCGGGTCGGCGCCGCGATGTCTGGGCCGCTCTCCTGCCGCGTCGGCGCCGGGCGGCGTTTCGCTTCGGAATCTCCGCGGCGGTGGCGGTTGCCGATGTCCTGACCATTCTCGGCACCGCCGCGCTGATCGAGGCGGCCTATTACTACGTTGTACTCGGCGCGCTCCCCGAGGTCGGCTCCACCGGAAGCTTCGAGATCTCCGTTCTCGTGGCACTCTTCGTGGTGCTCACCAACATCGTGCGCGAGGAATACAGCATCGAGACGCAGCTCTCGCACGGGCCGCACCTGCGACGCACCGCGACCCTGTGGCTGATGGCCTGGGCTCTCGTCCTCGTCGTCGGCTTCGCCACGAAGACCACGAACGACGTTTCGCGCATCGTCTCGCTCGGGTTCTTCTTCGCCGGGCTGCCGGCGGTGGTGCTGGTGCGCTTCGCCATGGTGGGCGTGGTGCGCGGTGCGATCACGCCGAACTCGGCCTCGATCAATCGCATCCATCTCGTCGGGTACGAGGAGGACATCGCGCGCTTCTACGCCAACAACGACACCGAGGCGCTGGGCCTGCGCGTGATCGGGACCAGCTACCTGCGCAGCATCGATCCGATGGGCGACGCCCTGTCCCGCCGCAGTCAGATGTCGGAAGACCTCGATCTCGCGGTCTCGGTGGTGCGCTTCCTGCGCCCGGACGACGTGTTCATCCTGGTTCCGTGGTCGGATTCCGCCGATATCGAGCGCTGCATCGATGCATTCCTGCGCGTACCCGCCGCCCTGCACCTGCGCCCCGGCTCGGTGATGGATCGTTTCCCCGATCTCAAGGTCGCCCGCGTCGGCCGCCTGTCCGGCATCAATATCGGACGCCGGCCGCTGAGCACCGGCGAGCTCCTGATGAAGCGCGCCCTCGACCTGACCCTGGCGCTCGTCGCCCTCGTGCTGCTGGCGCCGCTCTTCGCCGCGGTCGCGGCGCTGATCAAGTTCGACAGCCCGGGGCCGGTGTTCTTTCGGCAGAAGCGCTACGGCTTCAACCAGCAGCCCTTCGGCGTGTACAAGTTCCGCAGCATGAAGACCGAGCGCGACGCGGTGTTCAAGCAGGCCGCCCGCAACGACAGTCGCATCACGCCGATCGGGGCGATCCTGCGCCGCTCGAACATCGACGAATTGCCCCAGCTCATCAACGTGCTGCGCGGTGAGATGTCCCTGGTCGGCCCCCGGCCGCACGCGCTGGCGCATGATCGCAGCTTCGAGAACCGCATCGCCCTCTACGCCCGCCGCCACAACGTCATGCCGGGCATCACAGGCTGGGCCCAGGTCAACGGCCTGCGCGGCGAGACGCTCACCGACCTCGACATGGAGCGGCGCGTCCAGCACGACCTGCACTACATCGACAAATGGTCGATCTGGCTCGACATCCGGATCATGTTCATGACCGTGTTCTCGCCCCGCGCCTACAAGAACGCGTTTTGAACCCGGTCGGGTCGTGACCATTCGGCCGGCAGGCTAGAGCCGACCGAGCGTCTCTTCCACCAGGCGTGGGTTTCGTTCGATGAGCGCGAGAAGCACACGAGCGGCGCCCTTCGGCTGGCGTCGCCGATGCTCCCATTGCCGAAGCGTCGCAACCGGCACGCCGATGCTGGCGGCGAAGGCCGGCTGGGTCTTCCCCGTGCGCTTGCGAATTCCGGCCACGTCGACGGAATCGGGCACATGGACGATGACCCCGGAATCCGCCTCCCCTCTGGCATGGGCGATGGCTTGTCCGAGCCCGGCGACAAGATCGCCGAAGACGTCATCCGTCACGTCCGCCATGCCTTTCACCCTTCCTTGAGCGTCTTGCTCCACCATGCTTTCAGGTCCTTGGTCAGCCCGTGCATGACCTTGATCTGCGCATCCGTGAAATTCGCCTGTTGCCCCTTCGACAGGATCGAAAGCAGATAGGTGGGAACGTCCGGTCCGAAATACGCGACCATGATCCGGTATCCGCCCGACCCGCCGTATCTCACCTTGCGGACACCGCCGGAGCCGCGCACCAGATCTCCGGCACCCGGATTGCCGGCCACTTGATCGACGATGCCGATGCGCTCCTGCGCCGTCAGCCCCAGCGTGTCGCAGCGGGTGACATAGACTCCGGTCTCGACCACCGTCTGAAGTGGCTTTGCCATCGCGACCTATACGTCAACGACGCAGGCGAGCCAAGGCCAGTGCCGGCAGCCATCGGCGAGCCGCGCGTTCACCTCACGCCTCGGCCGAGCGGCCGAGGCAAGCCCCGCACTCACCCTCGACCTCGAGGATCCGGCTCGTCGGCTTGAAGCCGGCTTTTGCCAGGGTGCGGCCGAGCTGATGCTCGATCTCCGGCGAGGTGGTCTCGTCGATGGTGCCGCAGTTGCGGCAGATCAGGAAGACGAGGCCGGCGCCGTCGGTATGCGAATGGCCGCACGAGACGAAGGCGTTGCGGCTGGCGATGCGATGGACGAGGCCGTTCTCGGTGAGGAAGTCGAGGGCCCGGTAGACCGACACCGCCGCCACCCGCCGGCCCGGCGCGCTCAGGCGTTCGGCGATGTCGTAGGCGCCGAGGGGCTTGGTCTGGCCCGCCACCGCGACCAGCACGTCCCGGCGCAGGCGGGTGAACTGGAGGTCGCGCTCCCGGCAGATGCGCTCGGCGCGGCTGATCGCGCCATCCGCGTCGCCGCAGCATCCGGCCGCATCATGCGTCTCCGCATGGTCGTGCATGGTGAGCCTCGCGAACCCGGGCGATTGAACTCGCCGAGTGTTACAGTGTATCACCCGCGAACATAAGCCGGCGCTCCCGTTCGGGCAAATGATCCATCCGTGACCCGACCCCACCGGCCCCCCGCTCCCGTCCGTAGCTCCCTGTTTCAGGCCAGCGCGCGCGTGCGCTTCATCGTTGCGCTCATCCTGGCACTCCTGCTCTGGGGCGCCATCCTCTGGGCCGCCCGATGACCGCCGATACCTCGATCACCCTGCGCGGTCTGACCCTCGGCTACGACCGCCATCCGGCCGTGCACCACCTCGACGGCACGATCCCTGGCGGGGCGCTGCTCGCCCTCGTCGGCCCCAACGGGGCAGGCAAGTCGACGCTGCTGAAAGGCATCGTCGGCGAGATTCCCTGCCTCGATGGACGGATCGACCGGCCGGCTCTCAAGGATGCCATCGCGTATCTGCCCCAGGCCGGCGAGATCGACCGGAGCTTTCCGTTGAGCGTCCTCGACCTCGTCGCCATGGGTCTTTGGCGAAGGCTCGGCCCGTGGCGCAGTGCCAGACCGCATCGGGCGACGCTGCTGGCGGCGCTGGCGAATGTCGGCCTCGACGGCTTCGCCGACCGGCTCATCGGCACGCTCTCGGGCGGCCAGTTCCAGCGGGCCCTGTTCGCCCGCCTGATCGTGCAGGATGCCCGCGTGCTGCTCCTCGACGAGCCCTTCACCGGGATCGACGGGCGCACCACCGCCGACCTCCTCGGGCTGATCCGGGATTGGCACCGCCAGGGACGCACCATCGTGGCGGCCCTGCACGACCTCGCGCAGGTGCGCGGCCACTTCTCCCACACCCTGCTCCTCGCCCGCGAGCCGGTGGCCTGGGGGCCGACCGACGCGGTGCTGACGCCCCACAACCTGGCGCGGGCGCAAGCCCTGTCGGAAGCCTGGGACGAGGATGCGGCCGTGTGCGGGCGCGGGGCCACCGGCCCCGGAGCCGAGCACGCCCATGGCAACCCGCACGAACACTCTTCGCATACCCACTCTTCGCACGACCATTCTTCGCACGATCACCCCCACGACCACGGGCACGCCGCTTGATCGACCTCCTGTTCGGCCCGTTCCTCGAATTCGGCTTCATGCGGCGAGCGCTGGTCGGCTGCCTCGCGCTGTCGCTGTCGGCGCCGCCCGTCGGCGTGTTCCTGATGCTGCGCCGCATGAGCCTGATGAGCGACGCCATGAGCCACGCGATCCTGCCCGGCGCCGCGGTGGGTTTCCTGGTCGCCGGCCTGTCACTGCCGGCGATGACGCTGGGCGGCCTTGTGGCCGGTCTGGCGGTGGCGTTGCTCGCGGGCTTCGTCACCCGGTCCACCGCGATCAAGGAGGATGCGAGTCTGGCCGCCTTCTATCTGATCTCGCTCGCCGGCGGCGTTCTGCTGGTGTCGCTGCGCGGCTCGCAGATCGACCTCCTGCACATCCTGTTCGGCACGGTGCTGGCGCTCGACGATCCGGCCCTGTGGCTGCTCGGCGGCATCAGCACCGTCACGCTGTTCGGACTGGCGGCGATCTACCGGCCGCTGGTGATGGAATGCGTCGATCCGCTGTTCCTGCGCACCGTGAGCCGGGCCGGCGGCCCGGTGCATTACGCCTTCCTCGGGCTCGTGGTCATGAACCTCGTCGGCGGCTTCCAGGCACTCGGCACCCTGCTGGCGGTGGGCCTGATGCTGCTGCCCGCGATCGCGGCCCGGTTCTGGGCGGCGGACCTGTCGGGCATGATCCCGGTGTCGATGCTGATCGCGATGCTGTCGAGCGTGATCGGGCTCAGCGTCTCGTACCATGCCGATCTGCCTACCGGACCGGCCATCGTGCTCGCCGCCGGTGCGCTCTACCTCGCCTCGATCCTGGTGGGACCACGCGGCGGCCTCATCCGGCGGTTGTTCCGCGCCCGTCACCTCGAAGCCTGAAGCGCCCCAGGAGGCGCCTCGGTTTCAGTGGTGGAACAGGCTGATGATGCCCGAGACGATGGCATAGACGAAGCCGGCATTGAGCAGCACGCCCACGGCCCCGACGGCGAGGCCGACGATCACGACGACGCCGTCGCGCTCGACCAGGCCGAGGCCGACCAGGCAGATCGCCAGCCCGAGCGGGATCTGGCCCACCAGCGGCGCGGCAACGATCAGGGCCAGCGACAGCGCCAGCAGCAGCAGGCCGACGCCGCGCATGCCGATGGCGGTCTCGAACAGGCTCATGCGCGGTCGCGACCAGTTCTCGAGCCGCCGCAGCAGCGGCACGGCCCGCTTAGCGGCCCGCTCGACGTCCTTACGGGCGACAGACCGGCGCAGCAAGGCGCTCGGGAGCCACGGCGAGGCCATGCCGACGGTGATCTGGAGCGCCACCAGCAGAAGCAGCAATCCGCAGACCAGCGGGATCGGCGGCGGCATCGGCAGGCAGTTGGGCAAGCCGAGGATGACGATGAGGAGCGCGAACGCGCGATCCTTCAGCACGGCGACGATGTCGCCGACGGTCAGTCGGTCTCCCTCCTGTGCGGCGAGCACGGTGAGAACCTCGGAAGTTCTGGCGCTGGGTGACAAGAATGCTCGGCCATTGGCGACTGTCCTGGCGCGGGCTGTAACCCAGTCGCGGTCCGGCGCCAAGCGCCGCACCGCCGCGTCGGCCACACACCGACGCGGCTCGTTCGACGGAGACGCGAATCCGTACCGCCAACCCAAGGTTGAAAACGGTCGGCCAATTAATCTGAAGTCACGCTTCGATCGTAACTCGGCAAGCGAGTATCGAAATTCAGTATGGCATGACGCGATATCCACACTATCCACGGCTGTTTTGATAAAATCGAATGCAACCCACTATCTGATCGGTATTGTCATGCCCCGCATGGGGCGGTCATCTGATGACCCGGGCAGGATACGGGCACACGCATCGGTTGACATTGCCGCGGGCCGTTGCCTGGACGGCGATCTTCGTATGTCTCTGGAGCGACCCGTTGAGGGCGGAGACGAACCCGGCCTCGCTGCTGCTGTTCGGCAGCCTCGAAGCGAGTCCGTCCGTCTTCGCCACCACCGGCGCCAAACTGGCCCTGGACCGGCTCGACCGCGAGGGGTTCGTCGCCTTGGCCAGCATCGGCGCCGGCCGGCGTACGGAGCCGGCGCTGGTCCGCCAGACGATCGGCTTTGCGGCGGTGTTCGGCTATCAATGGGTCCGCGATTGGGGCGTCGCCGCCGCCTATGTCGGGCCTGAAGGATCGGTGGAGGTCCTGTCCGGCGCCGCCGGCTCAGGGATTCTGCCCGCCCGCCTCGGCCTGCGCCTGCACGGAGAGGTCTGGGCTCGCCCGAGCGAAGGCACGCTGCTGACCGCCACCCTGATTCTCGGCTCGGCCCGGACCAGCGCCTGGAGCCGGATATCCTGGGGCACGCAGCTCTGGGGCGCCTATCTCGGGCCGGAAGCGACGCTCTACGGCGACCACACCGGCTACGCGAAATGGAGCGTCGGCCTTCACGCCACCGACTTCAAGATCGGCCGGTTCAGTTTCCGCGCCTCGGCCGGATATCAGAGGACCACCGAGGCGCGGAGCGGAAGCCCCTACGTGGCGTTCGACGTCTGGACGCCGTGGTGACGGTGCTCAGGCCTCAGGTCGTCGGACTTGCCCGGGCGATCACGCCGACGCCTTTCGACGCCGACGGCTTGGAGTGGCAGGATCGGGCATCCGATGGCCGCCCTCCCCGGCCTCGGGGCTCATTGCGGGTCCATCGAGAAAACGCGCGGCATCCGCGACGATCTCGGCCCGGCGCGCATCGTCCATGCGCGCCAGTGTGCGGTAGGGCATCGCCATGCGCGGGTTCGGCTCCAGCCGTTCGGCGTGTTCGATGAGAAAATTCCAGTAGAGGTAGTTGAACGGGCATGCCGTCTCCCCGGCCTTGGCGGTGACGTCGTAGGCGCAGGCCCCGCAATAATCCGACATCCGGTTGATGTAGGCGCCCGACGCCGCATAGGGCTTCGAGCCCATCACGCCGCCATCGGCCCACAGGACCATGCCGTGGACGTTGGGCAACTCGACCCATTCGTAGGCGTCGGCATAGACGACGAGGTACCATTCCTCCACCTGTGCCGGATCGAGCCCCGCCAGCAGGGCGAAATTGCCGGTCACCATCAGGCGCTGGATATGATGGGCATAGGCGTGGGCCCTGGTCTCGCCGATGCACTGCGCGAGGCAGTTCAGCTTCGTCTCTCCGGACCAGTAGAACCACGGCAGCGGGCGCTTCGCGTCCAGCGCATTGGTCTCGGCATAGGCCGGCATCCGCGCCCAGTAGAGCCCGCGGACGTATTCGCGCCAGCCGAGAATCTGGCGAATGAAGCCCTCGACGCAGTGGAGCGGCGCGGCACCATCGTGATAGGCGCGCTCGGCGGCGCGGCAGACCTCTTCGGCGGTGAGCAGACCGGCATTCAAGGCCGGCGAAATCAGCGCATGGTAGAGAAACGGCGCGCCGGTCTTCATCGCGTCCTGATAGTCGCCGAAGGTCGGCAGGCAATCGGCGACGAAGTGCTTGAGGGCGCTCAGCGCCTCCACCCGCGTCACCGGCCATCCGAAGCTCTCGGTGTCCCCGAAATGGTCGGGGAATTCCCGCTCAACCAGAGCGATGACCTCTTGCGTGATCGCATCCGGCGGGAAGCCGACACGCTGTGGCGGAACGTGGCCCTTGGGCAGCTTCTTGCGGTTGTCGTGATCGAAGTTCCACTGGCCGCCCACGGGCTCGCCCTTCTCCATCAGGAGGCCGGTGCGCTTGCGCATGCCGCGATAGAACGTCTCCATTCGCAGGGAATGGCGGCCCTCGGCCCAAGTGGCGAAGTCGCGGCGCGGGCACAGGAAGCGGTTGTCGTCGCGGATCTCCAGCGGCACCGGCACGGCGTCGCGCCAGCCCTGCATCATCTCCCAGACCCGCCACTCGCCGGGCTCGGTGACGACGATGCGGGCCGGGTCGTGCCGGGCGATGGCCCGCTCCAGTTCGCCGGTGAACGAGCCGGTGTTGCCCGGCGCATCGAGGCGAACGTAGTCGACCGCGACACCCTCGGCCTCGAGCTCGGCCGCGAAGTGCCGCATGGCCGAGAACAGGAAGGCGATCTTCTGCTTGTGATGGCGGACATAGGTCGCCTCCGCCCGGACCTCGACGAGGAGGACGACGTCGTGGTCCGGGTCGAGATCGGTCAGGGAGGAGACCCGACGGTGGAGCTGGTCGCCCAGCACGAAGCGCAGGGTCCGCATGCGCTCAGCCCTTGGTGCGCAACGAAGACCGGCCGCCGTCGACGCCGATCACCTGACCGGTGATCCAGCCCGCCTCCTGCGAGACCAGGAATGCGGCGAGCCCCCCGACATCCTCGGGCGTGCCGAGGCGCTGGAGCGCATGCATGGCGGCGATCCCCGACGCCAGGGTCTCGTTGCCGGTGATCGCGGCGGCCAGGGGCGTGCGGGTGAGCGACGGAGCCACCACGTTGATCCGCACATGGGGGCTCATCTCGGCGGCGAGCGACAGGGCGAGGCCCTCGACGGCGCCCTTGGCCATCGCCACGGAGGCGTGAGCGGGAAACCCTTGCGCCACCGCAACCGTGGAGAACAGGACGATGCCGGCACCGGCTTGCCCGGCACCGGCCTTGAGCGCGGAGGCCGCCGCCTGCACCGCCAGGAAGGCGCCGAGCGCATTGATGCGGAAATCCGTCTCCACGTCTGCGGCGGTGAGCCGGGCAAGCGGGCGCAGATTGATGGTACCGACCGCATAGACCAGGCCGGACAGGGCTGCGCCGGCCTCGTCGGTGGCACGCTCGAAGAAGGCCGGGTCGGTCACGTCGCCGGCGGTGAAGGTGGTGTCGCCGAGTTCCGTCGCCGCCGCGTCGAGGCGCGCCGAATCGCGGGCGGCGAGATGCAGGGCATGGCCCCGTGCGCGAAGGGCCCGCGCCGTCGCCAACCCGATGCCGCCCGTTCCGCCGTAGAGAAGAACCCGTGCCATACCAACTCCCACTTGCCTGCCCCGGCGTGTCTGCCCGGGCATGTCTGCCCGGGCATGTCTGGCCGGACCTGCCGACACCGAAAAATCGGCTCCCATTCGGTCCGTGATCGATTAGGTAAGGCGCGCAGGGTCGCCGTGGAGCGGTGGCCTCCCGAATTGCCGCAGCCGCGGCGTCGCAGCCCCTGATTCGAGATGCGTCATGAAGTTCGCCTTCGCCGGCATCGATTTCCTCGGTGGTGTGTTCGAGACCCTCGTCGAAGCGGGCTGGACACCGGTGAAGCTGTTCACCCGGCCCTGCGACGGGCTCTACGACCACAACGACGTGGTGGTGGCCCAGGCGCGGCGCCATCGGGTGCCGATGCAGCTCTCGCGGCTCAAGGCCGCCGATCTGGACGCCCTGGCCCAGAGCCATGGCGGCGATTGGGCCCTGGTGGTCGCGGGCTATCCCTGGCTCATCCGGGACTGGCGCGGACGCGCGGCCTACGGCCTGAACTTCCACCCCTCGCCGTTGCCGATGGGTCGCGGACCCTATCCGCTGTTCAAGGCCATCACGGACGCGCACGACACCTGGGGCGTCACCGCCCACGTCCTTGCCGAAGAGGGGTTCGATACCGGGGACATCCTGGCGCAGGAGAACTTCGCGGTGGCACCGGGCGAGACCCACGAAACGCTGCTCGCCAAATGCCAGATGGCGGCCCGCCGCATCGCCTTCGGGGCGATCGCGCGGGATCTTCCGGCCCGCTGGAAGGCCGCCACTCCCCAGGGTGAAGGCTCCTACTGGCCCCGCGTCAGCGATGCCGACCGGACCCTCGATTTCAGGGCCGGGGTCGAGGCGATCCTGCGCCGGGTGCGCGCCTTCGGCACCATCGAGACCATCGCGCGCCTCGGAGACAGCCGCGTCTACGTGGCCGCGGCGGAGGGCTGGCGCGAGGCGCACCGGCATTCGCCCGGCACGGTGGTCCACCGCTACCGCCGCCACATGGTCGTCGCCGCCCGCGACGGCTACATCCAGATCACCCGCTGGAGCCCCATGGCGCTGACGGAAGCCGAGCACCTCGGGCGGTAGCGGGAACCCGAGAATCGGTGGCTCTGGCCGCCTTAGTGGACCAGCGGTGGCGACGCTGCACCGCCGCCGACAGCCCGTCATACGCTTTGCCAGCGGTAGGGATACACACGTCGTACGGTGCCGCTGGTGCGGATTCTCGTAGCGGCGCCTTGGCCCAACGCGTACGATCGACAAGATGTTGGAGCGCGTGAAAACGGCTGCGCGTGAAGCGCCCCCTCTCGGGATCGGTTATTACACCGTTTCCGAAGCGGCGCGGCTCATCCGCATGCCCGCGCGCAACATCAATCGGTGGCTTGGCGGCTACGCTTTCAAGTCCGCGGGCAAGGCCGGGCGAATGCCGCCTCTGTGGACACCTGAGCTGCCGGCGGATGGCGACCACCTCGAGCTTGGGTTCCGCGATTTGATCGAGCTTCGGTTCGTCCAGGCATTCATTGAGAAGGATCTGGATCTGAGGGTCATCCGGAGCTGCATGGAGCATGCGCGGACGTACGTGAGCGATGACCGCCCATTCTCCACGCGGAAGTTCCAGACCGACGGCCGAACCATCTTCCTGGACAGCCTGCGGGCAAGCGGCGAGCGTGAGCTCATAGATCTGCGGAAGGGCCAGTTCGTTTTTCTGGGGGTCGTCGAGCGGACATTCAAGGACCTGGATCTCGATAACGAGGTCGTTGCCCGGTGGCGGCCATTCCGGGGCAAGGACACCATCGTGATCGATCCGCAGCGGTCGTTCGGGCAGCCGATCGCCGCGGAGTTTGGGGTCCCAACGGTTGCCCTGGCCGAGGCCGTGAAGTCGGAGGGGTCAGTGGAACGTGTGGCGCGCCTCTATGAGGTGTCGCCTTCGGTTGTCCGCGATGCCGTTCGCTTCGAAGAGTACCTGCTCGCCGCGTGAAGGTCGTCGTCGACGAGAACCTTCCGCCCGCCCTCGCCCGTGCACTTCACGCCCTGTTCGCCGGCGAGCATGAGATCACCCACATCCGTGACCGCTACGGCGCTGGCGTGACGGACCTCCAGTGGATTCCGGAATTGGGCCAGGAAGGGCGTTGGATCGTCCTTTCGGCCGACAGACGGATCAGGAAGACGAAGGCCGAATTCCAGGCGTTCCGGACGTCCCGCTTGGTTGGCTTCTTTCTGTCGTCGGGGTTGAACAGGGCGCCCTTGGTCAAGAAGGCCGAGCGCATCCTAGCGCTCTGGGGTGACATCGAGACCTTTGGCGAACGCAGCGCGGCGGGGTCGATGTACGAACTGCCGTCGACGAGTAATAGGATTCGGACGCTCTGACATCGCGCTTCGCGCGCGAGACCCGTGGCGGTGACAGTGGGGGACGCCCGAGTTCGCCGATGATCGCATTAGCGGATTGAGAGGACCAACGCCTTCCACACCCCGTGGAGCGGAGTCGTGTGCCGCGATCCCCATCCAGTGCTCATCGGTCGGGGTAGGGAAACAGTCCCCGCTGCCATTGGTCCCGGACGCTATCGACGCTTCTTCGATCAAGCACATATCACCCAGACGCCGATCCCAAGCCCCATCGCTGCGAGCGAATTTCCCATGGCGCGCATGCGCAAGAAGGCCGACCTGCCGACCAAGCTGTGCGCGCACTGCGCCAAGCCGTTCACCTGGCGCAAGAAATGGGAGCGGGTGTGGGAGGAGGTGCGCTATTGCTCCGACCGGTGCCGGGCCGAAGCGAAGCGCGGCAAAGCCTCCTGAGGCCGGGGCTCAGGGCCGCCCGCAAGGGCGGCGAGGGCCGCCGGCGTGTCGATATCGGCCGCCACGGCGGCATCCATCGCCACCTCGAGCACGTCGCTGCGCCGGGCGAGGATACGGCCCGCCCCCTGATCGCCGGTGAGGCTGGCGAGATCGTCCGCGAGCCGGCGGCGATCGAGCAGAACCGGGTTGCCGCGCCGTCCGGCATTCACCGGCACCACCGCCGCCGGTGCCGGGTCGGCGCCGGAATAGGCATCGGCGAGCGCGGTCAGATGATCGGCTGTGATCCGCGGCATGTCGGCAAGCAGCACGAGCACGCCCGTGACCGTGTCGGGCATCGCAGCGAGGCCGGCGCGCAGGGAAGTCGAGAGACCGTCGGCGAAATGCGGATTGTCCACCAGCGTGAGATCGAGGCCGTCCAGAGCGGCGCGCATTGCCTCGCCGTGGGCGCCGAGCACTACGATCACCAGCCCGAGACGGGACGCGACGGCCGCGGCCGCGGCATGGCGGACCAAGGGCTTGCCGCCGAGAAGGCTCAAGAGTTTCGGCTCGGCTCCGAACCGGGTGCCGCGGCCGGCCGCCAGTATGACGATGCCGATTTCAGGCATCGTCGTCTCCGGTCGATTCGCCGCCCGAGCGCGGCTGCGGCCGCGAGACGATCTCCATCAGGAGGCCGCCGACGCCGAGCGCGACGATATCGGCGCGGGTGACGGCAAGGCCGGCCAGCAGACGGTGCAGCACCCAGTCGAACCCGTTCTCCTTCGGCGAGCGGGCGCAGCCCGGCGCACCGATCACCGGCACGTCGCCCCGTGCGCCGACGAGAAGCAGATTGCCCGGGTCCACCGGCATCCCGAGATGCGCGACAGACCCGCCGGACGCCTCGATCCCGGCCGGGATCACGTCGCGCCGGTCGGTAATGGCCGAGGCACCGAACACCACGACGAGATCGGCGCCGTCCTCGTCCACGGCCGCACCAATGGCCGCGGCCACCGACCCGGCGCGGTGGGGCACACGGGCATCGGTGACGATGGCCGCCCCGGTGGGCGCCAGGCGCTGGGCGAGGATCGCCAGGGTCTTGTCGACGGTGGATGTCTTGAGGCCGGGCAGGAGGGTCGAGACCACGGCGACGCGACGGCGGGTATAGGGCGCGATGCGCAGGGCCGCCGCGGGTGCTGCCAGACAGGCGCGTTCCAGCGCGCGGCCGGCGACGGCGTAGGGAATGATCTTGACCGTGGCGACCATCTCGCCGGCCACCACCGGCTTGTAGGGCGGCAGGGTCGCCACGGTGATCGCCTCGTCGACGCCGTTGACGGCATCGATCCCGGCCCGGTCGACGAGAAGGAGGCCGGCGGTCAGGGCGTGGAGATTGCAGCGCCCGGTGAAGGGCGGCTCGGCCCTCAGGGCCGCTCCCATCAACAGGGAGGCGAGCCGGCCTGCGGCGGCATCCTCGCCGACATCCCCCGCCTCCAGCGTCACGGCGACGAGTTCGGACAAGCCGGCGGCCGCGAGACGGGCCGCATCCTCGGACGGGATCGGGTGCCCCTTGCGCAAGGTCACGTCGTGCGCGCGCACCGTGTGGGCGGCGATCAGACCGCCGGCCTCAGCGATGGGGACGATTCCGAATTTCACGCCACCGGCCCGGAGCGCGGCGCACGCTGCGCCGCGACGATCTGTGCCAGGATCGACACCGCGATCTCGGCGGGGCTGATCGCACCGATATTCAGGCCGATGGGCGCCGCGATGCGGCCGATCTCGGCCTCGGAGAACCCGGCCTGCTCCAGCCGCGCCACGCGGGCGGCGTGAGTCTTCTTCGAGCCGAGCGCCCCGACATAGAAGCACCCGGCGTGCAACGCGGCGATCAGGGCCGGGTCGTCGATCTTGGGATCGTGCGTCAGGGCCGCCACCGCGCAGTAGCGGTCCAGTGGGGCGAGCCGCGTCGCGAAGGCGTCGTCGGGCCATTCGGCCACCAAGTCGATATCGGGAAAGCGCTCCGGCGTCGCGAAGGCGGTGCGCGGATCGATGACGGCCACCGAGAGGCCGAGGGCGGCAGCCATCGGACACAAGGCCTGGCTGATATGCACCGCGCCGATCACCACGAGGCGCACGGGCGGGGCCTGAACGGTGAAGAACACCTGCCGCCCGTCCAGCTCGATCAGCCCGCTTTTCCCCGAGGCGAGGCGTTTGGCGAGGATGTCGGCGAGCGGGTCGGCGGCGATCTCGGCTTCCCGAACCACGCGCTGCGCCCCATCGTCGAGATCGGTGACGAGGATCGCCGCACGCCGGGCGGCGCGCTCGGCGTTGAGGATGGTCAGGGAATCGAGCTTCATCGGGGGCGCCTCAGGTCACGGGCTCGACGAAGACGCGGATGCGCCCGCCGCAGGACAAACCGACCCGCCACGCGGTTTCGTCGGCGACGCCGAACTCGACGACACGCGGCCGCCCATCGGCGATGGCGTCCAACCCCTCGGTGATGACCGCCCCCTCGACGCAGCCGCCCGAGACCGACCCCAGGAAGTTGCCGTCCCCGTCGACCACGAGATGGCTGCCGACCGGACGCGGGGCCGACCCCCAGGTCTCGATCACGGTGGCGAGGGCGACCGTGCGCCCGTCGCGGCGCCAGGATTCAGCGGCGCTCAGAATGTCGTTGTCGGTGGACAGCATGGACGCGACTCCGGGATCGGGCGTGGATCCGCCTCCTCGCAACACAGGCAGAGGCAGTTAGGCTCCCGCGCTCCCGACACAATGCCGTCGCGACAGGTCGGGCGCCAGGGGATCGGCCCGCGGCGCCGACCCTCTTGCCGATCAACAGTCGGTGCGAAAACAGGAATCCAGGACAAAGCGACCGTCCTGCGCGCCGGGTTGCCGCTGCAGGGCGTGCCTTTCCGCACGGGTCCGGCCGAACTATCGTCGCGCTCCAGTTCGACCACCCCAGTTCGACCACCGGTGACAAACCTCATGAGACCGTGTCTCGCAGCCGCCGCCCTCCTCTGTCTCGCCACCGCCGCGCAGGCGCAGGTGAAGATCGGGCTGTCGGCGCCGCTCACCGGACCGGACGCGGCCTTCGGCCAGGGACTGCGAGGCGGCGCCGAGCAGGCGGTGGCCGATCTGAACAAGGCGGGCGGCGTCAACGGACAGCGCCTCGTCCTCGTGGCGGCGGACGATGCCGGCGACGGCAAGCAGGGACTCGCGGTGGTCAAGAAATTCGCCGCGGATCGGGTGAGTCTCGTGGTCGGGCCGCTGAACGCGGCCGTAGCAGCCCTGGCGATCCCGGCCTACGCGGAGGCGGGTATCGTGGCAGTGACACCCGGCACCAGTTGGGCGCCCCTGACGGCACGCGGGCAGTGGAATGTTTTCCGGCCGTTCGCCAACGATTCCGACCAGAGCACCATCGCCGGGGCCTACCTCGCAGAGAAGTTCGCAGGCCAGCGCATCGGCCTCGTCCACGACAAGACCACCTTCGGACGCGGGCTCGTCGACGGCGTCGCTCGCGCACTCAAGGCGGCCGGGCAGAGCGAGGCGGCCTTCGAGACCCTGACGCCCGGTGAAAGAGATCTGTCCGCCCTGGCCGCGCGGTTGAAGCGGGCCCGCATCGCGGTGGTGTATTTCGGCGGCCTCGGCCCCGAAGCCGGCCTGTTGGTCAAGGCGATGCGCGAGGCGGGCCTCGATGCTCCCCTGGTCGGGAGCGACGGCCTCCTCGACAAAGAGTTTCTGCAAGCGGCGGGAGCGGCCGCCGATGGCACGGTGATGACCCTCGCACCCGAGCGCCGGCTGCCCGACGCGAAAGGCACTCCGGCAAAGTCCGTGCGTTCACCGGAGGCCGATACGTTCGCCGCCCAGGGCTACGCCGCCGTTGAGGTCCTGGCGCTCGGCATCGGAGGAGCGAAATCGGCGGACGCCCAGGCGGTCGCCGCCTTCCTGCACCGGGGCCTGCCGCTGCGGACGGCAATCGGCGAGATCGCCTTCGACGCGACGGGCGATCTCAAGGCCGATCCGCGACGTCCCGCCTATACGCTGCAGGTCTGGCGCCGGACGCCGGACGGGCGGATCGACTATGCCGGCAACGCCATCGCGCCATGATCGCCCCACGGACCGGACGCACGATGCCCGGAGATGCGGGCGCCGGCGATGAACGCCGATGAAATCCGGGTCCGACGCGGTCGCGCGATGGCCTCAGGTGAAAGCCGCACGACACTTGCCGGCGGACTGCAGCCCTGTGGTTTTCTGTCGACGAGAATTCATCGACGGCGGTAAAAGCTTGCTTCGGCCCCGCACGAACATTATGTCCAGGCAACGCTCGCCGGTGTTGCGCATCCGATGGGATCGGACCCGCCGCCCGCTGCGTTTTGCCGAACGGCTTTGTTTTTTGGTGTCCCGGGTCGCCCCGTTCGGCGTTCCGGCTGGAGAGTGTGGATGGCGAAAGAAGAGTTGATGCAGTTCGACGGTCTCGTGATCGAGATCCTGCCGGACGCTCGCTACCGCGTGCAGCTCGACCAGGGCCACGAGATCGTGGCCTACACGGCCGGCAAGATGAAGAAGAACCGCATCAAGACTTTGGCCGGCGATCGCGTCACCGTCGAAATGTCGCCGTACGATCTGGAGAAGGGCCGCCTCGTGTTCCGTCACAAGGACGAGCGCTCCGCCGGTCCGCGTCCGCCGATCCGCGGCCAGTTCCGTCGCCGCTGAGGCGACACACTTAACTGCCTTTATCGTCGAGCCCGCGTCGCAAGCCTGATCCGGTCGCGCTGCGCGGGCAGTTTTATGCTCCGCCAACTGCGGCGTTTCGATAGCTCACGTCGGGCTGACCAGCCAGCGCGGGCCGAATGAGGTTCAGCTGCGGCGCAGCCCCTCGATGCGGTTGGCTTCCGCCGCGATGAGTCCGGCAGCGCGCCTCGCCGAATCCGGTTGGACCAGGGCGCCGATCACAGCCGGATCGAGCGCCAGCCCCGCCCGGACGAGGCCGGGCCACTCCGCCGCCGCCGGCCAATCCCGCCGATGTATCGCCGCCCCCATCGCGTGGAGCGCGTCGGCTTTGGTCACCTGTTCATCGAAGGCGCGGGCTTCCGAGAGACAGACGAAGCGCTTGGCCGATGCGGCGACCCCCGCGACCACGCCATCGCCGCCGCCGCCGATGACGAGGGCGGCGCGCGCCAGAAACGGCGCCGGATCGGCGACCCAGCCGTGGCAATGCAGATTCGCAGGAAGCCGGGTGAGGACAGTCGCATCGGTTTCACGCACGGGCCCGAGCACGTGCCAGGTCCGATCCGGCACCATACGGGCCGCTGCGGCGAGATCACCGAGGCCGCCGCCCTCCCCGCCGCGCCCGTAGATCACGACGATCGATCCATCCTCGGGCTCCGATCGCCCGGTCGCCGATCCGGCCGAAACGAATCCGGCATAGAGCGTCTTGGAACGGACCCAGTCGGGGGTCCCGGCCGCTTCGAGGGCAGGCGGGAAGAACGCCAGCACCTTCTTGGCCCCGCGAAACGCTTCCAGATGGGGCGTATCGGTGCGATTGCCGGCAAGCCGAACCGTCAGGGTCGGCACCGACATGAGACGGGCGAACAGCGCGATCTCGACGGACACATCGACGATCATCAATACCGGGTCGGAAGCCCCGATCCAGGCCGCGAGCCGGGCCATGCGGGCCCGAATCGCATCGGCGCCGAGCGGTGCGTAGTGCAATGCCTGCGGGCGTTCGGCTTCCCCGTCGCGACCATCGAACCCGGTCAGCCTGTCGTCGGGCAAATCGAGAACGGCACCCGGCGCGCCGCCTGTTTCGATCTCACCGAATGTGCCGATCAGCGTCACCGGGCGATCGAGATGCGCCGCGATCAGGCAGGCCCGCTGCCAATGACCGGCCCCCTGATGGTGGACGTAATAGCCGATCGGCCGTCGGCTCATGCGACTCGCGCCACCGGCACCCGGTGCAGTTCGGCGAGCATCGCCTCGATATCGGCCAGAACCCGGTCGAGGGGTTCGGCCACGGGCTCGGGCAAGCCTTCTCCGATCCGCGCCTCGATCCGCTCGACGAGGGCGATGGCATTGGGACAGGTGGCCGGATCGATGGCTGCGATGTCGGCGGGGGTGATCCCGAGCGCGCGCAGCGCCGTCTCGGTCCCGGCTGGCGCGTTCCAGGCTTCGCGCAGGGCACGCCGGCGTGCGATGAGGGCGCACCAATGGCTGGCGGGCGGCAGCAGATATGCCTCGGTGCCGGCAGCGACGCGGGCGCGCCGGGTCATCTCCGTGGCCATCCCACCCTCGACCCGGCCGGTCGCCCGATCCGAGACCGCAATGGACACGGCAGGGCAATGCCGGACCCGGCCACCATGGAGGCGGACCCGGGCGACGAAGGCGTTGTCCTCCCCGCAGGCGAGGGCCGGCAGGCCGCCGACGCGGCGATACAGATCGGCCCGGATGGCGAGGCTCGCGGCGACATGATCACCGTGGCGCGGCGCCGGATCATGAGCCGGCGGGTCGAGCGCTTCCTCGAGGGCGCGCACGCCGACCCAGTAACGCTCGATCCGGCGATGCAGATCGTCGAGGGCCGGGTCGCTCACGGCACCGTGGATGACGAGGCGGCCACCCACGAGTTCGGCTCCGTCGAGGGCTGCGAGGTTGGCTCGCACCCAGTCGGCCGGCGCAACCGCATCGGCATCCGTGCTGAGCACGACGCCGTCCACGACGGCATCGGCGTCGAGCCAGTCGGCGCCGGCGTCGAGGGCCATCCGGCGTGCGGTGCCGACATGGGCATCGGGGGGGGCGATCCGTGCCTCGATCACGCGTAATATCAGGTGAGTGGCCTCACCGTCGCGCTCCATGGCGTGGATCAGCTCCACGGTGCCGTCGGTGCAATTGTTGGCCAGGATGACGACGCGCAGGCGGGCGCCATCACCGGCGCCGAGCTGAGCGTCGAGGGACCGGATCAAGCGGGGCAGGATCTCCGCCTCGTTCCGGGCCGGGACGCAGACGACGGCGCATCCGAGAGAAGGGGCAGACTTACGCATCGTCGAGCAGCGGCGCGCGAGCATGGGTGACGATGCCTGCACGCGGCACCGAGTCCTTCAGGACGGTCTGGTACATCGCCTCGTAGCGATCCGTCATGGTGTCGGCATCGAACAGGTGCTCCGCCCGGCGTCGGCAATCGTGACGGTGGAGGCGGATGGCATGGGTGACCGCGCGGCCGAGACCCGCGACGTCGTCGGCCGCGGCGAGGACGCCGCAGGATTCATCGAGGATGTCGGGGATCGCGCCGCGGGCGAAAGCCGCTACCGGCGTGCCGCAGGCCAGGAATTCCGCCAGCACGAGGCCGAACGGCTCCTCCCAGCGCGGCGTGCAGAGGGCGACATGCGCCTCGCCGACCTCCCGGGCGAGAGCCGCATGGCCGAGATGACCGAGATAGGTGATATCCGGACCGAGCCGGGGCGCGATCTCCGCGTCCCAATAGGCCGGGTCGCTCCGCGGGCCGGCAAAGCGCAACGGGAGCCCCGCCGCACGGGCGGCATCGATGGCGAGATGCGGGCCCTTTTCCGGCACGAGCCGTCCCATCCAGATCGCGTGCGCCGCGCCCTTCGGCGCCGCGGAATAGGCGAAGGCCTTGAGGTCGATGCCGTTGGCGATCACCAACGGCATACCGATCAGATCGCGCCATTCCCGCGCCAGCGATTCCGAGACGGCGGCGAAGGTCATGTCGTGCGCCCGTGCCCGGACGCCGCGCATGAACGGCTCGAAAGGCGGGGTGTGCAAGGCCGTCACCATCGGCACCGTCAGTTCCGGCGCCCGCAGCAGCGGCAGGTAATGCAGGCTGTTGTTGTGAACGATGTCGAAATCGCCATCCGCCACCGCGTCCATGATCGCCACGTAGGCGGCATCCTCGATCGCATCGATCCGTTCGGCCGATACGTCATCGAACGCGCTGCCCGTCGGCGGGCAGACTGCCTCGAGCCCGAGGCTCGCCGTCGATCCTTCGGACGCATACAGCGTCACGGCATGGCCGCGCGCCTGCAGCGCCGTGGCCAGAAGATGCGTGTGCATCTCGAGGCCTCCCGAGAACGGCTGAGCGATCGGAAATTTGAGATGCGCGATGAGGGCGATCTTCACGGGATCCGGATCATGATGCTGGAGGGCTCGGAAGGGCGGATGAGGGTTCCGGACTCACTCTGCTGCGGGCCATACGCAACGAATTCATCCGATAAGTCCGGTGGTCTAACGAGGCGAAGAAGCCTCGGCGCCGTGCGACATGTCGCGCCGGAACGCCCCCCACCACGGCGATCCGCTGATCGCATGCCGCCGCCTCATGGCGAGCCGATGACGAAGACAACCACCCATCCCGGCGAAGGACAGTGACGCGCGCATCTTGAGAGGCTGGTGGACCGGACTGGTCATGGTCGGGCGACACTTTCCTATAAGGGCGGCAGATGGCCTATTGTCTCAAAGATTTCTTAAGAAGCCCGGGAGAGCACCTGACAGGGCTATCAGACAAGAGATGAACCGGAGGACAACATCCCACGGGTCAAGCCGCTCACGGGCGCTGGTACCATCCTCATGCTGATACCTGCCACTGCCTTGGCGGCCCCACTGCTCCACAGGCCCGGCCTCTGGCTTTATGGACACGCGCGCGAACGCCGAGCCCGGCTTCATCAGCAAGGCGCCCCCGGAGCGAGCGCTAAGTCTCTTGGTAGGGTGCGCGCGATGAACGAGGCCGGAACGGCGGCGTCACCAGCCAATGGGTCGGAGCGGGTCGAGGATAAGCCAAGTGCGGGACCGGAAGCCGACAGTCGCGAGGACCGTACGATGTGGCTGTCGCGGACTGCATGTGGGAGCGGGGCGCGCGAGCTCAACGCCGCGAGCGCATTGGGGCATTACATCGACGCGCATTCCGGAGCGTGA